>JAQCNI010000014.1 GCA_028275105.1 Halorubrum sp.
CCGGGATCGGCTGTTCGGGGAAGCTGAACAGCTACCTCGACACGTACGGCTTCCACACGATCCACGGGCGCTCGCTACCCGTGGCCCGCGCCGCGAAGCTCGCGAACCCCGACCTCGAAGTGATCGCCGCCGGCGGCGACGGCGACGGCTACGGGATCGGCGGGAACCACTTCCTCCACTCGGCCCGGGAGAACCACGACATGACGTACATCGTGTTCAACAACGAGATCTTCGGGCTGACGAAGGGGCAGACGTCGCCCACCAGCCCGAAGGGGCACAAGTCGAAGACGCAGCCCTCCGGGAGCGCCAAGCAGCCGCTTAAGCCGCTCTCGCTCTCGCTGAACGCGGGCGCGTCGTACGTCGCCCGGACCGCCGCGGTCAACCCGAACCAGGCCAAGGAGATAATCGCCGAGGCGATCGAACACGACGGATTCGCCCACGTCGACTTCCTGACGCAGTGTCCGACCTGGAACAAGGACGCGCGTCAGTACGTGCCGTACATCGACGTGCAAGACTCCGACGACTACGAGTTCGACATAAACGACCGCGTCGAGGCCGCCGAGATGATGCGGATGACCGAGGAAGCGCTACACGAGGGCGAGGTGCTCACCGGCCGATACTACGTTGAGGAGGGCCGGCCGTCGTACGGCGAGGAGAAGCGCCAGATCGGCGAGATGCCGGACGAACCGCTCGCGGAGCGCTACTGGGACGACGACTACGAGTGGGAGCGGTCGTACGACCAGTTCATCGACAAACACGCCTAACGCGGGCGGGAACGGCCCCTCGCGGCCGGTCCCTCGACGAACGTGTTCCCCGATCCGATCGATGCTGACGCCTCGGTTCTTCGATTTCGGTTTCGATCCCCATTCGATGGTCGTCTTTTTCGGGTTCGCAAGGTATTTTTTCCGTGACCACAAAGGTAGTGTATGAGCACGGTATCGACGGAAGAGCGCATCCTCTCCGTATTGGAGGACGACGCACAGGCCTCCTGCGGGGAGATCGCGGATCGGGCCGACGTCTCGAAGCCCACCGTCCGCAAGTACATCGACAGGCTCGAGCAGGAGGGCGTCATCGTCGGCTACTCCGCCGACGTCGACCCAAAGAAGCTGTCGACACAGTCGATCGCGATGGTAGGGATGGACGTCGACTCGGGGCGGTACGTCTCGGCGACACGCGATCTAAAGGAGCTTGACGAGGTCGAGGCACTGTACACCTCCTCGGGCGACCACATGCTGATGGCCGAGGTCCGTGCGAGTGACGGGGACGAGCTCGGTGACGTGATCAGCGGCGAGCTGCTCGCGGTCGACGGCGTCACCGCGGCGCATCCCTCATTTCTTCAGGAGCGGCTAAAGTAAGCTCCGAGGACGGCTGAATGGCGTCCCCGACTCGTCGAGACGACGAACGGGGACCGACCACGCGAACCGCCGGCGGAGTCCGGTCACCCGACCGCGTCGATGCGCGCCGCCACCACCTCGTCGCCGGCGGTCCCCCGGCGCCGATGCCGGCACTCGAACCCGTGAGCGTGGTAGAACTCGCGGACGCTCGGGCGGTCCGCCGGAACCGTGGCGCGGACCGTTTCGACGCCTCGCTCGGCGAGCGACGAGGCGATACGGGAGAGCAGCGTCTCGGTGACCCCGTTTCCGGCGTGTGCGGGATGGACCCACAGCGCGAGCAACTCCGCCTCGCTTCCGTCGTCGTCCGGGTGTGCGATCGCCAGTCCGACCGGAGCATCGTCGGCCTCCATCAGGAAGGAGCACTCCGCACCCGCCGCGGCCTCCCTGACGCCCGCCGCGGAGACGTCGAGCAACGGCGACGCGATGTCGTCGAACACCGATTCTTCACGGGCTCGTGAGACCGCCATCCGAAGCGTCTCGGCGTCGCCGGGACGCGCCGGTCGGACACGCATATATGAACTCAAGACGGCGACCGTAGTATACGTTTCGGGAACGATGAAGGGGCGTTTCGCTCGGGTGCTCGAACGATCGTTCGAGCGCATGCGTGGCCGGCCGCTTGACCGCACGCTCGGTCGATTACGCGATCGGCTCGATCCCGATGGTGACCACGACGTCCTCGACATCCCACTCCTCGACGAGCCCGTCGGTCGCGGCGTCGGTCGCGGCATCGAGCCACGCGTCGGCGCGAACCTCGTCGGCGACGAGGTCGGCGTTATCCGCGACGAAGCCGGCGACGCGCTCGTCGTCAACGTCGACGCCGACGCGAATCCGCGCCTCGACGTCGAGGTCGAGGTCCTTGCGCATCTCCTGGGTCCGGCGGATCACGTCGCGGGCGTACCCCTCGGCCTCGATCTCGGTGGTGAGCGAGGTGTCCACGTAGACGGTGCCGCCGTCGAACTCGACGCCCGTGACGTCCGCGGGCGGTTCCGGGACGTACTCGACCATCGAATCGTCGAGATGGACGGTCTCGTCGCCGACGACGATCCCCGTCTCGATCCCCTCGCGGGTCGCCCCCTGAACGGCGGCCATCACGTCCTGGGCGTCGCCGCCGAACGCGGGGCCGATCTCCGACATCCGGGGCTCCGCACGCTCGACGAGTTCACCGAACGCGTCCGTCGCCGTCACCGATCGGGCGTTGACGCGGTCGGCGAGGAGGTCGCCGAGGCGGTCGACCGCGCCCGCGACCGTGTCGTCGTCGGTCTCCACGATGACCCGCGGGACCGGCCAGCGGAGCTTCCGGCCGGCCTGCTGGCGGGCGTTCGCCGCCGCCTCCTCGACGTCGCGGACGACGGCGATGTCGGCCTCCAGCTCCGGGTCACGGAGCGATCCGTCGGGCTCGGGGTACGACAGCGCGTGGACGGTGGTCGCCGACCCATCGAGTATCCGATACATCCGCTCCGTCAGGTACGGAGCGATCGGCGCGAGCAGCCGGATCACCTCGTCGAGTACGACCGAGAGGGTCGCGTACGCGCCGCGTTTCGACGCCGAGTCGGCCTCCTCCCACATACGATCGCGAACCGCCTTAACGTAGAAGCGGGAGACGTCCTGCGTGACGAACTCGATCACGGCGTTGACCGCGTCGCTGACGCGGTAATCGTCCCACGCCTCGGTAACCGTCGTCTCGACCGACTGGAGGCGGGAGAGCACCCACTCGTCGACGACCGCGAGCTCACCGTCGTCGAGGCTCGCCTCGGCGGGGTCGTAGCCGTCCAGGGCCATGTACTCCAGCGGGAACCGGAACACGTTCCAGAGGATGTTGAGCTTTCCCTGGATCTCGCCGAGCCCCTCCCACTCGAACGCGAGATCGACGCCCTGCTGGTCGTGTGAGAGCAGGTACGTCCGGAGGGGATCACGGCCCGCACGCTCGATCGCCTCCTCGGGCGTGACGATGTTCCCGACGGACTTGGACATCTTTCGGCCGTCCTCGTCGTTGGCGAACCCGTGCATCACCACCTCCTCGTAGGGAACCTCGTCGACCGCGGCGGTCCCCATCCCCAGTTGCGACCAGAACCAGCCGCGGGTCTGGTCGTGGGCCTCGATGATCAGGTCGGCGGGCCACAGCTCCTCGTAAGCCTCGTCGTCGCCCGGATAGCCGAGGGTCCCCCACGTGGCGATCGAGGAGTCGAGCCAGACGTCGAACACGTCCTCGACGCGCCGGTAGGTCGTTCCGTCCTCGACGATCGTCAGGTCGTCGACCGAGGGGCGATGGAGGTCGATCGAGTCCGGATCGACGTCCTCCTCGACGCGGTCGGCGAGTTCCTCGCGCGAGCCGATCACGACCATGTCGTCGTCGAGGTTCCCGCCGTCCGATCCCTCCGGCACCCAGATCGGGATCGGGATCCCCCAGTAGCGCTGCCGGGAGACGTTCCAGTCGGGCGCGTCCTCGATGAAGTCGCGGAACCGGTTGTCCCGGGCCCACCCCGGGTGCCACTCGGACTCCTCCATGTTGTCGAGGAGGTCCGCCTTCACGTCCGTGATCGAGATGAACCACTGGTTGGTGACGAGCTGGATGATCCCCGTGTCACACCGCCAGCAGTGGCCGTAGCTGTGGTCGACGGTGCCGTGTGCGAGCATCCGTCCGTCGGCGACGAGGTCGTCGACGATGGCGTCGTTGGCGTCGCGAACGAACTCACCCGCGTACTCCCCGGCGGCGTCGGTGAACTCGCCGTTCGGGCCGACGGGGCAGAATATCTCCATGCCGAGCTCGCTCCCGCGCTCGAAGTCCTCCTCCCCGTGGCCGGGCGCGGAGTGGACGAGGCCGGTTCGGTCGGCCTCGACGTAGTCGGCGGCGTACACCTCACACGCCCCCTCGAAGCCGGGGTACTCGGCCACGCGGTCGGCGAGCGGGTGGTCGTACGACCACCCGACGAGCTCGCTCCCGGACGGCTCCGCCTCCACCTCGTAGTCCTCGTACCGACCCTCGGTCAGGACGTCCTCGACGCAGTCGGCGGCGACGTACAGCAGCTCCGCCTCGCCGTCCCTCTCGGCGCGAACCGCGTTGTAGGTGAGGTCCTCGTCGACGGCGACGAACGTGTTGGCCGGGATCGTCCACGGCGTCGTCGTCCAGATCACGAGGCTCCCCTCCCGCTCCGAGAGCGGGAACTTCACGTAGATCGACGGGTCCTCGACGTCCTCGTACTCGACCTCGTTGTTCGCGAGCCCGGTCTCACACCGGGGACACTGCGAGATCGAGCGTTTTCCCTGCTCGACGAGGCCGTTGTCGGCGACCCGCGAGAACGCCCACCAGGCGGCCTCCATGTACTCCGGCGAGACCGTCCTGTAGGGGTCGTCCCAGTCCATCCAGACGCCGATCGATCGGAAGTCCTCGTCCATCGCCTCGCGGTTCGACTCCGCGAACGACTTACACTCCTCGATGAACGCCTCCATGCCGTACTCCTCGATGTCCCGCTTGTTCTCGAAGCCGAGCTGTTCCTCGACTTTCACCTCGATCGGGAGCCCGTGCATGTCGTATCCCGGTCGGTCGGTCACCCGGTGGCCGGTCATCCGTTTGTGGCGGAGGACGGCGTCCTTCAACGTCTTGTTCCAGGCGGTCCCGAGGTGCATCTGGCCGGAGGTGTACGGCGGGCCGTCGACGAAGAAGAACGGCGGGTCGTCGGCGTGAGCCGCCGTCGCCGCCTCGTAGGCGTCGTGGTCGTCCCAGTATGCCTCGACCGTGGACTCGACGTCCGCGGGCGTGTACTGGTCGTCGATCTGCTCCATACGAATGTGTCCCCGCCCGCGTATTTGAATACGACGAACTCGCCGTTCGGATACGACGGGCTCGCCGTTCGGATGCGAGGGACTCGCCGTTCGATCCCGTCGGGGTTCACGGGTCGATCACGGGGCGATCCCGTCACCGGTCACGGAGTGATCCCGCCACCGGTCACGGCTCGATCCCCGTCTCGGCGAGCGTCGCCGTCCGGTCGTGAACCCGGCAGCCGACGCGATACGTCGCGAGCGCCAGCGCCGCGCCGGACCCCTCGCCAAGCCGGAGCCCATAGTCGAACAGCGGGGCAAGATCGAGCGCGTCGAGTTGGACCGCGTGGCCCGGTTCGTCCCCGACGTGCGAGGGAAGCAGGTACGGGCGAACGTCACTCTCGATGGCGGCCGCGAGGAGCGCGGCCGCGCCCGAGACGACGCCGTCGACGACAACTGGGGTTCGGTCGGCCGCACAGCCGAGCGCGACGCCGGCCAACAGACCGATCTCGTACCCGCCGACACGGCGGAGGACCCCGACCGGACCGTCGGCCTCCGCGTTCTCACCGGATTCCATGTTCTCGCTGGGCTCCGTGTCCCCGTCAAGCCCGTTGCGCGCGAGCGCCCGCTCGACGACCTCGACCTTGTGGGCTCGCGTCCCGTCGTCGATCCCGGTCCCGTAACCGGTGACCCGGTCCGGCTCCGCGCCGGTCAGCGCCGCGGTGAGCGCGGCGGCGACGGTCGTGTTTCCGATCCCCAACTCCCCGAGTGCGACGACGTCGGCGTCCGCGACTCTCGTCCGCGCGACCCGGACGCCGGCGTCGAGCGCCGCAACGGCGTCGGTCCGCGACATCGCCGGCGCCGCCGCGATGTCGTCGGTTCCACGGCCGAGTCGTTCGTCGACGACGTCCGCGACCGGCGGACCGTCAACGCCGGCGTCGACGGCGACCGTCTCCGCGCCGACGACGTCGGCGATCGCGTTCACCGCCGCGCCGCCCGCGGCGACGGTCCGGAGCATCGCCCGGGTGACCGACCCGGGGTACGCCGAGACGCCGCGTGCAGTGACTCCGTGGTCGGCCGCCGCGACGATGACCACGGGGTCGTCGAGGGTGGGCCGAGGGGTGGCGGTCAGTCCCGCGAGCGCGGCCGCAAGGTCCTCCAGCCGACCGAGGCTTCCGGGGGGTTTCGCGAGCGCGGCCTGGCGTTCGCGGGCGGCGGCGGCGGCCTCGGCGTCGAACGCGGGGATCGCCGGGGGGACGAACTCGGGGGCGGACACGGTCAGGTGTCGAAGTCGGGGAGGTCGTCGGGCGCCTCGTATTCGGACTCCCAGTCGATGTATTCGGATTTGAGCACCTCACAGACGATCTGTCCGAGCTCCGTGAGCGCCGCGTTGATCCCGGAGACCGATCCCCATGAGTCCAGCGCCTCGTGGTACTCGCGCTCCTTCCAGTCCTCGGGGATCCCCGGCGCGTGATACCCGACGCGGTCGGCAAAGGAGTCCCAAAAGAAATCATACCGGGAGACCAGCCCGAGGTCCTCGGCGATCCGCCAGTCCGCCTCGTCGAGGTCGCTTCCGCGGGCCCACTCCTCGAACGCTTCCGCCCACGCGCCCTCTCGGAGAAACGCCGACAGCTCGTCGCGACGGTACTCGCCGCCGGCGACCTCGGCGTCCTCGTACTCGTTCGGGTCAACCGCGGAGAGTTCCGGCGGCTCGGGCGGGTCGATATCGAGGCTCATGACGGGTCATCCGTCCCGGCGACCCAAAACGGTACGGAACGCGGTGGTCGGCGTCGCGGTCGGGGGCCGGCGGCGTCGACCCGGCGAGTCAAGGGCGTATCCGGTCTCACCGAGGCCGATCCGGTCCTTTTACCGCCGTGCCCGTCCGACGTTCGGATATGAACCTCCGCGACGTCTCGCGACGGGCGGGGATCGCCGCCGCCGTGGGCACCGTCATCGTGCTCGGCGTCCCGTACGCGCTCATCACGGGACCGGAGTACGTGCCGCAACTCGCCGACTACTACGCGTCCGGGGTCGTCGGGGCCGGCGGGATCGCGCTGTTCGCACTCGTGAGCGCCGTCGTGATCGCCTCGGTCGAGCGGGGGAACCTCGACCCGGACGTCCTCGCCGGCGTCGCGGTCATGCTCGGCCTCGCGACGACCCTGAGCGCGGGAGCGTGGGCGCTCGCCATCGAGCCGAGCCCGGTGTTCCGGGACCACCTCTGGCTGGTGTGGCACGCGCGCGCTGTCATCGTTGTATCGGTGTCGGTGCCAGCGTTCGCCGCCGTGTACGCTCGCGAGCTGTTGTCGTAGTTTCGCTCGTCGTGCCGACGGAGCGTCGATCGGCGGCGACGCCCGGACCGGCCGAACGAAAGGCCCTTAAGATGGTGCCATCTACCCCGGATCGGACTAGGTCGGGCGGTTAGGCCCCGCTCATCACCCGTGAGGCAGTCTTCAGCGGGGACCGAACACCGGGCGCGTCCGGTCGAACCGGCGCGGGCCCCGAGAGCCAACGTGGAAGCCTCGTCCGCCGGGGACAGTGGTCCGCGGCGCCCGCTCGCAGGAGCGGTCCGTCGCGGTTCGTCGGCGACAGCGGGTCAGGCGCGGAAGCGAGCAGCCCACCGCCGGACGCCGGTCGCTCGTCGGGTTACGGGGTGGAGGAGGCAACCGGGATACCCCGTGTCGGAACGCCGGGCAACCCCGGTCGTCCACCATTCATATCGGATCCGGACCGTCGAGCGGCAGCCCCGCCGGTCCGGACCCCTCGGACGGTCGAAACGGACGCCCTTTTACCAGCTACGACCCTCACCCACGTATGAACTGCGGGCGGTGTGGAACCCCCCTCGACAAGCCCGGGGACTACTGTCTCACCTGTAACACCGCCAACAGCGACGCCGTCGTCGTCGAGTTCGCCGAGGATCGCGCCGATCTGACGATGCTCGACGAGGACGAGGTCGTCGGACACACGGCGGTCACGACCCGGCCCGAACACGACACGGAGTTGACGCGCGTACAACTGCGCAACTTCGCCGGACGCGTCGCCGACGAGGTCCGCCGCAAACGCCCGGAGACGGTGTACGCGGCGGGGGAACGCGACCCCATCCGGGAGACGCGCCGGCAGGTCCACCACGAGTTCTACCGGGTTCCCGAGGGCGGGGGGAAGGACAGCCGCGGGGGGAACGGAGGCGGCCGCGGAAACCGCAACGACCCGGACCACGACGGCGACGGCGACGCCGCGAGCGACGTCGTCGAGTGGGTGCTCGCGCGCCGCGGAGACCGGACGCTGGCGGTCGTCGAGACTCCGCCCCGCGAGAAGATCGGCGGATCACACTCGACGCTCATCGGCGACCGAAAGGGCCGCCGGGCCGTCCGGACGGTCGCCGAACACCCCCACGTCAAGAAGATCGTCCCCGGCCCGATCGACGCCGGCGGGACGGGGTCACGGACGGGGCTCCGGGCGAAGGCGACGCGGGCGGGGACGAACGGGAACGTTCGGCTCCTCCTGCGCGACGGCTCCAGCGTCCAGGAGAATCGGATCGTGACGACCGCGATGGACCGCGAGACGGGCGAGCGCGTCCGCGAGGACCTAAACGAGGCGCTTCGGGAGGCCGGCCTCCAAGACGGATAGCGCATGAAACCATTCGCAGTGATCAGTGTCAGTCCTCGACCCCGGGCTCCGGTGCGGGCTCAGCCGCACAGCGGTTCGGGCCGAGTTCGAGTTCGATCGCGGCGACCGCATCCGACGGCCACTCCACCCCGCGGTTGGCCGCGATCACCGACGCGTAGTTCGGCGGCTTCTCCGGCAGCGTCGCCGTGATCTCCTCGACGAACGCCTCCCGGTCCCGACCGAGGAGATCGATCCCGGCCCGCGTCTCGCCCACCGTCGTCGCTACGGGTTCGCCGGGAACGACCCCGTCGGTCGTTCCGTCGGAGGCGACCGAGAAGTGGCCGGGCAGCACGACGACGTCGTCGGGCTCCGCGAGGAGGGTCCCGTGGAGCGAGTCGTAGAGCCGCTCCGCGCCGGTTCGCGCGCCGGCCGACTCCCGTTTCACTCCCTCGGCGGCGGAGGTCTCTCCGGTTCCGTCGCCGGGCGCGAACTGGAGTTCCGTCCGGCCGACGCCGTCGGTAAAGAGGGTGTCACCGGTGAGCACGGCGGAGCACCCGACGAGGTAACTCGCGGCACCCTCGGTGTGACCGGGGGTCGCGAGCGCCTTCAGGTCAACGCCGCCGACGTCGAGAGTTCCGTTGCGCTCGATTGCCTCGAAGTCGTAGGCCACGTCGCGCGCGGCGGCCGCAGCCGGGAGAACGTAGGGAACGCCCAGCGCGTCCGCTAATGTACGGCCGCCGGAGAGGTGGTCGGCGTGAACGTGAGTGTCGAGTACGGCCGTGATCGACGCGTCGTGTTCGGCGGCCGCGGCCCGCCACTCCTCGCCGTGGCGGGAAACGTCGACCGCGATGGCAACGCGGGAGTCACCGGAATCGGGGACTACGATGCGGTCGCCGTCCTCGCTTCGGTCGCTGCCCTCGTATCCACCCACCACGAGATACCCCAGACAGCCCTTCGCGCGGCGTTGGATCTGGACGACGTCGAGGGCGTCGTCGCCGACGCCCGGGAGGGGAATCGTGACGCGGTCGTAGACGGCCGACCAGCCGCGCATGCCGTCGTCGATGGCGTAGACGTCCTCGTAGCCGGCGGCGTCAAGCTCGTCCGCGAGCATGTATGAGGACTGTCCCTTCGCGCAGACGGTCACGACCGTCTCCGTGGGGGCAAGTCCGGTCGCGTCCGCGAAGTCGGCGAGGTCGAACGCGTGAAACGGCTTGTAGACGTAGTTGATCGAGCCGGCGATCCGCCAGCCCGCATAGCTCTTTTCGGGTCTGGTGTCGACGACGGCAAAGGAGCGCTCCCCTCGCCGTGCCGCATCGACCATGTCACGGAACTTGCTTGCGGATATCGTCTCGACCATACCGGGGTGTTGATCGGAGCGACCAAAACGCTGTTCTTGAGCACGTTCCGACGGCGGGGAAGCCACGAGGGCGACGGCAGCCGATGAGACGTTCTCCCCGGGGTAGTGGTGGGGCTTGCCAATACGAGGAATGGACAGCTTTTAGCAGGGTGACGCGGACGAACGAGCATGGTCGAAGCGTTCGCCGTCGCCAGCGGCAAGGGCGGCACCGGCAAGACGACGAGCACGCTCGCACTCGGGATGGCGCTGGCCGACGAGCACGACGTGACCGTCGTCGACGCCGACACGGGGATGGCGAACCTGCTGTTTCACGCCGGGCTCGACGACGCCACGGTCACCCTCCACGACATGCTCGTCGCGGGGACCGCGACCGACGTCGCGGAGGCGACCTACGACCGGTTCGGGCTGTCGGTCGTCCCCTGTGGCACGTCGCTTGCGGGGTTCGAGGCGGCGGAACCGGGGCGGCTGCGGTCGGTCGTCGCCGAGCTCGCGGGCGACACCGACGTGTTATTGTTGGACTCGCCGGCCGCGCTCGGATCGAAGTCGGCGGTGTTGCCGATCGTCCTCGCCGACCGGTCCGTGATCGTCGTGGAACCGACGATCCCCGCGCTGTCGGACGGCCTGAAGGTTCAGGAGTACGCCCGCTCGTACGGCACAAACACGGCGGGCGTGCTGCTCAACAAGGTCCGGGACTCCGCCGCCAACGTTGCCGAGCGGGCCGGCCGTCACTTCGGTGGCCCGGTGCTCGCCGGAATCCCCGACAGCGACGTCGTCCGGGCGGCACGCCGTGCGGGCGAACCCCTGCTCGCACACGCGCCCGGCAGCGAGGCCGCAACGCGGTATCGCGAGGCGGCCGCGCGGCTGGACGTGCGCGACGGCGACGGTGACGCGGTGGCGGCCCGGTTCGAGAGCGCGGTCATCCCGGACACGCCATGATGCGGCCAGGGAGCGCGTCATGACCCGATCGGAGGACGCGTCGGAGCTCCGTATCCCGAAGGGGAACCTCCTGCGCTCCCGGGTCGTTTCGGACGTCGGAACGCCGCTGTCGACCGCGCTCGATCGGGATCTGACCGGATACGCGACGCTCGTTCCGCGCGAGACCCTGTTGCGCTCCGGCGACGTCCGCGGCGTGATCACCTTCGCCGACGGCATCCCCGTCCTCGCGTACAATACGGTGACCGACAGTGGGGGTGCGGACGCGCTCGCCGAACTCGCCGTCCCGGGGCCGTACCGGGTCGAACTGTACGCGGTCGGGGCGGACGCTCTGGAGGGGGCACATGCCGAGGCGGCGCTCCGGGTCCCGCCGGCCGCGGCCGCGACCGAACTCGCGGACGACCCGAGGTTGGCCGAGCGGACCCGCGAGGCCGCGCCGGCGGGGCGGCTCGACGGTGACGATGGGGACGACACCGACGTGGTTGCGGCGTTTCTCGACGACGATGAACGGATCGAGGCGATCCGCGAACGGGCGCAAGCGGAGGCCCGCCAACGCGCGAGCGAGTGGGGATTGGACGAGGCGCTCGATGACGGCGGGGCGGGCGAAACCGGCGAGACCGGCGGAACCGATGGAGCCGACGATACCGGTGGAACGGTCGACGGCGGCAAGCCGAACGGATCGGCCGACCGAACGTGAGATCGACGGCACCCTGAGCGAGGGGTTTCCGGCGTCGGCGAACCGCGGGACGAGGTCGGCAACGGCGGAGCCGTTTTGCCCCCGCCGACCGTACGGAGTCCATCACCGTCCTCCACCTGCTTCGGCTGACGACGCCCGAAGATTTCGCCGAGTGGTACGCCGCGGGCCGCGCGTACACCCGCCGGGTCGCCGCCGGCATGGGGTTTCCGGGAGCCGACGCGCTCGACGGGGACCGGATCGCGGCCGTAATAGCGGACGGGCCGACCGGCCTTGGGCCGAACGCGGCTCGGTCGGTGGCGACGACGCTGCTCGCCGACGGGGCCTTCTCCGAGCCGTTCTGCGAGTGGATGCCCCCGTGGTACGAACTCGGGCTGATCGCGCCGGTCCGGTACGCCGACCGGCGCCTCCGGCGGGTCGCGGGCGAGGTCGCGGCCGCCGCGGGGGTCACCGCGACGGCCCCGCGGTTCTCGCGTCCCCGTGACGTCGTCGTCGACGGCGACCCCGCGCTCGCCGGCGTGTCCGGGTTCCGCGAGCGATTCGTGTGTGCGGCCGCGCTGCTCCACCTGGAGTGGTTCGTCCACGTCGCGGTCGCCGACGGAATCGAGGTCCCGGACGGCCTCGTGGACCGGACCCGCGAGGAATCGATGTCGTACTACGCGGGCGACCGTGACCGGCTCTCTCCGGACGTGAGGCGGTTCCAGCGGCTCCTGTTCACCGACGACGCGTGGGCCGCGCGGGTCGACGACGCCTACGGACTCGATAGCCGGCTGTTCGACTGGTGGGCGCGGATCCTTCGTGAGGAGGGACGACGGCTTTCACCGGGCTGACGGGTCGGCGACGGCCGAACGCATGTTACAACCCCTGTAACGTGTTACAGGTGGGATCGTCAGCGCGGAAGATAAGTATAGGTCGGGGGGGACCGAACGACTGGGTACGAACCGTTCGCCGGTTCGTCACGCCCCGACTGCTTCGGCCCTCCACCATCGCTCGCGACCGGACGGGTCGTGTCCCTCGCGACCGGACGGGTCGTGTCCCTCGCGACCGGCACGGGTCGTGTCCCTCGCATCCGCCTCTCCGCTACGGTCGACCGACGAATCGCCGCGAACCACGATCGAACGGTCGGGACCGTCCGGCGTCGGGAACCCCATAACTCGGTCACGAGTGATATTTTATTCGCGCTTGCGTGGGTCGGAAGCTTCATACGTCGGCTTGCGGAATCTTCGGTATACGAATGGCAGTACTCTGGCTGGACGACGTTGGCGCCGACGATGTCGGGACCGTCGGCGGCAAGGGTGCTTCGTTGGGTGAACTCACCGACGCCGGCCTGCCCGTCCCGCCCGGATTCGTCGTTACGGCGGGGACGTACCGGGCGTTCATCGAGGAGGCCGGAATCGACGAGGAACTGTTCGCGGCCGTCGACGTCGACCCCGAGGACAACGCCGCACTTCGCGAGGCCGAGGAAACCGCCCGAGAGCTGATCACCGGAACGCCGTTCCCCGAGTCCGTCCGCGAGGAGGTGCTCGAGAGCTACCGAACGATGGGACGCGACGACGAGGAGGCGTTCGTCGCGGTCCGGTCGTCGGCGACCGCGGAGGATCTCCCGGGCTCCTCGTTCGCCGGCCAGCAGGAGACGTTCCTCAACGTCCGCGGTGACGACTTGCTTCGGCGGGTCAGGGAGTGCTGGGCCTCGCTGTTCACCCAGCGGGCGATCTACTACCGGCAACAGCGGGGGTTTCCCCACGAGGACGTCGACATCGCCGTCGTCGTCCAGCGGATGGTCGACGCCGAGAAGTCCGGCGTGCTGTTCACGAGCCACCCCTCGACCGGCGAACCACAGATGACCATCGAGGCCGCCTGGGGGCTCGGCGAGGCCGTCGTCTCGGGGGCCGTCTCCCCGGACAACTACGTATACGACCGCGGGCGACAAACGGTCGAGGCGGTCACGGTCGCGGATAAAAAAGTCGAGATGGTCAAGAATCCGGAGACGGGCGAGACGGTCCAACTCGACGTCGAGGACGAACGCCGAACCGACCGCGTCCTCTCCGACGAGGAAATAGCGGAGCTCGTCGCGCTCGGCGAGCGCGTCGAGGAGCACTACGGGACGCCACAGGACGTCGAGTGGGCGGTCCACGAGGGTGACGTGTACATGCTCCAGTCCCGGCCGATCACGACGATCCAGGAGGACGACGGGAACGGATCCGGAACGGGAGCCGGAGGCGAAGTCGTCGAGGCGGCGACGGACGGATCGTACGGATCGAACGGGACGACGGCGTCCGGAACGGACGGCGAGCGGGACCACGCGGAGGACGTCCTCGTCAACGGGCTCGGCGCGAGTCCCGGGGCCGTCTCGGGAGCGGTCCGCGTCGTCACGAAGCTCGACCACCTCGACCAAGTTCAGGACGGCGACGTCCTCGTGACGGAGATGACGATGCCCGACATGGTGCCGGCGATGAAACGCGCCGCCGGGATCGTCACCGACGAAGGGGGAATGACGAGCCACGCCGCGATCATCTCGCGCGAACTCGGCGTCCCCGCCGTCGTGGGGACGGGCGAGGGGACCCGGATCCTCGAGGACGGACAGGGGATTACGATAGACGGCGAGAAGGGGACCGTCCGTGCCGGGACCGACGACGACGCCGAGCCCGCCGAGGAGTTCGAGCCCGTCGAGGCCGCGCGCCCGGAGACCCCGGTCAAGCCGATGACCGCGACGGAGGTGAAGGTAAACGTCTCGATCCCGGAGGCGGCCGAGCGCGCGGCCGCGACCGGCGCCGACGGCGTCGGCCTGCTCCGGATCGAGCACATGGTCCTCTCGCTCGGGAAGACGCCGGAGCGGTACATCGCCGACCACGGCGCGCGCGCCTACCAAGACGAGCTGATCGACGGGGTCCGCGAGGTCGCCGACGAGTTCTCCCCCCGTCCGGTCAGGGTCCGGACGATCGACGCGCCGACCGACGAGTTCCGGGACCTCGAGGGCGGCGAGGGCGAGCCCGTCGAACCAAATCCGATGCTCGGCTGGCGCGGGATCCGGCGGAGCCTGGACAAGCCGGAACCGTTCCGACAGGAGCTCTCGGCGTTCGCGCGGCTCATCGAGATGGGGTACGACAACATCGAGGTGATGGTGCCGCTCGTCAACGACGCCGCCGACGTCGAGGGCGTGAAACGGCACATGCGGGAGGTCGGGCTCACCCCCGAGACGAACACGTGGGGCGTGATGATCGAGACGCCGGCGAGCGCGCTCCAGATCGAGGAGCTTGCCGACGCCGGGATCGACTTCGCCTCGTTCGGCACCAACGACCTCACGCAGTACACGCTCGCGGTTGACCGGAACAACGAGCACGTCGCCAACCAGTTCGACGAGCTTCATCCCGCCGTGTTGCGGCTGATCGCCGACACGGTCGAGCGCTGCCGCGAACTCGGCGTCGACACCAGCATCTGTGGACAGGCCGGATCGAAACCGGAGATGGTCGAGTTCCTCGTCGAGGAAGGGGTCTCGTCGATCTCGGCGAACATCGATGCCGTTCGCGACGTTCAACACGAGGTCAAGCGGGTCGAGCAACGCCTGCTGCTCGACTCGGTTCGCTGAGGGCACCCGCGCCCCGCTTTCCCGCCGCAGCCGAGAGCGGAACGGGTAAGAGCCGCCCGGGAAAACAGGGGGGCAGATGCGTCAACCGGAACCGGAGCCGCAGTCGTTCGACCGGGTGCTCTCCTCGATGTGTACCGAGCCGCACCCGGACGCCCGTGCGGCCGCCGAGCGGTTCCTCGCGGCGAACCCCGGCGACCCCGCGACTTACGAGACCGTCGCCTCGCTCGAAACGCGGGCGGTCGAGCGGCTCGCGACGCTTGCCGACCACCCGACCCCGCCCGACGCGGCGGGATACGTCACCTCCGGCGGCACCGAGGCGAACGTTCAGGCGGTGCGCTCGGCGCGGAACCGACACGGCGGGTGCGACGTCAACGTCGTCGCGCCGGCGAGCGCGCACTTCTCGTTCACTAAGGCGGCGGAGCTGCTCGACGTGGAACTGCGAACCGTCCCCGTGGGCGACGACTACCGAGCCGATCTCGAGGCCGTCGCGGCCGCGGTCGACGAGGCGACCGCGCTCGTCGTCGGCGTCGCCGGCAGCACGGAGTACGGCCGGGTCGACCCCATTCCGGAGCTTGCGGCGACCGCCGGCGAGGTCGGAGCCCGGGTCCACGTCGACGCCGCGTGGGGCGGGTTCGTCCTCCCCTTCACCGAGCACGACTGGTCGTTCGCCGACGCGCCGGTCGACACGCTGACGATCGATCCCCACAAGTTCGGTCAGGCGCCGGTCCCCGCGGGCGGTCTCTTGGCGCGCGAGGACGCCGCGCTCGACGCGCTCGCGGTCGACACGCCGTACCTGGAGTCGCGGTCGCAGGCGACGCTGACCGGGACCCGGAGCGGCGCGGGCGTCGCCGGCGCGGTCGCGGCGATGGACGCGCTGTGGCCCGAGGGGTACCGCGAGGCGGCCGAGCGCGCGGCCGACAACGCCGACTGGCTCGCTGCTGAGCTCGCGGACCGCGGGTACGAGGTCGTCGACCCCGAACTCCCGCTCATCGCCGCGGCGGTCCCCGAGTCAGAGTTCGCGGCGCTTCGCGACGCCGGCTGGAAGGTGTCGCGGACCGGGACCGGAGAGCTTCGCGTGGTGTGTATGCCGCACGTGACGCGGGCGACGCTCCGGGCGTTCCTCGACGATCTCGACGGGATTCGACGGCGATAGACGGTCGAAACGGGGGCCGAGCGGGGTGTCTCCGGCCGGTACATCGCCGCGTTCGGATCAACATATTCACTACCGGGCGTCACGAACGCCGACGTATGAGCACGGACGACGTCTCGCGGCGCGCGTTCATTCGGACGGCCGGCGGCGCGGCGGCCACCGGCGTGGCCACGGCTACGGCGGGGACCGCGGCGGGACAGGAGGAAGCGGCGGTCGAGCCCGACTGGCCGAGCGGGGTCACGAGCGGGAATGTCGGGTCCTACGAGGACGCTCGCGGGCAGGACGAGGTGACCGTCTCGGTCGGGGCCGGCGACCAGGGGCTCGCGTTCGACTCGACCCAACTGTGGGTCGACCCCGGGACGACGATCATCTGGGAGTGGACCGGCAACGGCGGCGCACACAACGTCCAGACCGTTGAGGACGGCGGTGCCGCCGCCCTCGACAGCGGCGACCCCGTCGGCGAGGAGGGTGCCACCTACGAGTACGAAGCCACCGAGGAGGACGTCGGGATCACGCACTATCACTGCGTCCCGCACACCGCCGTCGGCATGCACGCCGGCATCGCCGTCGGCGAGGACATCCCCACCGTCGACGTCAGCGGGGGGTCGAGCGGCGCGGTGTTCGTGCCGCAGGGCGCCCGCGCGCTCGGGATCGCGACGTTCATCGCGATGGTGAGCACGCTCGGGCTCGCGTTCGTCTTCATGAAGTACGGTGGAACGATACCCGCCGAGGAAACGTAGCCTCGGCTAACCGGGGCGGGGAAGCGCCTTGCGGACGGTTCACTCGGGAGCTAGCGACCGGTACGCCTCGAGGTACCGATCGAGGACGGCGCCGTGGTCGGACGTCTCGAATGCGGGGTCGACGGCCCGCCGTTCGAGGTCGCCGACGGCGGCGATCGCGTCGGCGAGCTCCTCGGGACTGGTGACGAGCCGTCCGCGGTCGCGGCCCTCGACGAGTTCGTGCGCGCTGGAGTCGGCCTGGTACTCGACGAGGCCGACACAGCCACACGCGAGCGCCCACAGCAGCCCCGTCGCGAACACCTCCACGGCCGCGGTCTGTGCGAAGACGTGAGTCCCTTTGAAGATCGACACGCGTTCCGCGAGCGGGCAGTCTCCGAGGAACGTAACCCGGTCGTCGATCCGGAGGTTCCGGGCCATCGACTCGACGCGGTCCCGTTCGGGACCGTCGCCGATGACGGCGGCGTTCCAGTCGCGGCCTCGGAGTTCGGCCAGCCCCAACAGGAACGACTCGGCGTTCGCGTGGCGGTCGAGCCGCCGCGAGTAGACGACGTCGAACCGGTCGTCGACGGCGGCGTTGGCGATGAGGTCGGCGTTGATGCTCTCGGGGAGCACTCGGACGGCCGGCTCGGCGGCCCCGTGCTCGCGGACGCGGGTTTTGGTGGTTCGGGAGGGGGTGGCGACCGCATCGGCGTCGCGCGCGAGGAGCCCGTACCGCCGCCGCGAGTCGGCGGGATGGTCCCGCCACCAGTCGACGAGGACCGGCGGCCCGCGGAGCCGCCCGGCCAGCGTCGCGGCCAGCGCCGGCGTCGGCGGGCTGTTGACCGCGTGGACGACGTCCGGACCGAGGCGGCGGATGACAACCGGGAGCCGCGCCGCAAACGCCGACGGCGACGGGTCGACGACGAGGGATCGATAGGTGATCCCCGCCTTCTCGAAGGTCTCGGCGCCGCCGCCCCACCAGCGGGCACACAGCCACGTGACGTCGTGGCCGCGGTCGGCGAGTCCATGGGCGATCCGTCGCGTCCGGGTCCGTGCCGGCGTGTCGCCGTGTTCGACGGTGAAAAGTGAGACGAACGCGACGCGCATACGCCGACCGCAGGGTGGGGCCGAACAAAAAGACCCGGCATCCCACCCGAAACGGTTTCCGGTCGGCGACGGAATCCGGCACATGCATCGATACGACATCGAACGGTACCTCAACGTCGGGAGCGCCGGCGGCGCGGATCTGGGGCCGGGCGGCCGCCTCTCGTTCCTGCTCGACGCCACCGGGACGCCGCAGGTGTGGTCGGTCGACGGGCCGTTGGAGTGGCCGGAGCAGCACACGTTCGACGACGAGCGCGTCACGTTCGTCGACTCCTCGCCGGAGCTGTCCGAGGCCGTCTTCGGCATGGACGAGGGCGGGAACGAGCGCACGCAGCTGTACCGGTTGGAGTACGGGTCCGGCCGGATCACGGACCTCACCCGTCGACCGGAGGCGAAACATCGGTGGGGCGGCTGGGCGAACGACGGCGAACGGTTCGCGTTCGCCTCGAACCGCCGCGACGAGGCGGCGTTCGACGTCTACGTTCAGGGCCACGAGGGGACCGGCGATGACGCGGAACTGGTCCACGAGGGCGACGGCTGGCTTTCCGTCGCCGGCTGGTCGCCGGGCGACGACCGGCTGATCGTCCACGAGGCACACGCCTCCTTCGACCACGACGTGTACACCCTCGACGTCGCGAGCGGCGACCTGACCCACCACACGCCACACGAGGGCGAGGTCCGATTCGGCAGTCCGGAGTGGGGACCCGACGGCGAGTCGATCTACCTCGTCACCGACCGCGACGGCGACACCCTCCGGCTGGAGCGGCTTGACCTCGCGACCGACGAGTTCACCGTCGTCGCCTCCGGGGAGGGCGATGACGAGGGAGCCGATCACGAGGGGGACGACGACGGCGATGAGGACGCCAGTGACGACTGGAACGTCGACGGCGTCGCGATCCACGAGGACTCCCGGCGCATCGTTTACTCGCGCAACGTCGACGGCTACACGGAGCTCACGGTCGGCGAACTCGTCGCGCCGGACCGGATCGAGACGTTCGCCGATCCGGACCTGCCGGACGGCGTCGCCGGCGGCGTGAGCTTCGGGCCGGACGGCGACCGGTTCGCGGTGACCGCCACGGGGAGCACGCACAACGCGAACGTACACCTCGTCGAGACGGCTACGGGCGAGGCGGAGCGCTGGACCGCGGCGACGACCGCCGGGATCCCGCCGGACACGTTCGTCGAGCGCGAACTCGTCCACTACCCGACGTTCGACGGGCGAAATATCCCCGCGTTCTTCGCCATGCCCGAACGAGAGGCGCCGGAGTCGGGGTATCCCGTCGTCGTCGACGTCCACGGCGGGCCCGAATCGCAACGTCGGCCGTCGTTCGCGGCCGTGACCCAGTACCTGCTGAACAACGGGTACGCGGTGTTCGAGCCCAACGTCCGCGGGTCATCGGGCTACGGGCGGTCGTACGCCGCGCTCGACGACGTCGAAAGGCGGATGGACTCGGTCGCCGACGTCCGTGCCGGCGTCGAGTGGCTCCACGACCACCCGGAGGTGGACCCGGACCGCGTGGTGGCGATGGGCGGCTCCTACGGCGGGTTCATGGTGCTCGCGTCGCTGACGGAGCACCCGGAGCTGTGGGCGGCCGGCGTCGACGTCGTCGGCATCGCGAACTTCGTCACGTTCCTGGAGAACACCGGCGACTGGCGGCGCGAGCTCCGCGAGGCCGAGTACGGCTCGCTCGACGAGGACCGGGAGCTGCTGGAGGCGATCTCGCCGATCAACACCATCGAGGACATCGAGTCGCCGCTGTTCGTCCTTCACGGCGCGAACGACCCGCGGGTGCCGGTCGGCGAGGCCGAACAGATCGCGGAGAAGGCCCGCGAGCAGGACGTTCCGGTGCGGAAGCTGATATTCGAGGACGAGGGCCACGGGCTCTCGAAGCGCGAGAACCGGATCGAGGCGTATCGGGCGATCGTCGACTTTCTCGAGGAACACGTCTGACGGGAAGCGAACACGTCCGACGGGGAGCGCCCGATGGCGTCCCACCCGAGGGTTTTTCTCCGAGATCAGACATGGTCGACCATGACATACGAGCGGATCCTGGTTCCGACGGACGGGAGCGACTGTGCCGACGGGGGCGTCGACCGCGCGATCGAACTGGCGGCGGCGTTCGACGCGGCGGTCCACGCGCTGTACGTCGTCGACGAGGCCCGCGCCGGGGATTGGGACGTCGTCGTCGAGCGACAGGAACGCGAAGGAGAGCTGGCCCTTGATGACGCCGAACGGGCGGGCAGGGAGGCCGGAATCGACGTGGAGAAACACCTCCGGCGCGGCCATCCCGACGATGAGATCCTCGATTTCGTCGGGGACGAGCGCGTCGACCTCGTCGTCATGGGGACCGCCGGCCGGAGCGGGTTCGACCGGATCCGACACGCCGGAAGCACGACCGAGCGGGTGATCCGGGGCTCAACGATATCGGTGCTCGCGGTGCCGCCGGGCGACGGGGAGTGAGGCGACGGACGAGGGGGTGATGATCGCCGGGGGGGAGGGAGCAAAGCGGGGTCGCACCCTCACTCCGACAGCAGCGGCCGCGAGGAGTTCGTCACCACCAGCAGGCTCGAGAGCCCCATCGCGACCGCGGCGAACAGCGGGTTCAACAACCCGGCGACGGCGAGCGGGATCGCGATGGCGTTGTAACAGAACGCCCACCCGATGTTCACCTTCACCCGCCGGCCGGCGGCCCGGGAGAGTTCGAACACGGTCTCGATCGACCCGAGGTCGTCGTCGATGACGGCGACGTCCGCGGCGTCGGCGGCCATGGCGGTGCCGCCGCCGAGCGCGATCCCGAGGTCGGCGGCCGCCAGCGCCGGGGCGTCGTTCGTCCCGTCGCCGACCATCACCGTCGATCCGCGCTGCTTCAACCGCTCGACCGTTTCGGCCTTCCCCTCCGGCGGAACGCCGGCGAACACGTCGGAGACCGCGTCGTGTTCGCGGAACACCGTCGCCGCGCGCGCGTCGTCGCCGGTCAGGACGATCACCCGCACCCCGGAGTCCGCGAGCGACGAGAGCGTGTCAGCCCAGCCCTCGCGCACCTCGTCGCCGACGACGACCACCCCCTCCGCCGTACCGTCGCGTCCGACCGCGACCGGGACGCGCCCCACGTCGCGGGCGGCGGTCACCGCCTCCCGGATCGACTCCGAAACCCGCCAGCCTCGCTCGTCGAACAGGTCGGGATGGCCGACGACCACCTCGACGCCGTCGACGACGCCGGAGACGCCCCGTGCGTGGCTCTCGAAGGCACCGACGGTCAGTTCGGGGTCGGCAGAGGCGGCCCCGTCGTCGCCGGCACCGGCGTCGATCGTCTCGGGCTCGCTCCCCGTCGCCGTCCCGCCGTCGGCGGCGGCTCGAGCGTCGGCGGCGACGGCTCGACCCTCGGCCCGGGCCGTCGCAATGGCCTGCCCGACCGGGTGCGCGGAGCGGGACTCCAGCGCGGACGCGAGCGCAAGCAGGTCGTCGCTGACGTCGCGGTCGACGACCCGCATCTCGCCGGTCGTCAGGGTACCCGTCTTGTCGAAGACGACGATGTCGGCCCCACGGATCCGCTCGAAGACGGTGTCGTCGAAGATCACGATGGACCGCCGAAGCGCGTCGCGGAGCCCGGCGGCGGTCGCGAGCGGGGTCGCGAGCCCGAGGGCACACGGGCACGAGACGATGAGCACCGTGAGCGCGACGAGCATCGCGGTCGCGACGCCGTTGCCGAGCGCCACGTTGACCGCGGCGACCGCAACGGCGACCGTGAGCACGACGGGGACGAACACGGTCGCGAGCCGGTCGGCCAGCTTCTGGACGCCGTGGTTACCGCTCTGGAGGTCCCAGACGAGTTCGGCGACGCGGTCGAGGCTGGAACTCGCGTCCGGGCCGACCGCGAGCGTCAGCGACCCGTCGGCGACGACGGAGCCGCCGACGACCGCATCACCCGGCACCTTGCGGACCGGCAGCGACTCCCCGGTGATGACCGACTCGTCGGCGGCGGCGTCGCCCGCAACGACCTCGCCGTCGACCGGAATCCGTTCGCCGGCCCGGACGAGCACGCGATCGCCGGGGTCGAGCGCGTCGATCGGGACCTCGACCGGTTCTCCGCTCCCGTCGGAGTTCGACCCCTCCCCGGTCCCGCCGCCGACCCGCCGGGCGGTGTCGACCTGGACCGCCGTGAGGTCCGAGAGCAGCTCGGTCGCGCGCCGCTTGACCGACGATTCGTAGTGGTTGCCGACCGTGACGATCACGATGATCCCGACCGAGACGTCGTAGTAGATCGAGGGATCCGGCAGCAGGATCACGGCCAGCGTACTGTAGAGGTAGGCGCTGACGGCGGCGATCGCGACGAGGAGGTCCATGTTCGGCGACCGCGTTCGGACGCTCACGTACGCCCCCCGGAGGATCGGCTTGCCGGTGACGAACAGGACGATCGTCGTCAACACGCCGAGCACGATGTAGAAGTACGTCCCCGAACTGGAGGCCATCGCCTCGTTCAGGTACGACAGCGTCCGCTCATCGTAAAACGGGAACGCGAAGTACGTCGGGTAGATCAGGACGATGTACTGGAGCATGACCGCCATCCCGACGAGCACGCCGACGGCGAGCCGCGCCGTCGCCATGTTGTCGGCCTGCCGCCGCGAGAAGGCGTCGTCGCGGGCGTACGCGCTGTATCCCAGCCCACTCACGGCCTCGGCGAGGTCGTCCGCGGAGACGTCGTTCGAGTCGTGGTCGATCCGGACGGTGTCCGTGACGTAGCTGGCGCTCGCGGCACTGACGCCCTCGGTCCGGGTCGCGACCGTCTCGATGAACGCCTCACAGGTCGCACAGTACATCCCGTCGACCTCGAGGAAGGTCGCCTCGTGGTCGGTCGGAACGTCGGGGTCCGCACCGGTCGAACCGGCGGTCGGTTCGGTGGAACCGTCCGCACCGTCTTCCCCCGTCGTTTCCCGTCGATCGCGACGCTCCCTGACCTCGTCGGCGTCGACGTCGACGTCGCCGAGGGCGGCGTACACGTCCCGGCAGCCGACACAACAGAACTGGTTGCCGTCGTCGACGACGTCGACGCCCTCGGTCGGGAGGTCACAGAGCGCACAGTCGGGGGCGGACGCGTCGTCGACTGTCGCGTCGTCGACTGTCGCGTCGTCGACTGTCGCGTCGCCTTCGCCCATCGCTCACGCACCCCCATATGCCATCCCCGCCATCCCCGCCATCCCGGTGTCGAGCGGGTTCCAGAACGGCAGTCGTGGATGTGGCACGTAGATCCCGAGAGCCATCAGCCCGTGGGCGAACAGCACGTACCCCAGGATCACGAACGCGACCCCGAGGAGGCGATGGATCCGGCGGCGGTGGACGGCGTCGACGTGGCCGATCAGGGTGCCGTACAGGAACACCGCGGGCATGGTCCCGACCCCGAGCGCCGCGAGCGCAACCCCCCCGCTCAGCGCGGAGCCGCTGGCGAACGCGTACAGGTACGCCGGGTAGAGTATCGGGCAGGGGAGTAGCCCGTGGACCGCACCCAGTCCGACGATCCCCGGCCCGTTCGCGAGCCGGTCAACGTGTCCCGTCAGCCAGCCGGTGACGCGTTCGAGTCCGGGGAGGTGAACGCCGCCGGTCGCGCCGCCGGCGACGTACCTGACGCCGACCGCCATCACCGCCGCGCCGACGCCGAGGCCGACGACCCCGCGGACCGCCGTGGCAGCCCCGGTGACCGTGGCCGTAGTCACGAGGACGACCCCGCCGAGCGCGCCCAGCGACGCGCCGATGAGCGTGTAACTCGCCGCGCGACCGAGGTTGAACAGGGCGTGCTGGCGCACCTCGTAGGGCGTCAGATGGCTGCCGCGTCCGGAGCGCCGCCGACCCGACGATCGGTCCACACCGGTCGAGGTCGATCGCCCGCCGGACCCCCCGTCCGTCCGGCCGCCGTCGCCGTCGCTCATTCGGGCGGCGTACGTCGTGACGAGCGGCCCGCACATCCCGATACAGTGCGCCCCGCCGAGCAGGCCGATGGCGAGGAACAACAGGACGTCGGGGCCGAGCAGTGTGGACGGGTCCATTCGTCTCGTTCGACGAGGGTTGGAGACGCGTGCGGTAATGGGTTTCGTCGCGTCCACGAACGCGTCGGGGTCGTCGCGATCGGTCGGCGGGCGATCGGTGGGGGCGCCGTGATCGATTTCGACGTCGACACGGCCGTCGGCCAAGCTTCTCAGTCCCCGAGAACACGCGCTCGTCTTGTAAAGAGACACCGTCTATCGTCGGTCGTGCAATGACGAATCAGATCGGCGCACCCGGAACGAGTATATCACGACGGGAATTCATGCGGGCGACCGGATCGGCCGGAGTCCTCGGCCTCGCGGGCTGTAGCGCACCCCGAGCCGACGCCGGCGGAGCCGTAACCTCCGCCGTCGATGGGGGAGGCGACGACCTCCCGGCGGCGGCCGCGCCCCAAGTCGTCGACGTGACCGAACAGAACAATCAGGTAACGCTCCGGTCGGTCACCTCAAAGCTGCCGGCCCATCCCGGCGACTCGATGGGCGGACCCGTCGAACTACCCCGCGTCTGGGCGTGGCAGGCCGACGACCGCGCGCCGAGCGTCCCGGGCCCGGTGATCCGGACCCAGGAGGGCGAGGACATCGAGGTGACGCTCGACAACACCGAGGCGGACATGCCCCACACGATTCACTTCCACGGCGTCAGCAAGACGTGGGAGAACGACGGGGTGCCGACGACGACGGGGATTACCGTCATGCCCGGGGAGGAACACACGTACGAGATCCCGGCGAACGTCCCCGGAACCCACCTCTATCACTGTCACTACCAGACGCACCGCCACATCGACATGGGGATGTACGGGTTCTTCCGGGTCGATCCGGAGGGATACGAGCCGGCCGATCAGGAGCTGTTCATGACGGTGAAAGACTGGGACTCCAGGCTCAACCGACAGCTGAACGGGGAGGACGTCTCCTACAGTCCGCGCGATCGAACGCCGGACGTGTTCACGATCAACGGTCGATCCGCACCCCGGACGCTTCACCCGGAGGACGGGTCGCCCGTGCTCGTCTCCCAGGGCGACACCGTCCGGATCCACTTCGGCAACAACGGATACATGAGCCACCCGATCCACACGCACAACCATCGGTTCACCGTGGTCGAAAAGGACGGATCGCCGGTCCCCGAGGTCGCCCAACACGATCAGGACGTCGTCAGCATGGCCCCGGCCGAACGGAAGACCCTCGAGTTCGAGGCCGACGCCGACCCCGGAATCTACCTGATTCACTGTCACAAGGTGGCCCACGCGATGAACGGCAACACCTATCCCGGCGGGATGGTCGGCGCGATCGTCTACGAGGAAGCGATGGACTCCGACATCTTCGCACAGCTGATGGACTACGCGGGATACGAACTGTAGCGGCAAACGCGGCGGAAGCCGGGGGTTTCCGCGGTCACTCCTCCACGAACACGGTCGCGTACATCCCCCCCTCCTCGTGGGGAATACAGACGTAGTCGTATCGCCCGGGGACGGTGAAGGCATACGAGAACCGGTCGCCGTTCTCGAGTCCGCCGCCGAACGCCCCGTTCCACGCCTCCCGGGCGGTCACCTCGTCGTCGTAGCCGCCCGACGCGAAATACTCGGCCGAATCGGGGATCCCGCCCTCGTACGCGGTGACCGTGTGGGTCCGCGTGCTGGTGTTCTCCCAGACGACCGTGTCGCCGACGGTGACGGTGAGTTCGTCGGGGATAAACCTGTTAGCGGTCATTCCGACGTCCTGTCCCTCGTCGAGACAGCCCGTGAGCGTCGCGGCTCCCCCGATCGTGACGCCGGCCGCGCCGGCGCGAGCGAGGAACCGTCTACGGTACATACCTATGCTCGGAGCCTCCGTCGTTTCAATACCGCGATTCGAACCGTTCGTCCGGACCACTCGGCGACCACGTCGGCAAGTTCTCGGAACTAATGCCCCGTCGAAGTTCGTCGCGACCGGAGAGGGCTATCATATTCACCGACCCATACTGGTTAGGTTAAGGGATTTACTGGGCGTCTCACAAAGGTAGGCGTGTAGTATGATAGAAACAGCGGCAGCCGACGTGGCGATCGCATCACAAGGGGTCATTCCGATGGAGATGACCCAGGCCGACGTGTACCAAGCAGTACAGGACAACCAGCTTCTCAATCTCTCGCTCTGGGTCAACATTGCGCTCGCGGGCCTCTCGATCCTCCTGTTCGTGTTCATGGGACGGAACGTGGAGGACCCCCGCGCGCAACTGATCTGGGTCGCGACGATGATGGTCCCGCTGGTGTCCATCTCCAGTTACGCCGGGCTCGCCTCGGGGCTCACGATAAGTTTCCTCGAGATGCCGGCTGGACACGCACTCGCCGGGGAGGAGGTGCTCACGATGTGGGGTCGGTATCTGACGTGGGCGCTGTCGACGCCGATGATCCTGCTCGCGCTCGGCCTACTGGCGGGGTCGAACGTCACGAAGATATTCACCGCCATCGTGACCGACATCGGGATGTGTGTCACCGGCTTGGCGGCCGCGATGGTCACGTCCTCACACCTGTTGCGATGGGTCTTCTATGGCATTAGCTGTGCGTTCTTCGTCGTCGTGTTATACATCCTCCTCGTCGAGTGGTCCGCCGATGCGGAGGTCGCAGGCACGGCGGATATCTTCGGCACCCTGAAGATACTGACGGTCGTGCTGTGGCTCGGCTATCCGATCTTCTGGGCACTCGGCGCCGAGGGGATCGCGGTTCTCGACGTTGCCATTACCTCGTGGGCCTACAGCGGGATGGACATCATCGCGAAGTACATCTTCGCGTTCCTGCTGTTGAAGTGGGTCGTTAACAACGAGAGCACGGTCGCGAGCGTGGCGTCCGGCCTCGGTACCGCAAATCGGGGCGGCGCCGCACCGGCCGACGACTGAGGCGACCGGATCCGCGGTACTCCCATATTTTCGTCGTCACAAGCGGCACGCAACATCGGCCAACCGGTCTCGTCGGCGTTCGGTGGGCCCTGCGACCGTCCCGACGACCGCCGAAACTCAGGTCGGGTCCAGCAGCTCGTCGAGGGCCCGGACGCGGCGGTCCCCGAGGACGCACCGTCCCCGGTCCTCGTGGCCGATCCGCTCAACGTGAATCGCGTCAAGCCCGGCGTTCCATGCCGCACCGACGTCGCTCGCGCCGTCGCCGGCGTAATATCCCCGGTCCCGAGCGTCGGCATCGACGCCCATCGCGTCCATTGCGACCTCAAGGGGCGTCGGGTCCGGCTTCCAGCCGGTCTCGTCGGTACAACAGACCACGGCGTCGAACCGGCCGGCGAGGTCGAGCCGGTCGAGGACGGGCTCCGCGAGGAACTGCTGGCAGTGGGTCACGAGCCCGGTCGGCCGGCCGGCGGCGTCGAGCCGGTCGAGCAGGCGGGCGGCGTCGTCGTGGAGGAACGTCGCCTCCGCGCGGGCCATCGGGTCCTCGACGTCGTGGAACGCCGGCCAGAAACGGTCGGGGTCGACGCCGAGCGTCCGGAGCGTCTCGGCCCGCGGACCGCCCAGCCCGTGCCAGAGATCGTACACCTCGCGGTCGGAGAATCGACGGCCGAGACGGTCGCCGACGCGATCGAACACCGTCCGGGTGTAGTCCCACTCGGCGTCGACGAGCGTCCCATCGAGGTCGAACAGGTGGAACTCGTAGTCGGCGACGACCATGGACTCGTTCGTAGGCAGGGAGGACGCAAGTGTGTTGTGGGCGGCGCGAAGCGTCATGCGGAGCGGGACGTCCGGCGGCGGCGACACACAAGCTACATCACCGGCGGGGATGTATCCACGGGCATGCTCGGTCGACTCCGCAACGTCGTCGAACGGGCGTACCTCCGCTACCTCCGTCGGCGGATCGACACGGTGCCGACACACGTCGCCGTCATTCAGGACGGAAACCGTCGGTACGCCCGGGAACGCGGGGCAGACGCCCCGGAAGGCCACCGCGCCGGCGCGGACACGACCGAACGCGTCCTCGACTGGTGTGCGGAGCTCGGCGTCTCCGAGTTGACCCTGTACGCGTTCTCGACGGAGAACTTTGACCGGCCCGACGAGGAGCTGGAGCCCCTGTTCGACCTCCTCGAAGCCAAGCTCCGCAAGTTCGCCGACGCCGACCGCGTTCACGACAAGGGAGTTCGCGTTCGCACGATCGGCGACGTCGACAGGCTGCCCGCACGGGTCCGGGAGGCCGTCGCGTACGCCGAGCGCCGAACCGCCGACAACGACCGGTTCACGCTCAACGTCGCCCTGGCATACGGTGGCCGGACGGAGCTACTCGATGCCGCCCGCGGCGTCGCCCGCGACGTCGCCGACGGGGACCTCAACCCCGAAGACGTTGACGTCGGGACCGTCGAGCGGCGACTCTACGACCGGCCCGTCCGGGACGTCGACCTCATCGTCAGGACCGGGGGAGACGAGCGGACGTCGAACTTTCTGCCATGGCACGCGAACGGCAACGAGGCGGCCGTCTACTTCTGTACGCCGTACTGGCCGGAGTTTTCCGAGGTCGACTTCATGCGCGCCATCCGCACCTACCAATCGCGGGAGGACTCGTGGCGGCGGGCCCGCGCGGAGCGGGCGACGGCGCTCGTCCGGGCGGCCGCCGAGGTCGAATTATCCGAGGCACGGCGGGTGGCCCGCCGTCTCCGTGATCGGATTCACCGGGTCGACACGAAGGCGCTCGCCGCGGCACTTCCGGAGAATGAAACGGTGTCGGCCCCCGACGTCGACGTGGAGACGGTTCCGGGTCCGGATACGGACGCGAAGTCGGAGCCGTCGGATTGACCGACGGCGAAGAAAGGCGGTAGCGAAGCGGGACGACGGCTGACGGCGCCGAAATCGCGCCGTCGATTCGACCCGCCGTCGATCGGTGTTGCGCCCGTCTACGCCGGATTCTTTCGCGTCAGGTCGCTCCCACAGATCGGACAGCGCTCCCGGTTCTCCTCGAACGTCCGGTTACAGCCGACGCACTGGAACTGCCACTCACGCTCCTCCGTGATCCCCTCGCGAGCGATGGGCTCGACCGCGAGGTCCAGCCGTTCGGCGACGTTCTGCATCGCGTAGTCGTCGGTGACGAGCGTGGCGTGGAGTTCGAGGGTGGTCGCGATCAGGCGGACGTCGGTGCCGGATAGCTCCGCGAGGTCGCCGGAGCCGCGCGCGGCGCGCTCGACGTTGGTTATCGCCTCCGGCGCCGGGACGTGGATCGTCATCCCCGACCCCTCCATCGCGTCGAACCGGAGCGCGGTCTCCCCCTTGAGCTCCTCGTGAACTTCCGGTACCGACACCACCGCGTCGTCGGTGGTGTACTCGTGAATGAACGCCGAGGTGTCGAGGACCTTCATCAGCGGCCGACGACGATGTAATCCTTCACCGCCTGAACGTTCCCCACCGGTACCTGGAGCCGTCCCGTCTCGTCGAGCTCGAACGTCACCCGCCCGGGGTCGAGCTGTTCGTGCGGGCTCACGAGCAGGTGGTGAAGCCGCCCGGTTTTGAGGTCCATCGTGATGTTGTACAGTTCGCCGAGTTCGGTCCCGTCGGCCCCCATCACCGCCTTCCCGGAGAGGTTCTCCGCGAGGATGTCTGCCATGTCCACACACTCCCGGGCGACGGTCTTAAACGCCACGGGCCGTCGGACGGGCGACCGACGGTCGTCGGTCCGGCGGCGCGACGCGATCGTGACCCGAAGCGCGGCCGCGTCCTGAAAGGCTTAACTGACGCCCGGGCGGAGTCGCTGGTACCGACTTTCTCGGGGCGATCCTCATGACCGACCACACACACGCGGACACCCTTCGGACGCCGATCGTCGCCGTGTTGGGCCACGTCGACCACGGGAAGACGAGCCTCCTCGACGAGATCCGCGGCTCCGCGGTCAGCGAGGGCGAGGCCGGCGCGATCACCCAGCACATCGGCGCGACCGACATCCCGCTGTCGACGATCTCGTCGATGGCGGGCGAGCTCGTCATCCCCGACGACTTCGACCTCCCCGGGTTGCTGTTCATCGACACGCCGGGCCACCACTCCTTCTCGACGTTGCGCGCCCGCGGCGGCGCGCTCGCCGACATCGCCGTCCTCGTCGTCGACGTCAACGACGGGTTCCAGCCCCAGACCGAGGAGGCGATAGACATCCTCCGCCGGACGGGCACCCCGTTCGTCGTCGCCGCCAACAAGGTGGACACGACGCCCGGATGGAATCCGCAAGCGGGCGAGCCGATCCAGCGGAGCCTCGAGGCCCAGTCCGAGCGGGCGGAATCGTTGCTCAACGAGAACCTCTACGAGATCATCGGCCAACTGTCGGACGCCGGCTTTTCGGCCGACCTCTACTGGCGCGTTCAGGACTTCCAGAAGAACATCGGCGTCGTCCCCGTGTCCGCGCTCACCGCCGAGGGGATCCCCGACCTCCTCGCCGTCCTCATGGGGCTCTCCCAGCGGTTCATGAAGGAGGAGATGGCGATAGACGTCCACGGCCCCGGCGAGGGGACCGTTCTCGAGGTGAAAGACGAGCGGGGGTTCGGGGCGACGATCGACACCGTGGTCTACGATGGCGTGTTGCGGAACGGGGACGAAGTCGTCGTCGGCGGACAGAACGATCCGATCGTCACGGAGGTGCGCGCGCTACTCCGCCCCCGCCCCCTCGCGGAGATCCGCACCGAAAAGGAGTTCGAGAAGGTCGCGGAGATCGGTGCGGCCGCCGGCGTGAAGATCGCCGCGCCGGACCTCGACGACGCGATGGCCGGCGCGCCGGTCCGCGTCGTCCGCGACCGCCCCGTCGACGAGGTGATCGGTGAGGTGAAGGCCGAACTCGCGGAGATCGAGGTTGACACCGCCGAGGACGGGGTCGTCGTCAAGGCGGACACCCTCGGCTCGCTGGAGGCGATGGCGAACGCGTTGCGGGAGGCTGAGGTGCCGATACTGCGCGCCGAGGTCGGCGACATCGCGCCGCGCGACATCGCCGTGGCGGAGACCGCGAACCAGGACGAGCACAAGGCGATCCTCGGGTTCAACGTCGACGTCCTCTCGAACGCCGAGAGCGAACTCGAGAGCGCCGACATGAAGCTGTTCACCGACGAGGTGATCTACCAGTTGGTCGACGAATACGAGACGTTCGTCGAGGAGCGCCAACGCGCCCAACAGGAGACGGTACTCGACAAGGTGGTTCGACCGTCCCAGTTCCGGCTCCTCCCCGACCACACCTTTCGGCAGAACGACCCCGCGGTCGTCGGCGTCGAGGTGATCGCCGGAACCCTCCAGAACAACCGGTCCGTCGGCTTCTTCGAGGGCAATGAGTTCGAGCGCGTCGGAGGGCTCTCGGGGATCCAGAAACAGGGCGACGACGTCGACGAGGCCCGCGCGGGCGAGCGAGTGAGCATCGCCATCGACGGGCCCACCGTCGGCCGCGACATCGAGGAGGGCGACACCCTCTGGACGGCGGTCCCGGAGAAACACGCGAAGGTGCTCGAGCAGGAACTCAAGGAGGAGATCACGGCGGACGAGCGCGAGGCGCTCTCCGGGTACCTCGACACCAGACGGAAGCGCGACCCCTTCTGGGGGAAATAGGGAGATCACGGAACGATTGAGATGTGGGAGGGGCGATGGGGGGCCACATGGTCTCCCGTGAAAACACGGTCACACTGGCGTTCGCGACGACCGGACTGATGCTGGCCGACGGTGGACGCGTCCTGACGGATCTAAGCGATGCCGCCCTGATCGGGCCACTGATCATCGTCGACGTGGTGGTACCGCAGTTGCTCACCGATCATCCGGATGGCGGGAACCGAGACTGACTCCGGACCGTCGTGCTGGCTCCGGTGAATCGAGTCATCTCCGGAACGTAAGCGGTACCACGTACGGAGGACGTGGTCAACGGGCAGACCGTATTATTTCTCTCGATGAGTCCTGAATCAGCCGACGGAACGCACACGCGAACTAGCCGTTGAGTGTTCTACCAGTTCTCATAGATATTCAAATAGCTGTGCAAGATACAGGGCGCGTGTCGGTCAAAAGATTAAGTCGGATGGAACAACAACTTCTACAGGAAGATATGGGAAGATCATAGACGACTCTAAAAATGCAAATATAGCGATAGCAAGGAAACCATATACGGAAATATAGGTTAGAAATCTTGGAATAAGTGTAGAATCTATCACGATAGAACGACTTTTTTCTCACGAGTATATAAACCTAGTGCGTTGAAAATAATATGCCAAGTTGAACGCAAGACGGCGTCGGGGTAGGGTCGGTAACTCACGATTTCACGGCGTTAAAGCACGGTTCTTACACTCAGAAGATGTAGTAGCTGCCTCTGACGGTGTTGCTCGAAGAGTCAAAACTATGCCATTTTACTCCCTTGATCAGATGACGACGGCGATGCCTCTCCCAAATATGTCTGGAGAAGGGGAGCAGGCGGCGAGCCCTAACTCGCCGCCTGTGTCAGGTTATGGATGATACACTTCCGCGTGAGCTCCCGGAACTGGCCGTGCCAGCTCCCGGAGCGTAGCTTCTCGCCGTCGTCTTCCTTCAACTGCGAGAAGCCGGTTTCACTCATCCAGCGCTGGTTGTAATCCTCATTCATCCGAGCGTTGTGAGTCTTAACTGAAGACGGATGTTTGAGGTGCCAATCGTTCTATGACACCTTCTTGTATGACTGTTGAGACATTCCCACACAGTACAGAACATACATTAAACCCTTGCTCCTACAATATGAGCATTAAATCACTGAAAAATGATCTGATAAATATGAAATTAGTCATATGAGTAATTACTTCTCCGTAGACGTATTACATCAAATATGGCCAAAGACAACTCGGATAAACCAACTAATCGCCTTCTCCGGGCCGATAGACGGAAATTTCTTTATTTCAGCGCCCTATCGGCTGCTGCTGTCGCCGGGACTGAGACCGTATCCGCACAAAATGAGACCGATGACGGCGAAGAAGACGGAACCGGAGACGATAGCGAAGAAGACGGAACCGGAGACGATAGCGAAGAAGACGAAGCAACATGCGACGGTTCACCCACGATGAGCCGCACAAGCATAACAACTCCAAACAGTCAGATCACCACAGATGATCCCGCTGTTGTTGAAGCAAACTTCCGCCCAGATCCGACAATACCGGAGGACTGTACTATCATGGTCGATCTTGAGTTCAGTTTTAGCGATGCAGGATTTCAATGGGGAGGTGGTGCCGACTGGGACCAAGCGACATCGGATCTCGTAGTGAGTACATTCGAAGTCAGACCGGGTGAGATTCGTGACATTCGTGCTGAGCTTCATACACAAGGGGCTGAAGCAGGTGACGACGTAACCGTCGTCGCCGATTATGAACTCTGGTTTGAGGGGAACAGAGAAAATTCAGTTCAACAAAGCGGTATCAGACACACAATTGATGTGGAGGCACCGAATCCAGCTCCGCAGCAATTAGAAGATGAAGAGGAAGACACAGTGTTTAGTATACCCGGATTCGGAGTACCTGCGACCTTAGCGGGGCTTGGCGGAGCAGGTTACCTACTCAAATCTAAACTGACTGACACGGATAATAGCTAGCTGTGCCTCGCTGCCCTGAAAAAGTATACATACGGATTAGCAGATGAGAGCAACAGATCAAAAAAATCCCGAGTACTTCGCATCTGTATTGTTGGTTATTTTCGTAATATTAATTTCCCCAGTTGCGCTCTCTGTAGGGGCTGTCGCAGTGACTGATTCTAAACTAAATGACACACAGTCATCCCCTACAGCAGACTTTGAGGTGACGCCGTCCAACCCGGGTCCTGATGAAGAAATCACACTAGACGCCTCGGTGTCAGAAGCCCCAGCGGGTGAAATCACCGACTATAGCTGGACCATAGATGCGTATGATTGGTCGGGGAGTGAGCATCCATCCGGCGACACAGTAACAGGCTCATTTGACAGCAACGGCGATTATGAGGTTGAATTAGAAGTTACCGACAACGAGGGAGCAACGGATACAATCACCAAGACGGTCAGCGTTTATGAAGAAGCACCAACTGCAGACTTCGAGATAACACCAGCTGAGCCTGGTCCCGATGAAGAAATCACGCTTGATGCATCAGGATCAGAGGCACCAGCCGGTGAAATCACCGACTATAGCTGGACGATAAATGCGTATGATTGGTCGGGGAGTGAGCATCCATCCGGCGACACTGTAACGGGTTCATTTGACAGCAACGGCGATTATGAGGTTGAATTAGAAGTTACCGATAACGGAGAAGCAACCGATACAATCACGAAAACCGTCAGCGTTGATGCAACAGCCCCCACTACAGACTTCGAGATAACACCATCTGAGCCTGGACCTGATGAAGAGATTACGTTTGATGCATCAGGATCAGAGGCACCAGCTGGTGAAATTACCGACTATAGCTGGACCATAGATGCGTATGATTGGTCGGGGAGTGAGCATCCATCCGGCGACACAGTAACAGGCTCATTTGACAGCAACGGCGATTATGAGGTTGAATTAGAAGTTACCGATAACGGAGAAGCAACCGATACAATCACGAAAACCGTCAGCGTTGATGCAACAGCCCCCACTGCAGACTTCGGGATAACACCATCTGAGCCTGGACCTGATGAAGAGATTACGTTTGATACATCAGGATCAGAGGCACCAGCTGGTGAAATTACCGACTATAGCTGGACCATAGATGCGTATGATTGGTCGGGGAGTGAGCATCCATCCGGCGACACAGTAACAGGCTCATTTGACAGCAACGGCGATTATGAGGTTGAATTAGAAGT
>JAQCNI010000036.1 GCA_028275105.1 Halorubrum sp.
GTAAACAATCAGGTAACTCGAAGCCCTCTACGGGGTACGAGTAACGGCTTCGTGGCAAAGCCACTGGCTGACTGTCCAGCAAACCTTAGACTCCCAATCTTTAGGATTGACCTGCTCGGCCAACACCGGGTGGGAGGCCCGCGCCTTTACGCGCGGGAGGATGTCACGTCTTGCGTGGGAAATAATCGGGTATGACTAGCGGGAACGTCGACGACACCGACGCCGGCGAGACCGCGGCGGAACGGGCCGTGGCCGATCGGCCTTCCGTGAACACGCCGTCGCTGGAGGCTGCCCTCCGGACGGCGACCGCGTCCACGCCGGCCGCGGCCCGGGCGACCCTCGAGGGGGCCGACCGCGCCGACCGCGCCGACCGCGTCTGCTCGGTCCTCGTCGCGGTCGCCGGAGGGCCCCACTCCGGGGCGGTCGTTGACGTCGCGGAGCGGGTCGCGGACGCGACCGACGCGTACCTCGAACTGCTCCACTCGGCCCCGTCCGACGCGCTCGATCCGGATACGGGCGATCCCGTCGCCGACCCCGTCGATGCCGACCGTTTCGACGCCGATTTCACCGACGACACCGAGTCGGCCGACGACGACCACGTCGTTGCCGGGACGCGGCTCCTCGCCGCCGCCTGCGACCGACTTGACGAGCTCAACCGCGTTGACTGCTGGCTCGTCGAGGCAGACGCGGCCGCGGACGCGATCGTGGAGCAGTCGCCGTACTACGACGTGGTCGTCGTCGGCGCCACGACGACCGGGACGGTCGGTCGGTTCGTCTTCGGCTCCACGACCGACGCGGTCGTCGACGGGGCGGCGGCCCCAGTGATCGTCGTTGAGGCCGACGGGACGGCGCCGCTCCGCTGATCGCGGTCGCGTCCCTTCCCGCATCCGCGCCATCACTCCGCGTCCACGCCGCCCTCCGGCGCTCCGACAGCGTTAACTTAGTGTACATACTTGTACATCACAACACGGACTAATACATTGGTGGACGATATGGACATCCAAAATACGGTCAAGCGCGTGACGGACGGGGAGGACCTGACGGTCGACGAGGCCCGCGAGGCGGCGCGGCTCGTCTTCGAGGAGATGACCGAGGCGCAGATCGGGGCCCTGCTGGCCGCGCTGCGCGCGAAAGGCGAGACGGAGGCGGAAATCGCCGGCTTCGCACGGGGGATGCGCGACGCCGCTCGGACGATCGAGCCGGATCGGGACCCGCTCGTCGACACCTGTGGAACCGGCGGCGACGACCACGACACGATCAACGTGTCGACCACCGCGGCGATCGTGGCCGCGGGCGCGGACATCCCGATCGCCAAACACGGCAACTACTCCGTCTCCTCGTCGTCGGGGAGCGCGGACGTCCTCGAGGTCGCCGGGGCCGACGTCGAGGCGGAACCCCCCGCCGTCGAGGCCGCCATCGAGGACGACGGGATCGGGTTCATGCTCGCGCCCGTGTTCCACCCGGCGATGAAGGCCGTGATCGGCCCGCGCAAGGAACTCGGGATGCGGACGGTGTTCAACGTGCTTGGCCCGCTCACCAACCCCGCCGGGGCCGACGCACAGGTGCTCGGCGTGTACGACCCGGAGCTGGTCGGCCCGATGGCCCGCGCGGTCGCGCACATGCCCGTAGACCGGGCCCTCGTCGTCCACGGTAGCGGGATGGACGAGGTCGCGCTCCACGACGACACGGTCGCCGCCGAGGTCGACGGCGACGAGGTCCGCGAGTTCACGATCACCCCGGAGGACCTCGGTCTCGACCGGGCGCCGATCGGGGCGGTCGCCGGCGGAACGCCCGAGGAGAACGCTGCGGACCTCCGCGGGATCGTCGACGGGTCGGCGACCGGAGCGAAACGTGACCTGATCCTCGCGAACGCGGGCGCGGCGATCTACGTCGCCGGCGAGGCCGACTCGCTCCGGGCCGGTGTCGAGCGCGCCGCCGAGGCGATCGACTCCGGGGCGGCGGCGGAGAAGTTCGCGGCGCTGTGCGGCGGACTCGCCGACGGCGATCCCTCGGCGGATGCGGATGCGACCGCCGACTCGGGGACGGGGGGAGACTGATGGCTCGCGTGAAGGTCTGCGGGCTGACGCGCGGCGCGGACATCGAGGCGGCCGTCGAGGCGGGCGCCGACGCGGTCGGGGTGATCTCGGAAATCCCCGTCGACACGCCTCGCGAGGTCGACCCCGCCGCGGCGGCGGAGCTGCTCGCCGACGTGCCGCCGTTCGTCACGGCGACGCTCGTGACCATGCCGGAGTCGCCCGAGCGCGCGGTCGAACTCGTCCGGACCGTCGGCCCCGACGCGCTCCAGCTCCACGGCGAGTGGACGCCGGACGAGATCGGTTTCATTCGCGCGGAGACGGAGCGGAAGGTCCTGCTCGCCGTCGACGCGGACGACCCGGTTCGGGTCGAGGAGTTCGATGGGGTCGTCGACGCGCTCGTCGTCGACTCCGCGCGCGAGTCCGGTGCGGGCGGCACCGGCGAGACTCACGACTGGGCGGCGACCGGCGAGCTGGCCGCCCGGCTCACCACGCCGGTCGTCCTTGCCGGGGGGCTCACCGCCGAGAACGTCGCCGAGGCGGTCCGTGTCGCCGACCCGTTCGCGGTCGACGTCGCCTCCGGGGTCGAACTGTCCGACGGCCGGAAGGATCACAACGCGGTGGCCCGCTTCGTCGCCAACGCGGGCCGCGAGATGGAGGTCATCTAACCGTGCTCGACCGCTCGAAGGAGGCGTTCGTCGACCTCGCCACGGACGCCGACGGTCCGGTCGTGGTTCGCACCGCCGCGTCGCTGGACCCGGAGATTACGCCGTTGTCGGCGTACGCGACCCTCGTCGGCGACAGTCCGTACGGGTTCCTGCTCGAATCCGGCGAAAAGGTCGCCTCCAGCGACCCCGACGGCGCGTTCACGGCCGGTGGGAAGGCGGACAGACACGCGCGCTACTCGTTCGTCGGGTACGATCCCGAGGCGGTCGTGTCGGTCCACCCGGAGGAGACGGCGGTTACCCGGCTTGGTCCCGCCGCCGACCTGATCGGCGAGGGTGCCGGGGACCGCGTTGCGTCCGGTACCGCCGCCGACCCGCTCGGCCCTGCCGCCGGCGACGTCGTCGACCGGATCCGCGCGGCGTTCCCCGACGTGAGCCGCCGCGGGTTTCCCGACACCGACCGACAGATCCTCTCGGGCGGGTTCGTTGGATTTCTGGCGTACGAGGCCGTCTACGACCTCTGGCTCGAGGAAGTCGGCGTCGAACGCCCCGACGCCGAGTTCCCCGACGCCGAGTTCGTGTTGACGACCCGCACGGTCGTGTTCGACGAGAAGGACGGGACCGTCGAACTCGTCTTCACCCCGGTTATCGACGACGACGCGGACCCCGGGGAGGTCTACGACTCGCTCGCCGCCGAGGCCGACCGCGTCGCGGCCGCCCTCGCCGACGCCGGCCCCCCGGATCCCGACGGGATCCGAGTCCGCGAGACGGTGGCGGGTCCCCGAGAGGCGTACGAGGACGCAGTGCGGCGGGCCAAACGCCACGTCCTCGACGGCGACATCTACCAGGGCGTGATCTCCCGCTCCCGTCGGCTCCGCGGCGACGTCGACCCGCTCGGCCTGTACGCGGCGCTGCGCGACGTCAACCCCTCGCCGTACATGTACGTCCTGCGTCACGACGACCGGACGGTGGTCGGCGCGAGCCCGGAGACGCTCGTCTCGGTGAAGGGCGACCGCGTCGTCTCGAACCCGATCGCCGGCACCTGTCCCCGGGGCACGAGCCCGGTCGAGGACCGTCGGTTGGCCGGCGAGATGCTCGCCGACGGGAAGGAGCGCGCCGAACACACGATGCTCGTCGACCTCGCGCGCAACGACGTCCGGCGGGTGTCCGAACCGGGCTCCGTCCGCGTCGAGGAGTTCATGAACGTGTTGAAGTACAGCCACGTCCAGCATATCGAGTCGACGGTGACGGGGACGCTCGGTGACGACGCCGACCCGTTCGACGCGACGCGGGCGGCGTTCCCGGCGGGGACGCTCACCGGCGCACCGAAGGTCCGCGCGATGGAGATCATCGACGACCTCGAATCGACCCCACGGGGGGCGTATGGCGGCGGCGTCGGCTACTACTCGTGGACCGGCGACGCCGACTTTGCGATCGTCATCCGGACGGCGACGATCCGCGAGGGGGTCGCCATCGACGGCGACACGCCGGCCGGGAGCGACGGCCCGGTCGAGGACGAGCTGACGGTCCGGGCCGGGGCCGGCCTCGTCGCCGACTCCGACCCGGCCGCGGAGTACGAGGAGACCGAACGAAAGATGCAGGGGGTCCTCGCCGCGATCGACCGGATCCGGGCTGAAGAGTCCGTTGCCGGGGGTGCCGAGCGATGAAGGTCGTCGTGATCGACAACTTCGACTCGTTCACCTACAACCTCGTCGAGTACGTCTCGGAGCTGTCGCTTCCCGTCGGCGACGACGCCGACACCGGCGTCGGCGACACCCCCGAAGACGAGGGGGTCGACATCGCGGTCCTGAAAAACACCGCGTCGTTGGCGGCGGTCGAGGCCGAGGACCCGGACGCCCTCCTCATCAGCCCCGGACCGGGCCATCCGAGGAACGACCGGGACGTCGGCGTCACCGCGCCCGTCCTGCGGGATCTCTCCCCGGAGGTCCCGACGCTCGGGGTGTGTCTCGGGCTGGAGGCGGCGGTCCACGAGTACGGCGGAACCGTCGGCCACGCCCCCGAACCGATCCACGGCAAGGCGTTCCCCGTGGACCACGACGGGGAGGGCGTGTTCAGCGGGCTCGATCAGGGATTCCGAGCCGGCCGGTACCACTCGTTGATCGCCACCGAGGTCCCGGACGCGTTCGCGGTCACGGCGACGACCGACCATGCGGACGAGCCGATCGTGATGGGTATTCGTCACTACAAGCACCCGATCGTGGCGGTCCAGTTCCATCCCGAGAGCGTGCTCACGGCGGTGGGCCACGACGTGATCCGGAACTTCCTCGAATCGACGGCGTAGCCGCCTGGCGGTGCTCTGCCCGGGTACGTTCCGCTAGGCGACGTTCCGCCGGGCGGTCACGCGCTCGACGACTCCTCCCCGTCGTCGTCCCGCGACGCGAGCCCGACGAGGTGGCCGAGTTCCGGGAGGATCACTTCCTCGGTGCCGAGCCGGACGGCGTTCTCGGAGCCCGGGAGACAGAACACGGTGGTCCCGTCGGCGACCCCGGCGACCGCCCGTGACCCGACGGTCCGCGTGCCGACCTCCTCGTAGGAGAGCCGCCGAAACAGTTCGCCGAAGCCGGGCAGGTGCTTCTCGAACAGCGGCGTGACCGCCTCCGGCGTGACGTCGTCGGGGGTCACGCCGGTCCCGCCCGTCGTGACGACCGCGTCGGTGTCCTCGCGGCGGGCGAGTCGGTCGACGGCCCCCTGAACGCCGTCGAACTCGTCGTCGACGAGTTCGCGGACGACGATTTCGTTGCCCGCGTCCTCGAACGCGTCGACGAGCCAGTCCCCCGAATCGTCCTCCTCGAGCGACCGGGACGAGGAGACCGTGACGACCGCGACCGCGACGGTTTCCGCGTCGTGTCGATGGTGGTCGTGGTCACCGTGTCCGTCGTCGTGGTCGTGGTCACCGTGTCCGTCATCATGGCCGTGGTCACCGTGTCCGTCGCTCATACGGGTCGGTTCGGGTGGACGGGTGAAAAGCTCCCTCGGTCAGGGCCAGTCGTCGCGCCCGGACTCCTCGGCCGGCGTCGCCTCCTCGGGCGTCGCGGGGGTCCATCCCGCGGCGTCGGCGGCGTCCTCGACGTCGAGAAACTCCCAGTCGGTCGCCTCGGCGACCGCCTCGTCCGCCTCGTCGATGCCGACGAACACGTGCCGGTCCGTGTCGAACTGGTCCCTGATGTTTTCGAGGCTCTCCTCGACGCCGCGCGGCCCCGAGAAGAAATCCTGGCGCACGCGGTGTTTGCGGGTGAAGTTCGTGACGACGTACGTGGGCTTCTCGCTGACGACGCCGACGTACTCGGTCCACTGCCGGGCGCCGTTGAACACGTCGTTCGGGTCGGCGAGCGACTTCAGCGCCTCCAGCTCGAACGCCAGCGTCATGTCGGTTGATCCGCCACTATCCATACGTCTGCTTTCGGTCCCCCGCCGAAAACAACTTCGTTTCGGACGTCGCGCCCGCTACGCCCGCGACCCGCCCCGTCGGCGTCAGCGGGTTCGTACCTCGTAATACTCCGTGAACTTCACCACGTCGCCGTCGTCGAGGTCTCGCGGCTCCGGGGCGGTCAGCGGGCGTCCCGCAAGCTCCGCGACGACCGCCTGCGTGCCGTCCCCGAGCTCGTCGAAGTGACGAACCTCGGCGTCCGGCGGGATCCGGCCGGTACGCCGTAAACGGGTCCGCCGTCCCTGTTCCCGAAGCGACATACGTTACCATATAACACGATAATAATAAACGTTGCGTCCGTGACCGGGGGACCCAAAGGACGATCGGAAAAGAAGTCGGAAAGGCCGGTCGGGGAGGCAGTCGATCGCCGGCGATTCGGGTCGTCGTCGACTGCGTTCGGTCAGTTCCGCCGCTGCTGCTCGGTCGCCGGCGCGAGGTCGTCGACGGCGAAGCCAGGTTTCATTAACCGTTCCCGCTGGTCGCCGACGTCGCGCTGCTCGCGCATCAGCCGTTTGAACGCCGACTGCGGGGTGAGGTCGCCGATGAGCACGCCGCCGACGACGCGGCCGTCCTTCAACGCGACGCGCCGCCACTCGCCCTCGGCGGTGGTGGCCTCGACGGAATCATCGCCCAACGTCGGATGGCCGAACGAGAGGAACGGGAAGTCGAAGTGCGTGATCGAGTACGAGGAGACCCACTCGAACCGCTCGCTGCCGTGCTCGATCATGTTGCGCGCGGCGATGGTTCCCTGCTCCTTTGCGGAGCCCCACGCGCCGTTCTGGGCGCGCTCGCCGAGGATCACGTCGTGGAACTGCGTGACGTCGCCGGCGGCGAACACGTTGTCCACGTTCGTCCGCATGTACTCGTCGACGACGACCCCCTCGTCGGTCTCGATCGGGGTCTCCTCGACGATCTCGACGTTGAAATCCAGACCGATCGCGACGCCCGCGAAGTCGCACTCGTAGCGATCGCCGTTCGGGTCGACGGCGGCCTCGACGTGGCCGTCGTCGTCGACCTCGAAGTGGTCCACGCCGGAGCCGAACACCGGATCGACGCCCCGCTCGCGCATCGCCTCGTGCATGACCTCCGCACCCTCCTCCGAGAGGGCGTATCGCCACCAGCAGTCGCCGCGCATCAGGTACTTCGCCTCAACGTCCTGTGCGCCACAGATGGCGGCGAAGTCGATGCCGAGCAGCCCCGCGCCGACGACGACGCCCCGATCGGCGTCCTCGACGCTCTCCTTGATCCGCCGGGCGTCCTGGAACGTCCAGAAGTGGTGGACGCCATCGGCGTCGGCGTTTTCGACCGGGAGCTGTTGGGGGGTCCCCCCGATCGCCAACAGGAGGGTGTCGTACGCGAGGGTCTCGCCGTCGTGAGTCCGGATCGCATCGTTCTCGACGTCGATGTCGACGACGAGCGTGTCGAGCCGGAGGTCGACGTCGTGGTCGTCGTACCACGACTCATCGTGGATCGAGATCGGCGCTTCGGGGAGCTTCCCCTTCGCATACTCCTTTATCAAGATCCGGTTATAGAGGGTCTCACCCTCGTCGGTGACGACCGTGATATCGGCATCGGGCGCTTCCTGCCGGAGGGTTTCGGCCGCGGACGCCCCCGCGATCCCGTCCCCGACGATCACGTACGAATCGCTCATGTCCCGACGTTTGAATTCGGGGTTAATACCGGTTGTCATCCCGCGTGACGAATGCTATGACCCGAGTGTGACGGACGGGATGACGCACACATTCAAGGTCGCTCACCCCCTACACGTGGTATGAAGATCCGACAGAACATCCGCCATTGGGCCGCAAAGAAGGCTCTGACCACGCCGGTCGTCGGGGACGTCGCTAACGACAAACTCGTCGACCTTCATACGAGCATCTTCCTCAACAAGGCCGACGAGGAGCGCCGCGAGGAGCGCCGCGAACATCTCGACGACTTCTTCGACGCGACGATGGACACGTACGTCGACGCCCTTCAGGCCGGCTTCGCCGAGGCCGAGGCTCGCGAGATCACCCACGTCCAGGCCAACTTCGACTTCTTCACCCACGGCTGGACCGAGATGATGGAGATTCCGGCCGACGAGTTGGAGGAGCACTACCGCCGGTACGAGGACTTCTTCACCGAGCACGGGATCACGATCGACGACCCGCTCGGCGGGTTCCGTCCCGCCGACGGGGTCGCCGACGCGCCGGAAACTCCCGAACGGCTCAAGCCCCCGGAGTACGCGAACGCGCTCGCCGGCTTTGCCGACGACGTGTACGTCGAGACGGACGATGGCGAGACCGTCGTCGGCGGCGATACCGATGAGCCGGAGGACGTCGACCCCGCGACCGCGCCCGGCCTCGACGAGGAGGAGGCGCGGGTCTGACCGGGTCGGACACGGTGGGATCCGACTCTGGCGGCCGGACACTCGGCGACCCGGCTTCCCCGCCGCCCGGCAACCCGGTCGCATCGCCACCCAAGAGGGTGTTATAAAACCATCCACGCGGGCTTGATTTTACCCGTAGTTTAGTGAATTACCGGTGGGAACTTGCGTGCGCATGGGCCAGTCGTGTTGGATGTGTGGGATCCATTTTCTACGCGGTCGTTGCTAGCGCGGAGCACTTCTCTAACGCCCCAGCCGCGACGGCTCACGGCTTCGCCGTTCGCCAGTCGAGGGCTCCCTTCAGTCGCCCTCGGATGACTCGCGGCTGCCCCTTTGATACTGACTACTGCGAGTCTTTACCGCCGTGACGATCCGCGTCGGCGATGAGAGCCGGGTAACGGGCGCCTTTCGACACCGTCCATGAAACTATTCGCAGTAATCATTATGAGAACCACCTCATGTTGTTCGATCTTGCGGACTTCAAATACCGCCGGTTTGCGCCGATCGACGAGAACGGCGGCTTCTTGATGAGTCGCTTAAATCAGAACGCAAACCCGGTGATTACGGCAGAATTACGGGAATAGCGCGGCCGCGCCATTCCCTTGGAGGGCAAGCAGCTCCGAGTTGTTCTCGACGATCTCAACCGGAAGTACATCCATATCGAGGTCGAAGTTGAGTTCAAACGGGGGCCGTACAATGGGACACAGTCGCTGGATACGAAGCGATTTCGCGTCGTCGTCGTCCGCAACGAGGACGCCGCCGACTACCATCTGTACCTGACGAATTTGCGCAGATCTACCGATGTCGGTGGGAAGTTGAATTGTTGTTCCGTGAGCTGAAGACGCAGTACAACTTGGATGAGTTCGACATGAGCGACAAACACGTGGTGAATAT
>JAQCNI010000046.1 GCA_028275105.1 Halorubrum sp.
AAGTGTATCGGATAGCGAATCAGACAGCAGCAACGACGTTGCCTGTTTCCCACCGTGTCGGCTTCCTCCCCGGCCTACTCGCGTCGTGCTTCCGACCAGTCGGAAGCCCTCGCTCGTTGAGGCCGGGGGCTCCGCCTCGAAAGATGCTGCCGACCGTGCCGACCGTCGGGGGCGACCTCCCGTCGGGGACGAGTCGGGCCGCCTACTGGAACGCGCTCTCGGGCGTACCGTCCGGGGACCGGTCGACCTCCGACCGCTTGAACTGCCGTTCGACTTCCTGGTAGCGCTCCCGGGTCTCGGCGGTGACGCTCGGAACTACCTCGTCCAGGGCATCCTCGAAGTGGGCCATCGTCACGCGGACGTTGCCGACGGACTCGCCGACCTCCTCGCGCGGAACGCTGCCGAGGAACTCTCGGGAAGCGTTCATCGACGCTTCGCGGGCCACCGCCTCGAGGTCCGCGCCGACGTAGCCGTCGGTCCGGCGCGCGAGCGTGTCGAGGTCGACGGCATCGGCCAGCGGCTTGTCGCGAGTGTGAACCTCGAGGATCTTCCGGCGGGCCTCCTCGTTGGGCACGGGCACGTGGACGTGCCTGTCGAGCCGGCCGGGACGCAACAACGCCGAGTCGATCAGGTCCGGCCGGTTCGTCGTCGCGATCACGACGACGTCCTCCAGCGATTCGAGTCCGTCGAGCTCGGTCAACAGCTGGGAGACGACGCGTTCGCCGACGCCGGAGTCGGTCGTACCCCCGCCGCGCTCGCTTGCGATCGAGTCGATCTCGTCGAAGAACACGATCGTCGGCGCGTTCTCCCGGGCCTTGCTGAACACCTCGCGGACGCCCTTCTCGGACTCGCCCACGTACTTGTTCAGGAGTTCGGGCCCCTTGATCGAGATGAAGTTGGACTCCGCCTCGTTGGCGACTGCCTTCGCGAGCAGGGTCTTCCCCGTGCCCGGCGGGCCGTACATCAGGACGCCCTTGGCGGCCTGCATGTCGAGCTGGTCGAACACTTCGGGATACTCGAGGGGCCACTGGATCGTCTCGCGGAGCCGCTCTTTGGTGTCCTCGAGGCCGCCGACGTCGTTCCAGGTGACGTCGGGCACCTCGACGAACACTTCACGCAGCGCCGAGGGCTCGATCCCCTTGATCGCCTGCTTGAAGTCGTCCTCGGTGACCTGAATCGAGTTCAACACGTCCGCGTCGATCTCGTCGCTCTCCAGGTCAAGCTCCGGCCGGATCCGGCGGAGCGCGTGCATCGCCGACTCCTTCGCCAGCGATTCGAGGTCGGCACCGACGAACCCGTGGGTGTTCTCCGCGTACTCGTCGAGGTCGATCCCTTCGACCAGCGGCATGTTCCGCGTGTGAACCTGAAGGATCTCCTTGCGGCCGCTGCGGTCGGGAACGCCGACCTCGATCTCGCGGTCGAAACGGCCCCCACGCCGGAGCGCGGGGTCGATCGCGTCGACGCGGTTGGTCGCGCCGATGACGACGACCTGGCCGCGCTCCTCGAGCCCGTCCATCAGCGATAGCAACTGGGCCACGACGCGGCGTTCGACGTCGCCGCCGGCCTCCTCACGTTTGGGTGCGATGGAGTCGAGCTCGTCCATGAACACGATCGCGGGGGCTTCCTCGGTGGCCTCCTCGAACACGTCACGGAGCTGTTCTTCCGACTCGCCGTAGTACTTCGACATGATCTCCGGGCCGGAGATCGTGTGGAAGCTCGCGTCGATCTCGTTGGCGACGGCCTTCGCGATCAGGGTCTTTCCCGTGCCCGGCGGGCCGTGAAGCAGGACGCCCTTCGGCGGGTCGATGCCGAGCCGCTTGAACAGCTCCGGATGCCGCATCGGGAGCTCGATCATCTCCCGGACCCGGTCGAGTTCGTCGTCGAGCCCGCCGATGTCCTCGTAGGCGACGTCGGGGGTCCCGTCGGCGGCCGCGTTGCCGGGGCCGCCGGGGGCGCCGGCGATCTCCTCGGCCGGCTTCTCGGCGACCTCGATTTCGGTCGAGTCGGTGACGACGACGGTGCCCGACGGCGACGTCGACGCGATCTTCAGCGGGACCGCCTGCGACTTGCCGCCCATGAAGCCGAACCCGAGCGGAAGCCGAACGTTCTGTCCCTCGGCGATCGGCTTGCCACCGAGCTCGCGGCGGATCAGCGCGTCGATGTTGCCACGAATCCCGAGCCGCTGGGGGAGTGCGATCGTGATCCGGTCGGCGGGTTCGACGTCCACCTGTTCGACGGTCACGCGGTCGTCGATGCCGACGCTCGCCTCCTGGCGAAGTTTCCCGTCGATGCGGACCACGCCGGTCCCGTCGTCCTCGGGGTAGCCGGGCCACACGCGCGCAATGGCGGTGCCGTCGGCTCCCTGAACGCGGACGAAGTCGCCGCCGGAGAGGTCGAGTTCCTCGGCCGCGACGCGGTCGATCGCCGCGAGCCGGCGGCCGGCGTCCTTCTGTTTCAGCGGTTTGACGGTGAGTTTCATCGTTCCCCCTCGACGGTGATCACGCCGTTCGTCACCGAGACGTTCTCGGCCGTCCCGGGGAGATCGAGCTCCGATTCGGCCGGTTCCACGTCGCCCTCGATCACGACGATCGCTGTGTCGCCGACGGTGTCGACGGTGATCGCCTCGGCGGCGGCGCCGAGATCGGCGGCGACGACCCACTGACCCTCGTACTCGTACCGGCGGAGCAACGCATTCTCGCCGGCCGATCGGGTTTGTCTGGCAGTCATCCTAACTACAAGTTAGGCGCTTGGATATATAAATATATCGTATAAAATCGCATGACGTGACCGAACAGGTATCCGAACGGTTGTGTTGCGGTTCGACGGTGGTTCGGCCCGGCGTCGGTCCGGGACTTCGACGAGTGACGGCGACAGTGGTTATGTGCTCGGGGGCGGGAGAACATGGGTATGGAACGGGGGCTGATCGGTGGGACGGCCGGTCGAGATCCTCGGATGGTCGTCGCCGATCGACCCGTATCGGTTCCGGCGCATCCCCGTGTCGAGTAGATCGTCGAGTCGGATCCCCGAGTACCACAGGTTTTTCGCCGCGGCGGCCGTACGCATACTTATGTCAGCGTTACGTGACGCGCTCCGGGACCTCCCGGACGCGGTGTTTGCGGACCTACTCGAGTCCGACGACGAGTACGTCCTCCTCGTCGACCTGCCGGGAGCGACCGCGGCGACGACCGAGGTCCGCTTCGAGGACGGGCGGATCGCGATCGAGGGTCGTCGCGAGAAGTCGACCCCGGAGGGGTTCCGATACGTCCGCGAGGACCGGCCGCTGTTCCTCGACGCCGAACTCCCGATCCCAACGGACGTCGATGGGGGGAGCGCGGACGCCGAAATCGACCGCGGCGTCCTCGAGGTCTCCCTACCGAAGCGGGCAGGCGGCGACTCACACCGGATCCCGGTCGATACCGGCGACGAGTCCGAGGACGGTAACGGAACCGGCGCCTGACGGGTGGTCACGCTGGTCAACCTCCGCGCATACTGGCGGTTCTTGGTCGTGATCCGGCGGTTCTCGCCGCTGATCGTCGCCTACTGGCGGGACCGGAAACGGTTCCTGATCGTTGGCGGGGGGCGCGACGTCGACGAGGCAACCCAGCGTGAGCGCGCGGACGTCCTCCTCGATATCCTCCTCACGCTCGGGCCGACGTTCATCAAACTTGGCCAGCTCCTGTCCACCCGGCCGGACGTCCTTCCGCCCGCGTACATCGACGTACTCGAGGGATTACAGGACGACGTCCCGCCGGCGCCGTGGGACGAGTCGAAACGGGTGCTGGAGGACGAACTCGGGCCGGTAGGGGAGACGTTCGACGGGTTCGACGACGACCCGATAAGCGGCGCGAGTCTCGGGCAGGTGTACACGGCCCGGTATGAGGGCAACGACGTCGCGGTGAAGGTCCGCCGTCCGGGGATCGAGGAGCTGGTCGAGGCGGACCTGCGGGCGATCCGGTGGTCGCTGCCGATCATCCGTCGGTTCATCGGCGGGGGGCGGGCGTTCTCGCTGGAGAACCTCTCCGAGGAGTTCGCAAAGACGATCCGCGAGGAGATGGACTACCGCCGCGAACGGGAGATGCTCGAGGAGATTCGGGCGAACTTCGCGGACAACGACCGGATCCGGATCCCGACCGCCTACGAGTCGGCCTCGAGCCCGCGCGTCCTCACGATGGAGTACATCGGGGGGACGAAGATCAGTCGGGTCGACGAGCTCGACGCCGCCGGGCTCGACCGCACGGAGATCGCCGAGACGCTCCAGCGCGTCTACCTCCAGATGATCGTCGAGGACGGCGTGTTCCACGCCGACCCCCACCCCGGGAACCTCGCGGTCGACGAGGACGGGACGGTGATCTTCTACGACTTCGGGATGTCGGGTCGGGTCGACCCGTTCATCCAGGAGAAGATCGTCGAGTTCTACGTCGCGATCGCCAGACAGGACATCGACGCGATCCTCGACACGCTGATCGCGATGGGGACGCTCTCGCCCGAGGCCGACCGCGACGTGATGGGCAACGTGATGGAGCTCGCGATCGCCGACGCCCGCGGCGAGGATATCGAGCAGTACCGCGTCAACCAGATCATCGAGCAGGTCGAGTCGACGATCTACGAGTTTCCGCTGCGGCTCCCCCGAAACCTCGCGTTGGTCCTCCGGGTCGCCACCGTCGTCGAGGGAGTCTGTGTCACGCTCGATCCCGAGTTCGACTTCATCGCGACCGCGACCGACTACCTCGAGGAGGAGGGGTACTACGAGCGGACCGCGCGCGAACTGGCCGAGGGGGCCGGCCAACAGCTCCAACGGACGACCGAGTCGCTGTTCACGGTCCCGCCGAAGGCGGACGAGTTCCTCGACCGGGCGAACCGGGGCGACCTTCAGGTCGGCGTCACGATCCAAGACGAGTCGCGGGTGCTCGACAAGTTGGCGATGCGGATCGCCTACTCCGTGCTGCTCGCGGTGGGCGTGCTCTCGGCGACGATCCTCTACTCGTTCGCCGGGGACTGGCGGCTCGCGGGGGTCGTGCTCATGTTGGCGGCGCCGCTCGCGGTGGCGCTGTACCGGTCGTTCCGGAAGAAGCGCGGGGTTCGGGCGACACCCCAGTTCACGAGGCAGGGAATGAAGGAGCAACGCGAGGATTGAGGGAGGGTCGTCGTCGGAGGCCGGTACGAGCCGAGCAGTGACGGCGCCATCCCGTGAGATCCCCGACTCTATCCACGACAGACGCAAACGTCTCCCCGTATCTCGACGTCGTAGCCGCGCTCCGTAAGCCACGACCGGAGCGTCGGGGTACCGTCGGCGGCGTCCTCGTGTATTTCGACGACCAGAAGCGGTCGATGCTCACGGACCGTCCGCTCGGCCCCCCGAAGCACCGCGGACTCGTGTCCCTCGACGTCGATCTTTATGCCGTCCGGCGGGGGCATGCGCACGTCGTCGACGTCGTCGCCCTCGCCAGCGACATCGTCGTCGCCCTCGCCGGCGGGGCCATCGGCGGCGGGCCCGTCGCCGACGACGAGATCGTCGATCCGTCGGACGGGAACCGACTCGATGCCGGCGACCCGCGCGCCCCATCGGGACGCCGACTCGCGGTCGAAGGCGGAGCACTTCGAGAACGTCGACCGGTAGAACGTGAGCGTCGCCCGCTCGTCGCCGGCGCCCGCCCGGTGGAGATCGATCCGGTCAAACACCTCGTTCCGGCGCGCGTTGCGCTCAAGCCGGTCGGCGCTTTCGCCGTTCGGCTCGAAGGCAACGACGCGGCGGTCGGTACCGACGGCGAGGGGGATCGCATGCTCGCCGACGTGTGCCCCCACGTCGAGGACGGTCGCGTCCGGCGGGAGGCCATCGAGCGCAGCCAGCCCCGGGTCGTCGCCGTGGGGGTTCGTCGGTTCGTAGCTTCGGTAGGCTCCGGCGACGGTCCGTTTCGGGGTGGCGACCGCGAGGGCGTACGTCAGGTCCGCGATCCGATAGTACGCCCGGAACCCGAGACGTTCGATCCACGCGAGAGTGTCGACCATCCGTATCCTCCGTCAGGGGGTGACGACTTGGATCGGCACGAAGAGGAAGCATAACGCTCCGACCGCAAACGTGAGCACGCCGACGGCGATTCGGGGCCAGCCGAGGCGGCGCTCGTCGACCGGGTTCGCCGGCCCGTTGAACGCGATGAACAGCGAGAAGACTCCCCAGAACGCCCAGAGGCCGACGGACTCGTTCAGCCCGTAGCCGCGCAGGTAGTGGAGGTAGACGGCGAGCGCGAACAGCGCGCCGGGCACGATCGAAGCGATCGTTTCCTGGCGCGGTCCGACCATCGCTCGGACCATGTGGCCCCCATCGAGCTGGCCGACGGGCAGGAGATTCAGCAGCGTGAAGAACATCCCGAGCCATCCGCCGATCACCACCGGATGGGCCGACAGGGTCGGGTCGGGATACGCAGTCGGTTGGCCGATGACGCCGGCGATCAGGGTCAACAGCGGCGGATTGTTGAACCGGATCATCGTGCCCGACCCGCTCGCGAGCTCCGTCGGAACGTGTATCGGGTCAAGCGAGAGCCCGATGACGGTGACGATGATGGTCGCGACGAGCCCCGCGATCGGACCGGCGACGCCGACGTCGAACAGCGCCTTCCGCGAGGGCATCCGATCACGCATCCGGATCACCGCTCCGAGGGTCCCGAACGGGAAGACGAACGGGATGACGTACGGTAACGACACGTTCACGCCGTGGTACCGCCCGGCGACGTAGTGGCCGAGTTCGTGGACCATCAGTACGCCCAACACCGCGGCGGTGAACGGCCACGCGCGGAGCATGGCAAGGGGGTTCGCCCGGATCTCGCCGAGCGGAACGTAGTACCACCCGTACGCCCCGACGAACAGCGTCGAGAGCACGGTCGCGAGGAACAGCCCGACGTTCACCCACGGGATCCCGTCGTCGCCGTGGCCCAACGGCGTGGCGACGACGACGTGGCCCTCGTCGGCCGTCTCGACCTCGACTTCGTAGCCCGCCTCGCGGAACGCCGGGCCGATCTTTCGGAGGAGCGTTCGCTCGGGGACGTACGACTCGCCGACGTAGCGGACGCGACCGTCTTCCCGACGGACCGTATCGACGCGAAAGAAGGTACGGAGGGGCTCCGGACGGGGGACATCGGGAGTCGCCGACGCCGCGCCGTCCTCACGGTCTGGCATCGTCGAGCGTTGGCCGTCGGCAAGTATAAACCCCGCGTCACCGGTGGAAACGGAACGACCGCGGTGAGGGATCGGGACCGGTCGTGAGGGGATTGGGACCGATCGCGGGGAGGAACGGGAAACGAGGGACCGCACACGAGCACGTCGGTTTGCGGGGAGCCGATCGTCGACGGTGGTCGGACGTCACACGTCGGGACGGCTCACGTCACGCCGGTTCGACGCGCCACGTCGTCGCGCCCGTGTACGACCACTTCTCGACGGTGAGTTCGGTGGCGGAATCGCGGAGTTTCACCATCAGCGCCCCGATCTCCTTCGGCGAGAGATTGACGTCCTCGGAGATGAACTTCCCCTTGAAATACATCTCCCCGTCCTCGGCGCAGTCGAGCAGGTACCGCTTCAGCCGCTCTTCCTTGCTGCGGTCGTCGGTCGTGCCCGCCTCGGTGGAGGGGTTCGTAGTTGCGCTCATGAACAACCTACCCTTCTGGGTAGAGGGTATTATAAAGGCGACACCGTTGGTCGACGTTCGGGGGGATTCATGCCGTTTTAGCGATCTCGGTCGAATAAAACGTTCTTCGATGATCGTTTAAAACAGGTTCAAATGGACTCAGACTTTTTATCATTAGATCTAAAGTAGTCTTCGGATGGAAAAGAAAGTTCATCTTATAGACACGATCATTCAGGTGAGCCACGGGTCACCGGTGGGATTCGGGTCGAGTCGACCGGGTCACGTCGCTCGCGCGCAGCGGGGACGCCGCGATCGATCGGCGATCGGACGGGCAATCGGCCGGTGAGCCGCATCGAACGGACCGAGCCGTATCGGGGACCCGGCCCGGAACTCACTCGCGCTGATGGACCCAGAACTCCTCGGACTCCGTGCGCTCCTTTTTGAATATCGGGACCTCGTCCTTGAGTCGGTCGATCCCGTCCCGAACCGTCCGGAACGCCTCCTCGCGATGGCCGGCGAGGACGACGACGAACACGATGTCCTCGCCGGCCGCCACGACGCCGGTCCGGTGGTGCATCGCGACCTCGAACACGCCCTTGCGGTCGGTCAGCGCGGCGGCGATGGCGTCCATACGGTCGCGGGCGACGCCGTCGTACTTCTCGAACGCAAGGTGGCTCGTCCGGTCGTCACCCGGGGCGTCGCGAGCGCGAACGCGGCCGGTGAACGTGGCGATCGCACCCGATCGTTCCGCGTCGTCCGACGCCTCGACACGTTCGACGAGCGCCTCGCGGGTCACCCACGGTTCCGCGTCGTCGAGGGCGGCCACGAGAGTCGCCGCGTCGACGTCGTCGGACGCTTCGGCTTGGACGATCAGGGCACCCGGAGCGTCCCCGGAGTCGCGGCCCGGACCGAGCAGGACGGTCGGGATCCGGAGTCGGTCGTAGTCGACCGCGACGAGCCAGTCGTGATCCGGCGCAAGGCGGTCGAGGACCTCGTCGAACCCGTCGGCTGAGCCACTGCCGGTCCACGTCCCGTCCGGGGCGAGCGCGAGTCGCGTTCGGTCGGGACCGGTCGACGCATCGCCGTCCACGGCCGGGCTGGCGTCTTCCCCGTCCGGTTCCGAGTCGTCGACGCGGCGAACGACGGCGGTCCGGCCGTCGAGCCGGGCCGCTAGCCGATCGGCGAGGTCGGCCGCGCCCGGGCCCAAGATCGATATCGGCTGCATGGCCGAACGCGGGGGGCGAACGGCTTAGGCGTTTCCCGCCCGCATCCACTTCGCGCGACGTCACGACGAACGAACCGGACCGCGCTCGCGTTCCGTCCCCCCGACCACCGCAGCCCTTTTTATCGGTGTGACTGGTAATGCGTACGATGCTCCCCCACGCCGACGACACGATCACACGGGACGGAAAGTCGCTCATTCTCGCGTACGACCACGGGCTCGAACACGGGCCGGTCGACTTCGAACCGAACCCGAAGACGGCCGATCCCGAGCGGGTGTTCGAGCTGGCGACCCACGACGCGGTGACGGCGATAGGCGTCCAGAAGGGGTTGGCGGAGGCGTACTACATCGACTACGAGGACGAGATGGGGCTGGTCCTGAAGATGAACGGGACCTCGGACCTCTGGAGGGGGGAACCGGATAGCCCCGTCAACTGCTCACCGGAGTACGCCGCCGAGCTCGGCGCCGACGCCGTGGGGTTCACGCTGTACGGCGGGTCGAACTACGAGACCGAGATGGCCGAGGAGTTCCGCGAGGTCCAAGAGGGCGCGCGCGACCACGACATGGCCGTCGTCATGTGGTCGTACCCCCGCGGGCAGGGCGTCCGCAATGCGCGGGACCCGGACACGATCATTTACGGGGCCCGGATCGGGCTGGAGATCGGCGCGGACATCGCGAAGATCAAGTACCCCGGATCGGCCGAGGCCATGGCCGAAGCGGTGGAGATGTCCGGCCCGACGAAGGTCGTGATGTCCGGCGGGTCGAAGGCGGATGACGGGGCGTTCCTCCGGACCGTCGAGGACGCGATGAGCGCCGGGGCCGACGGGCTCGCGGTCGGCCGCAACGTGTTCCAGCGGGAGAACCCGATCGAGATCCTCGACGCGCTGGAACTGGTCGTCTTCGAGGGGGCGTCGGCCGAGGAGGCGCTGGCCGGAACGGGCGCGGGTGAGTAGCTCATGGGCGACGCCACCGGAGCGAACGACCCCGTCGTCGAGGCGGTGTTCGACGCGGTCGCGGGGATCGCCCCGGAGATCCGTGACGCGTTGCCCGGTCGTCGCGTCGAGAGCGGGACCGAGAACCCCTCCGGGGAGACGGTACTCGCGGGGGACATGTACGCCGACGAACTCCTCGCCGACGCGCTGACCGCGATCGACGGCGTCGGCGCGTTCGTCAGCGAGGAGCGGCCCGAGGCGACCGACGCCGGCGAGGGGTACTCGGTCGCCATCGACCCCCTCGACGGCTCCTCGAACCTCCGGTCGAACAACACGATGGGAACGGTGATCGGCGTGTACGACGCCCCGCTTCCCGCCCCCGGGCGCGACCTCGTCGCGGCCGGCTATACGCTGTACGGCCCGATCACGACGATGGTCGTCGCGGACGAGTCCGGCGTCCGCGAGGAGGTCGTCGAGCGCGACCCGAACGCGACCGGGGAGGACGGCCCCGAGGGCGCTTCACGCTCGGTCGTCGACGAGGATCTGACGCTCCCCGACGAGCCGACCGTCTACGGCTTCGGCGGACGGATCCCCGACTGGCCCGACGCGTTCCTGGAGTACGCCCGCGAGGTCGAATCCGAACTCAAACTCAGATACGGCGGCTCGATGGTCGGCGACGTCAACCAAGTGGTGACGTACGGCGGGGTGTTCGCGTACCCCACGCTCGTCGACGACCCCGAGGGGAAGCTCCGGCTCTCCTTCGAGGGGAACCCCATCGCGTACGTGATCGAGCGGATGGGTGGGGCGTCCTCGGACGGCTCCGGCTCGATTCTCGACATCGAACCCGACGGGCTCCACGACCGCGTGCCGCTCTACGTCGGCAACGAGGCACTGATCGACCGGCTCGAAGCCGCACTCGACGACGAGTAGCGGAACGAATCGCGATGTTTTCCGATCGGTGCGGTGGCGCGCTCCGGTGAGCGGGCCGAAGGCTCGTGAATCCGAGCGCGAGGGAGTCGCACGCGACGTGGGCGACCGACGGGAGCCCACAAGCGAGCGACGAGGCTGGGGAGGCGCGAGGCGTACGGCTGTGCGGGGTGGGACTCAAAGGGGCAGCTGCGAGGGCGGCGCAGGCGACGAAAGCACTGGACGGAGCGAACGAAGTGAGTGACTGAAGCGCGCATCGAGCGTGCGCCGCCCTCGCAGCTGGGGCTTTGGCGGTTATGATGGTCACCGCGACAGCAACCGCGTACCGTCGGACAGCGGACACTCCGACGGTGGGCATCTCGATATGCCGCCCGACACTCACGAAATCGGACTATATCGGCGGTTCGGACGTCCCGTTCCCCAAATCGACGGGGTCGTACCCGACCCGATCGCGGGCGTGCTCGACGTTGAACGACGAGTTTGGGTCGTCGCTGATCCCGTAGAACACCTCGAAGACGCCGCCTTCGACGCGCCGTAGTCGGAGTCGAGCCGGATCGGGGCCCCGTGGTCGACCGTGAACCCGTAGTTGGGGTCGGACGGTTCGGGGGCGTACCCCGACTCGTACATCCCGACCGCGTGGTTCGACGGGGCGGGGACGACGGCGACGACGCCGTGTGCGCCGGTGAGGAGAACTGGCATGGCGATCAGGCGGACGCCTCCTCGTCGTCGCTCGCGGTCCACCGCCGCGCGCCGGGGAGCAGGCCGACGAGCGTCGTGATGTACCCGAACTTGAACAGCCCAACCTGCGAGAGACCCCCGAGGACGAACACGGCGAGGAACGGAAGCGCCGTCGGGTCGAAGAGAAGCGGCTCGGCGGTCAGTTCCTCGGCAGCGGTCGCGAACGACTCGGGGGTGAGCGACCGGGTCGCGAGCGCCGCACCGATGAAGGCGGTCGAGACGAGGAGCGTCGTCCGCGTGAGCACGAATCCGAACAGCGCGCCGACGGCGACCCCCGCGAGCGTCGCCCCGACGAGCAGGAGCGTCCCCTGAATGCCTCCGGCCCCGGCGGCGTACAGCGGTCCGACCGCAAAGCGGCCGACGAACCCGCCGACGACGCCGCCGATCCCGAGAACGGCGAAGGAGAGCCCGGCGTATGCGATGAACCCGCCGACTGCGGCGCCGACGAGGACCGCACCCGCGGTGAGCGCCAACCCGTCGACGGCGACGAATCCGAGGACGTTCGGGGCTGCGAGGTAGCCCGCGCCGGCGCCGATCAGGAGCCCGGTCAGCGTCACGGCGTACACGGAGACGGCCGCGCCGACGAACGCGAGCAGGAGCCCGACGACGACGACCCCCGCGTTGAGTGGCGTGAACATACTCTCACGTGTGCCGTCATTCGGCTTAAAAGGTCGCAACGCTTCGACCCCGGGGCGGGCGACCCGCGATTCCCACCGTATCGCACGCGTTCGGAATCCCCTCACCGCGACCGACGCTCGACGCGTCTGTCGACGCGCCGCGTGTACCCCCCGACTGCGAGGCCGAATCCGACGATCAGAAGCGTGAACCCGAAGAGCTTGGAGGTGCCGACAGTCAGCAGCGCGAGGATCACGCCGAACACGAGCGCGAACACGCCGGCGACGACGATGCCGGCGTCGACGAGCGGCGACGGTTGAAGGGACTCACAGTGTGGGCAGATGCGGGCGTCCGACGGGATCGGCTCCCGGCACTCGAGACAGCGGACACGGTCGCGGGGCACGGTCGCTCGTTCGGTAGTCGACGGCTTATCGCTTCTCGTGGGGGGACGTCAAACGCATCAATCGTCCGCGGCGGTCCCGTTCCCGCCGCCTCCTCCGCCATCGCTCCCAACTACCCCGAGCGTCTCGTCGACCTGCGTGACCACGGTCACGAGTGCGATGACCGAGAGGACGGCCCCGACGGCGAAGGGGACGACGAACCCGAAGCCGACGAGCCACCCGGACGCCAGCGGGCCGAGGGCGACCCCGAGCCCGAACCCCATCGTGAGCACGGACAGCGTCGACCCCGACTCGCCCTCCCGGGCGAGGTCGCCGGCGAGTGCGAGCGAGGGAGCGAACACGAACGCGACGGCGACCCCCTGTCCGAGTCGGACCAGCGTCATCACCGTGGAGTCGAACACGAGCCCCTGTAGCAGCGTCGTCGGCACGAGGAGGACGAACCCCACGAGGAGGAACGGCCGCCGGCCAAATCGGTCGCTGGCGCGCCCGACGGGCACCTGAAGGGCCACGTTGGCGATGGTGACCGCGGCGAATTGGAGCCCGAACCACACCGGCGGCTGGTCAAGCCGGACGTTGACCTCGTTCTGGAGCGTCGCGAACAGCGCGATACAGATCCCCATCGCGACCGTCGCTACCCCGAGCGCAAACACCGGGTCGAGCAGGCGGTCCTCGCCGCGAACCTGGATCGAGAGGTCGTCGCCCGCCTCCGCCGTATCGGCGGCGTCGTGGACGAGGAGGTAGACGAGCAGGAAGCTGAGGTACGCGCCGAAACAGGCGACGACGAAGGCGGCGTTGAACCTATTGATCGTCGGGAGACCGAGCGCCGTCAGGTCGTACGGCCCGTTGTCGACGACGACGCCCGCGAGGACGGGGCCGAAGCCGAACCCGATCAGCCGGAACGTGTTGAACACGCCGAAATTGCCGCCACGCTCGTCCGCGCCCGACGCGTACTCGTTGACGAGCGCGACCGTCGCCGGGATCGTCAACGCGGCCCCGAATCCCTGGATCGCCCGGAGGACGACGAGGATCCAGTAGGAGTCCGCCAGCGTGTAGAGCCCGCTCGCCGTCCCCAGGAGGAGGATTCCGACGAGGACGAAGGGGCGGCGGGTCGCCAGCCGGTCGGAGAGGCGTCCGGTCCACGGCTGTGAGAGGCTGTTGAGGAAACCGAACAGCGAGAGGACGAACCCGATGAGCAGCGGCTCCGTCAGCGTCACGCTCGCCACGCCGACCCCGACCCTCGTTCCGAGGAGCGCATCGATCGCGATCAGGTCGCTGGCGACGTACAGCGGGAGGACGACGATGAGAAAGGAGTTGCCGACCGCCCCGACCATTCGCGCGAGCGCGAGGACGATCACGCGCCGGTCGGTGTCACGTATCCGTGCGATCGACCCCATCCGGGCGTCGTTCGGTCGGGGCCGTGAAGGCGCTTGCGAACGGCGGGAGAGGATCCGGTTCCCGGAACCCGCCCGAGGCCGGGAGGCGCCCCGAAGGGCCGGGCCGGGAGGCGCCCCGAAGGGCCGGGCCGGGACGCTCAGCCCTCGACGACCCCGGAGCCGGGACGCTCGACGCCGCGTACCTCGAACCGGGCGCCGCCCGCGGCGGAGTCGGTCGCCGTGACGGTCCAGCCGTGCGCCTCGGCGATCTGCGTGACGATCGCCAGGCCGAAGCCGGTGTTCCCCTCGATTCCGCTTTGCCCGGGGGCGAACGGATCGTCGCGGACGTCAGCCGGGATTCCCGGGCCGTCGTCGACGACGTAGAACCCGGCCTTGAGGTCGCCGACCCGAACCGTGACGTCGGCCGAGCCGGAGTTCGATCCCCCCGCGCCGAAGTCCGACCCGTCGCGTGCGGTGTTCCTCGGCCGCGCCCCGGATGCGGTTCGCCAGTCGAACGACCCCGACTTCAGCCGCTCCAGCGCCGACTCCGGGTCCGTCACGTCCGTCACCGCCGCCGACTCAAGCTCCCGACCGAAGAACGTCTCGGCGAGATCGAGCACCGAGGGGTCTTCGTCGACGTGTAACACGTCGATCCGATCCACCACGGGCGGGGTACGAACCGACGAAGCAAACGCGTGTCGGCCCGATCCGGGAGGGAGGTTCGCTGCCGCCGCGCGTGGTGGAGTCTTAAGTCGCCGGGGAACCGAACGACGATGAATGCCGGGCGAGACGCTCCCGGGGGTGGATGCGAACGACGCCGATGACGAGGACCGCATCGTGTTCCACGTCGACATGGACTGTTTTTACGCCTCCTGCGAACGGCTCCGGGAGCCCGCATTGCGCGGCGAGCCCGTCGTGATCGGGATGGGCTACGAGCCCGGAGAGACGGTCGGGGCGGTCGCGACAGCCAGCTACGAGGCTCGCGAGTTCGGCGTCGAGAGCGCGATGCCGATCTCCGAGGCTCTCGACCGCCTTCCGCGGCGGGCCGACGCCGATGAAGCCGATGACGACGATGGCGACGACGACGGGACGAGTTCCGGGGAGAACGCCACCGAGCCGACCGAAACCGGCCACTACCGCTCGGTCGACCTCGAGTTCTACGAGTCGGTCGCGGCGGAGGTGAAGGACGTACTGCGCGACGCCGCCGACGTCGTTCGTGAGGTGAGCATCGACGAGGCGTACCTCGACGTCACCGACCGGACCTCGTGGGGAGTCGTGGGCGGCGATGGCGGTCCGGAGCCGAGCGCCGGAACCGAACCGAAACCGAGCGCCGCGGCCGGGCCGACCGACGCGAGGACGCTCGCGGAGGGATACGCGCGACACGTCAAGGGCCGGATCGGGCGCGAGGCGGGCGTCCCCGCGAGCGTGGGCGTCGCCCCGGAGATGTCGACCGCGAAGGTCGCCAGCGACGCGGACAAACCGGACGGACTCGTCGTCGTCCCCCCCGGGTCGGTCGAGGGGTTCCTCGCGCCGCTGCCGACGGCGGCGCTCCACGGCGTCGGGCCGGTGACGGAACGGGCCCTTGCGGACCGCGGGATCGAGACCGCCGGCGACGTGGCGGCGGCCGACCGGGAAACGCTGACGGCCGAACTCGGCGAGCGGGGCCAAGCGCTGTACCGTCGTGCCCGCGGCGAGGACGACCGAGCGGTGACGCCGCGGGGGCTGCCCAAGAGCCTCTCGCGGGAATCGTCGCTGCCGGCGACCGCCGACGAGGTGCGGAAACGCGAGACCGTCGCCGCGCTCGCGGCCGACGTCGCCCGCCGGGCTCGCGAGCGGGGCTGTCTGTACCGCACCATCGGGATCAAGGCGGTCGTTCCCCAATATGACGTCAACACGCGCGCCCGAAGCCTATCCGGCCCGGTCGACGACCCGGGGTTGGTCGAGACGGTTGCGCTGGAGTTGCTCGCGGAGTTCGCCGACGAGGCGGTTCGAAAGCTCGGCGTCCGCGTCTCGAACCTCGACTTCGCGGCGGGCGACCAAGCGACCCTGACGGGATTTGACGCCGGGGGGGCGACCGAGGGCGGGGGTGACGGCGGCGAAACGGCCGGTCGGGACGGACCCGACCCGGTCGCAACCGACCCGATCAAGACCGTCGGCGACCGCGGGAAACTCACCGACTGGGTGGGCGCCGGGGACGACGCGGAGGATGTCGGCGACGAAGGGGGAGCGGCGGGACGGGCCGACCGGGCGGGACCAACCGAGCGATCGGAACCAACCGAACGAGCGAGGTCGCCTGCGATCGACGCCCGTGACGACGACCAGACGTCGCTCCGGGAGTGGGAGTGACCGGCTCAAAATTGCGTCGGCAGCGGATTTTAGGCCGCCGCGAGCAACGCGGGAGTATGGACGAGGATGACCTCGCGTGGGAGACGACCGGGACGGAGATCGACTACCGCTGTCCGGGGTTCGACGTACGCCGGGACGACGTGCGGTTCCCGGACGGCGAACCGGGCGAGTACCACTACGTCGACGAACCGCCGACGGTCGTGGTGCTCCCCCTGACCCCCGACGGCGACGTCGTCGTCATCGACGAGTGGCGACAGGCGGTCGGTCGAGTGAACCGGTCACTCCCGGCGGGAACGGTCGAACCGGACGACGGCGACGGGCTCGATCGGGCCGCCGCTCGGGAACTCGCGGAGGAGACCGGCTACGAGGCGGCGGCATTCGAGCGGTTGACGACGGTCGAACCGGCCAACGGCGTGGCGAACGCCGTCCATCACTACTTCCTCGCGACCGGCTGTGAGCCGACGGCCGACCGGGACCTCGACGACAACGAGTCGATCGAGGTCTCGGTAGTCGACTACGACGACCTACTCTCGACCGTCGTCGACGACGGCCTCCGGGACGGCCGGGCCACGGTCGCCGTCTTATGGTACGAACTCCTCCGTCGATGAGGGCTGACGGACAACGCTTTTGGCCGGCAGTACCAATACCGGATCAATGACCGATCCCGCCGACGATCCGAAACACCCCCTGAACACTCCGGAGCAGCCCTCGAACACTCCGGAGCAGCCCTCGAACACTCCGGAGCAGCCCTCGAACGATCCGGGACAACCCGGCGGCGCGCCGGAGCAACCCGCCGAGTCGACGACCGATCCGAACCCCGAGCCCGACGGGTCCCGCCTGATGGCCGTGGCGGTTGCCGTCGGGCTCGGCGTGCTCGGCCCGGGAATCGCGTTCGTGGGCGGACTCGGCGTGTGGTTCGCCGACGCCGCCGTCGGCGGACTGCCGCTGGCGGTGAGCATCGTGCTCACGCTGATCGTCGGCCAGTACGTCGCGTTCGCCGGGCTCGCGGTCGCGTACCTCGGGTGGCGCGGATTCGACCGGGCGGGTATCATCTCGTATCTCGGCGTCCGTCGGCCGAGCCTGAAGGAGCTGGGGCTCGTCGTCGCCGGCTGGGTCGTCATCCTGATCATGGTGCTGGTCGTCTCCGCCGTCATCCAGTTCCTCGGGACCGAGACCGCGTCGAACCAGAGCGCCGAGGTCGCGATGGACAACCCGGCGATCATCCCGCTGTTCATCGTCGCCATGTTCCTCGTCGTCGGCCCCTGCGAGGAGATCCTCTATCGCGGCGTCGTTCAGGGACGACTTCGAGAGTCGCTGCCGGTGGCCCCCGCCATCGTCATCGCGTCGGCGGTGTTCGCGGTCATCCACGTGATGGCACTGACCGGCGGAATCTCGGGGCGGCTCACGACGGTTGCCGTGCTCTTCTTCCCGAGCCTCGTCTTCGGGGCGGTGTACGAATACACCGGGAACATCGTCGTCCCGGCGCTGCTTCACGCCCTCCACAACGCCGTCATCTTCACCATATTGTACATCGGCGTCGTGTACGCCGACGAACTCGGCGGGACGACGGGCGGCGCGTTGCCGCTGCCGTTTTGAGCGGGGACGAGAAGCGTATCGCTCGCGAGTTCGGCGGACTGAGGGGAGTAAGCCCCCTTCGGTTCATCCCGACATTCGGCTGAGCGTCCGCGCCGTGGCCGGACTACCTGTCGCGCGGACTTGCACCGGCGAGGGTTCGCCGTTCCATCCGTTCCCACCCGTCGATCCTCATCGGGTTAACTCCCTTCCCTCACGGGTCGGTTCGCGCGTTCGCGGGTGCCCCCGCGAGCGCCGCGGTCACCGAGGCGACCGCGCGAATCACGGGTCGGGGCGGGGGGTGTCGTTGCTGTTCCAGAGCCAGCCGTCTCCGACTCCGGGCGTGTGCCCGGTCGCCCGTCCGGCCGGTGGGGGGACTTTCCTCATGCCGGAGGCACGGGAGTCGGGCTCCCTCTGTCCGAACGTGGGTAGCCGGGCGCGGGGAATAAGCGGTTCGGTCGGGGGAGTTGACCGAGGCGAACGCCGCAAAACGGGATCGATCACGAACGATCACCAAAGGGAAGCGTTCAAGTCGTCAGCACCCATATATGTGTGTATGTCCGAGGCACAGACCGTTCGGCTCTCGTACGATGACGGGGCACGGGCGGTCGAACTCGCACGCGAGGCGGTCGAGTCGTTCGTCCTGAACGGACAACGAGAACAGCCGGGAAGCATGCGGGACGCGTTCTACGCTCGGACGGGCGCGTTCGTCCGCCTCGAATCGACTCGAGGGCGCGGTCGGCTCCGAGGCTGCGCGGGCGCGTGGGACGACTCGGACCAACTCGGCCACGCCATCGTCGAAGCGGCGATCAAGGCGGCCTCCGACGACTCCTGTGGCTCGGAGGTCGAGCCGAAGGAGCTCGACAACATCACCGTATCCGTCTGTATCGTCTCGAACACCGTTCTCACGAACGACCCCCTCGAGGACCTCACGATCGGTACTCACGGCGTCGCCGTCGACGGCGGCGGGTCACACGGGTGGCTGTACCCGACGGTCCCCGTCGAGAACGGCTGGTCCGGCGCGGAGTTCCTCTCGCGGGCCTGCCGGAAGGCGAAGATCTCACCGACCGCCTGGCAGGACGACGACACGATGGTGACGCTCATCGAGGGACAGGTGTTCCGGGAGCGCCCCGACGGCGGCGCGGTCGAGGAACTGTAGGTCGAAAAGTCAAACGGCCGAAAGAAGCCGGACGGCCCCGAGAATCCAGACGGGCCGAGACGATGGAATCGCCAAAGGCCGTCGACCCGCACCGCAGGCCCTCCATTTCTCGGTGCTCGGGCTCAGTTTTCCGACCCGTATCCGACCCGTTCAGCGTCCGCGAGCGCCCGCTCCGTCGCCGCATCGAGGTCGAACGCGTCCCCGGCGACCACCTCGCCGTCGCGGATCACCGGCTTGAGAAGCGGTTCCCCGTCCGTGGGCCCCTGGCGGTCGGCCAGCGCCACCGCGTGGCCGCCGTCAGCGGTGCGGTACGCCTGTTTGGTGCCGGAGAGCTTCCCGCGTTTGGCGGCGAGTTCGCCGTCGACTTCCACGATATCGAGCGCGAAGTCGACGGGGTCGGCGTTCGAGACGTAGCCGCCGACACCGAACCCGGCGACGAGGTCCCGAAGTTCGCGGAGGTCCGTCGGGCCGAGGCCGCCGGAGACGTACACGTCGACGTCGTCGTGGCCGCGAGCGTCGAGCTCCCAGATCACCTCGCGAATGATGTGTCGGAAGTCCCCCCGGCGCGATCCGGTCGTGTCGAGCCGGACGCCGTCGAGGCGATCGCCGAGCGCGTCGGCCGCCCGCAACGCCTCGTCCACCTCGTCGGAGTAGGTGTCACACAGCGCGATCCGGGGAACCGTCTCGTCGACGGCGGCGTCGAACGCGCGCCACGCCGCCTCCTGGTCGCCCGCGCCGAAACAGATGGACAACGCGTGCGGCATCGTTCCCGACGCCTCCCGCCCGATCAGGTCGCCGGCGGCGACGTGCGAGAACCCGTCGAACCCGGCGACGAGCGCCGACCGCTCGACCGCGGCGGCCATCGACGGGTGGACGTGGCGCGCGCCGAACGAGAACAGCGCCGAGTCCGGGGCGGCGGCGCGACAGTCGAGCGCGGCGGTGCCGATCCCGGAGGCGTGCGAGAGGAACCCCAGAAGGGAGGTCTCGAGCCGCGCAAACGAAAGATACGGCCCCTCGATCCGCATCGCCGGTCCGCCGTCGAACAGCCGGCCCTCGGGGATCGCGTGGACGTCGACGTCGCGGCCCGCGAACAGCGCAACCGCGTCCTTCAGCCCGGCGAACAGCTCGAACTCGCCGCTCGGGAACTGGTCGGCCGTCACCTCGGCGACGACCCGCGGGTTTCGGCCGGCGTGTTCGAGGGCCGCGGCCGTCCGGTCGAAGTAGGCGTCGGTCGCCCGACCGCTCCGGACGGCGTCGGCGTCAACGATGTCGAACTCGGTCATACCCGTCTGTTCGGCCGGCGATCGTGAAAAGCCATCCCTGTCGTCCGTCGGCGAGCGGCCATCGACGGTCCGGTCCGCGGTTACCGCGCCGACCGGCGGGCGACGAGCGCGGCGATCACGAACAGCGCGGCGAACGTGGCGACGACGCCGAATCCGGGGGCTTGGTCGGCGACCGACCCGTCGCCGGATCCGTCGTCCGGCGAACCCGTCTCGTCGGATGACGCCTCGCGTTCGTCGTCGGCCTCCACGTCGTCGCCGGCGGCCGTTCCGTCGCCGGCGGGGTCGGTCCCGTCGTCGACCCCGCCGTTCGTTCCGTCATCGACCCCGCCGTTCGTTCCGTCCGTCGGGGAGCCGTCGAGGTCGATTCCGGGCCGGATCTCGAATACTTCCTCGGGACTGAGCGCGTGGACGATGGTCAGCGTCGTCCCGTCCCGTTCGACGCCGTAGGCCCCGCGGAACCCGCCCTCCTCGACATGGTGGATTCCGTCGGCACGGCGTTCGGCCCCCTTGGCGTCGAGCACTCGGAGGTATGCGTCGTGGAACGTCGCCGCGTCGTCGGCAGTCTCCCACTCGATCACCCAGACGTAGCCGTTCCGCGGCTCGTCGCCCGCGTCGTTCCGGTACGGGTAGAGGACGTCGTTCGCCCACCCGTCGGTCACCGGGTGCGAGTAGTTGTAGGTCCGGTACGGGTGGTCGGTGTCGAACAGCGCGCTCCGGTCGATGACGTCCGCGTCGGAGTTCGATGACTGGTACCACATGGAGACGAACAGCGACGCCTCGCCGACGGTCTCCGCGCCGTCGGCCCCCGGGTCCTCGTACGTCTCCCACCCGCCCGTCGCCGTGTCGGTGAACGTGATCGGCGCCGGTTCGAACGGCTCGCGGTGGATCGTCTCGCGGGTCGTCTTCGGCGGGTCGTTGAACAGTTCGTCGACCGCGCCCCATCCCTCGGCGTCGACCAACTCGTCGACGTACGGCGCGCCGTCCGAGTACGGCTGGAGGGCGGTGAGCAGAACGCCGAGGTTCGGGTCCGAGCCGCCGTCGGCGGTACCGTTGCCCGACGGTTCCGACACACACGACCACTCGTCGCCGCACCGCTCGGCGTACACTTCCTCCATGTACGTTACTTCGCCCTCGACGATGCCGTCGGTCGCGAGGTCGGCGTCCTGGGTTGCGCCGGTGTATCGCGGGTCGCTCAGGTTCCCGTACTGGTCCTGCATCGCGTGTCCGAGTTCGTGGAGGAGCGTCGTCGGCGACACCCGCACCGTCGTCTCGTCCTCGACGACGACCACGATCCGATCCTCGGCCGGCGAGTAGAACCCGCCGACGGACCCGGCGAACACGTCATTGATCACGAGAGTGCTCGACTCGTCCTCCCCGATGATGAACAGCGCCTTCCACACCTGGTCGTTCCAGCGGGTGAACGCGGCGTCCGACTCGCCGCCGGTTTGGTTCTCCGAGAACGCCTCGCGGCTCACCACTTCGACCGGCACCCCCGCCTCGAAGGGACGCTCGCGGATCCGCTCGACGCGGGCCATCTCCAGATGGATCAGCGTCGTCAGTTCCTCGTCCGACAACGTCTCGCCGTCGGCCTGATCGATCCCGAGTTCGGCCGGGTCCGCGGCATGATGGACCCCGTTCCAGCAGCCGACTAGCTCGTTGTCGGCCTCCATCTCGCAGTCCTCGGGAGTCTCCGCGACCGGATACGTCCCGTTGTCGGCGGCGGCGGCCGTGGCGGTGTCGGCGGCCGTGGCGGTGTCGGCGGCGGCGGCCGTGGCGGTGTCGGCCGCGGCGACGCTAGCGCCGGCACCAACGACCCCGACGGCGAGGAGGGCGACCACGAGTATCACCGCCGGGAGAACGGGACCCCGTCGCATACCGGGAGTAACGGGTGGCCGGATAAGTAGTTTGTCCGTGACCGCCTCGAGGTCGGTCGCCCGTCGGATCGACTCCAAGTTTTTGTGTCCAGCCCCCCAAACGACCGTGTATGCCGTACGACCCGACCGACACCGCCGTGATCGTGGTCGACATGCAAAACGGGTTCTGTCACCCGGACGGGAGCCTCCATGCGAAGCCGAGCGAGACCGCGCTCGACCCCGTCGTCGAACTCGTCGGTCGCGCCCGCGACGCCGGCGCGCGGATCGTCTACACCCGGGACGTCCACCCGCCCGAACAGTTCGACGACACCCACTACTACGACGAGTTCGACCGGTGGGGCGAGCACGTCGTCGAGGGGTCGTGGGACGCCGAACTCCACGGCGACCTCGACGTACGGGCGGACGACCATGTCGTCGAGAAACACACCTACGACGCCTTCTACCGGACCGACTTGGAGGGCTACCTCCACGTCCACGGCGTCGACGACCTCCTGATCTGCGGGACGCTCGCGAACGTCTGTGTCCTCCACACCGCCGGCAGCGCCGGGCTTCGCGACTACCGGCCCGTCGTCGTCGCGGACGCGCTCGGCTACATCACCGAGGACCACCGCGAGTACGCCATCGACCACGCCGACTGGCTGTTCGGCGAGACGACGACCCGCGAGGCGACCACCTTCGGGGACGGGTAATCAGCCGACTGCGACGACGGCGACGACGGCGTTGTCCGACCCGGATCCCCCCGGCACCGCCGAGTTCGGTCGGTCGGCGGGCCGCATCCTGCTTCGTATGGGACACCGTTTATTAGCATGGACCGCGTCAATTTGACCGTGCGCGAGACGAGCGAGGTCACCGGCTCCGATCACGGGGGACGACCCTGCCCGCAGTGCGGCAGCGCGATGATCCACCGGCACTGTAAGTACGTCTGTCCCACACACGGGGTCGTGTACGACTGTAGCGACACGTTCTACTGACCATGCGCGTCACCTCGAATCCACCAGCACACAACGAAAACGAGCCGGCCGTGAGAACTGTTATATTCCTCGGGACACAGTCTTGAAATATGATGGGCGACCCGTTCTCCACCCTTCGCGCCGGCCGGCGGGGGTCACCATGGTAGAGAAAACACAGGTTGCCCGGAGCAAGCGGATCCAGCGCCGGACGGGAAAGACGTTCCACGTTGCGACGCGGCTCCTACCGAAGCGGATCCGACGGCCGACGTACGTGTTGTACGGGTTCTTCCGGATCGCCGACGAAGTCGTCGACGCCGAGGAGACCGCGCCGCCCGACGAGCAACGCGCCGAACTCGAACGATTCCGACGGGCCGCACTCGGCGAGGAGCCGACGGACAACCCCGTGCTCGACGCGTTCTCATCCATTCGTGCGGAACGCGGCATCGCCGACGAGGACGTCCACGTGTTCGTCAACGCGATGGAGAGCGACATCGGCACGGACCGATACGAAGCGTACGCCGACTTGGAGGCGTACATGGACGGATCCGCGGCCGCCGTCGGACGGATGATGACGTCGATAATGGATCTCGACGGGGAGGCCGAGGCGAGGGCGCTGCCGCACGCGACCAAGCTCGGGGAGGCGTTCCAGATGACGAACTTCCTGCGGGACGTCCGCGAGGACGTCGTCGAGCGCGACCGGATCTACCTCCCGCTGGAGACGCTCCGACGCCACGGCGTGAGCGAGACGCAAATACTGGATCTAACGTTCGACGACGACGTCGCGGCCGCGATCCGAGAGGAGCTTGTCCGCACCGAGCGGCTCTACGAGGAGGGCGTCGCCGGGATCAAGTACCTCCCGGAGGACTGCCAGTTCGCGGTGTTGCTCGCGGCGGTGTTGTACGCCGACCACCATCGGCTGATCCGGAACCGCGGCTACGACACGCTGTCGACGACGCCGGAGATCGCCTTCACCCGCAAGCTCTCGCTCCTCGCCCGGACCCGCTGGAAGTGGCAGTGGAACGGCGACCCGGAGGCGGTGTTTTACGACATCAGCCACGGGTTCGACGGCGGACACGGTCGTCACGGACACGAACGACGCGACCGGACGGCCGTCCGGACCGACTGACGCGGCGTGGGCGGCCGGCGACGACGGCCGATACCACCACCGACCGGGATCCGGCCGCGTGGGTGAGCCCGATGGTCGGCGTTCCCGTCCCGCTCCGTCCGCAGCCACGTTCTCGTCGCCCGTTCGTCGCTCACTCGGTCCGTTCGCTCGGTCCACTCACGCCGCCCGGTCGGCCCCGGTCTCGACCGGCGTTAGCCGTGAGGCCGGGAACCCGTAGCGTCGCGCGTCGTCGACGCCGTGGGTCGGCCCGAGCGACGCGGCGTAGACGGCCTCGACGACCGGTTCGTGCGCCCCGTAGTCGGCGTTGGTCGCGTACGTATCGACCGTGCGTCCCTCGCCGGTCCGATACTCGTCGGCGCGCTCGTCGGTGACTTCGGTGACGACCAGGAGTTGGTCGGTTTCGCGGTCGCGGACCGCGTCGCCGCGGTCGAACCCGTGTCGCTCACAGAGCCATGGTCCGGCCGTGCCGAACGGAACGAACGTTTCGACCCCGCAGACCGCACAGACGCCGACCCGCTCGTCGGGCGCGGGAACCCGTCCCGCAGTCACCGCCATGGCGACACGACGGAGGTGTTTACACTGCGACCCGCGGATCTCGTGGTCCGGGCAGTCGCAGACGCCGGCGTCGAGCGCGACGACGTAGGTGCCGCCCTCGGTCTCGACCAGGTACCGTCGATCACGGAGCGGGCGAACCGTCATCGGCTCCCGCCTGGCCCGGGCCGACCGGTCCCCGTGATCGGCGTCGACGTCGCCGACCGCGTCGGCATCGGCGGTCGCGTCGACGTCGCCGACCGCGTCGGCGTCGGCGGCCACGTCGGCGTCGGCGGCCGCGTCGGCATCGGCGTCGAGCGGGACCGCCGCCGGGGTGTATCGCGTGGGGGGCATGGGCGGAGGGGATCCGTTCGGGTCGAACTGAGACACGCCGTCCGGTTAAGTTCTCCGTCGCTGGAGGGACGAACGGTCGGTTTCGGAACGTCGGGGAACGTTCGCGGCACCGTCTCCGGGCGGGGTTCCGAGCGCGTTCCCGCCGCCGTCGGCGGTTCCATCGAAGTCCTTTTTTAGCGCCGAGGGAAACGGCTGGCATGGACATCGACGCGGGACTCCGTCGACGGATCGTCGTCTCCCTGCTGGCGGCGGCGACGTTCGTCGTCGGACTCGTCGTCATCGGAGTCACGTTCAGCGGGTCGCCGCTTCCCGAGAGCGGAGCGTTCGCGCTCCTCGGGCTGCTGACCGGGTTCGTGCTGTTGATGGCGCTGGTCGGGCTCTACCTCATCCGCGCCGAGGACGTGGACGCGTAACGGGTCCGCGACCCTCCATTCCGCTCAGTTCGAGTCGCCGGTCCCGTTCGTCCCGGCCGTGTCGCCGGTCCCGTTCGTCCCGGCCGTGTCGCCGGTCCCGTTCGTCCCGCCCGTCCCGGCCGCCTCGGCCGTCTCAACGCCGTGTTCCTCGCGCCAGTCGGTGACGTCCTCGGCCTCGTTCACCCGGGTCTCGTAGTACGCGAGCGGGTCGGCGGCGACGCGCATGTGATCATCCTCGTTGTGGCAGATCCCGTAGTTTGCCAGCGTCTCGCAGGTCGGCGGCGGGTACTGGGACCCCCGGTCGTCGTGGAGGTACTCGGTCTGGTACCGGATCCCCTCCGCATCGAGGCTCGTGTCCGCACAGAACGCGACCACCTCGTCCGGCGACATCCCGATCCCGACGAGAAAGGCCATCAGCGCGAACGACTCCGGTCCGGAGAGCTCGACGTCGCGCTCCGCCTTTTCGATCAGGTTCCGCATACACGGCGGGAACAGTTCGGGGGCGACGACGTCGAACGGGCCGGTGTACCGGCGCTCCGAGAGGAGCCGTTCGAGCTCCGCCACCCGCGATTCGAGCTCCGCCGCGATCCCCTCGTCGGCGGCCAGATCGAAGGGCAGCCCCTCGCGGACGCGCGACTCGATGGCCGCCTCGAGCAGCGAGACGACCTCCCCGCGGGTCAGCCGCACCGCGCCGTCCGCGAGCGCCCGGTTGACGAGTCGCCACGACGCGCCCCACGAGGGCGAGCTCAGGCGGAGGTACGCCCCGACCCGGATCCGGTAGTGGGTCGGGTCGCGATCCCCCCGGGGCGGCTCGGCTCGGACCGCGTCGGCGAGGGCGAACTCCGCGAGGACGTCGTCGAGGTCGACGGTCGGGGTCGACGTCGACCGCAGCGCATCGTCGCGGTCGAGGTCCGCACGGATCCGGTCGATGGCGGTGGCGGCCTCCGCCGCCGCGTACTTCTCGATCGCGGGCTCCGAGTCGAGCAGCGAGACGAGGATCCGCGCGATGGGGTACGAGAGCAGCTCCGCGCGCGCGTCGTACCCGGCCGCGCCGAACGCGCCGTCGGCGGACTCGATCGTTCCCTCCAGCAGGGCGCGTTCGACCCGTTCGCGCGCCCGTTCGACGGCGGGCGCGTCGGCCGCGACGAGGGCCGGCAGCGAGACCGACGCCTCGGCGACGGCGTCGCGGGCCGCCTCGAAGAACGGGTACTTGGCGTGGAACGCGTCCATCTCCGGCCCGAGGTAGCGAGGGGCGTCGAATAAGCGGTGCGGTTGTGCGGCGGGATGGTGTCGGGTGGCGCGGGATCGGGACCGAGAACGGACGGCTACGGGATGGGCGGAAGCCGGGACACTCGGGAGCCGGGATGTGCGGAGAGTCGGGACACGAACCTCAGTCGGTCAGCCCGTACCCCCGTTTGAACATGGCGACGTCGACCGCGAGGACGACCACCGTCATACCCCCGAGCACGACGAGCGAGAACCCGGGGTCGACCTCGGCGACCCCGAGGAAGCCGTACCGAACGCCATTGACCATGTATACCATCGGGTTGAACAGGGAGATGTCCCGCAACAGCGGCGTGAGGTCCTCCAACGAGTAGAACACGGCGCCGAAAAACACCAGTGGCCGGAGGATGAACTGGTTCATCACCGTGAGGTCGTCGAAGTCCCGCGCGATGAGCCCCCCGACGACGCCGAGCCCGGAGAACAACAGCGCGATGACCGACAGCGACGCGAGCAGGTACAGGGGGTGCTCGACGGGGACGGGGCGGTACAACGCGGAGATGATACCCCACCCGATTGCGGCGATGAGCCCCCCGACGAGCAGTCCGCGGGTCGCCGCCGAGAGGACGTACGCCCACGCCATCCGCGTGTACGACAGCGGCGACGTGAGCACCTCGTGAATGTACTCGTTCCATCTGCCGTGGAAGATCGAAAACGAGGAGTTCTCGAAGCTGTTCGACACCGCGCCGAGCACGACGAGCCCGGGCAGGATGAAGAGGATGTACGGGACGCCCGTGATCGTCCCGACGCGCTCGCCGAGGATGACGCCGAAGACGGAGAAGTACAACACGTTGGTGATGAACGGCGGCGCGAACGTGTTCCACGGCCGACGGAGGTACCGGAGGATCTCGCGTTTCGCGAGCGTGAGGAACCCGGTGGCGTCGACCGCGAAACGGCCGCCGCTCATCGGTCGACCCCCCCAGCGGCGACCGTTTCCGTATCCGGATCGTCGGCGGGAACCCCACCGTCGTCGGCGTCGGCGTCGTCGTGGCGCGTCATCTCGACGAACACCTCCTCCAGCGAAGTGCGCTCGATCGCGAGGTCGAGGATCGTGTAGCCCGCCCGGTCGAGCTCACGGACGATGTCGGGCGCGAGGAGCCCGCCCTGCGTGGCGGTGACGACGAGTCGGTCGTCCTCGACGGCGACGTCCGCCACCCGGTCGTCGTCGGGGAGCGCGTCGAGGACGTCCCGCGCCGTCGCCGTCGACTCCCGGAGGGTAACGACGACCCGGTCGGTCCCGCGGTCCATCAGCTCCGTCGGCGTGGCGACGGTGCGGACCCGACCCGAGTCGAGGATCGCGACCCGGTCACAGAGCCGTTCGGCCTCCTCGATGTAGTGGGTCGTCAACAGGACCGTCGTCCCGTCGTCGTTGAGGTCGGTGACGAGGTCCCAGAGGTCGCGGCGGAGCTGGACGTCGACGCCGGCCGACGGCTCGTCGAGGATCAGGAGGTCGGGCTCGGTCACCAGCGCCCGCGCGATCATGAACCGGCGTTTCATCCCGCCGGACAGCCAGTCGAAGCGGGTGTCCCGCTTGTCGTAGATTCCGACCTGTTTGAGCGCGCGCTCGGCGCGCGCCGCCGCCTCCCCGTGGGGAACGCCGTGGTACCCCGCCTTGTGCTCCAACACCTCGTGGATCGGGAAGAAGCGGTCGACGTTGAACTCCTGGGGCGCGAGTCCGACCCGGTCGCGGGCCAGCCGATAGTCGTCCTCGACGTCGTGGCCGAACACGCGTGCCTCGCCGCCGGACGCCCGGACGAGACCGACGAGGACGTTGATGAACGTCGTCTTGCCCGCCCCGTTCGGGCCGAGCAGCCCGAAGAAGGAGCCCTCGGGCACCGTGAGCGACACCCCATCGAGGGCCTCGACGTCGTCGTAGCGTTTCCGGAGGTCCTCAACCTCCAGTGCGTTCGTCATGCGAAATAGTGGCCGGCCGGCCGGTTAAGCGACTCCGTTCGGCCCGGCGGCGAGGCGGCCCGGCGAGGCGGCCCGGCGAGGCGGCCCGGCGAGGCGGCCCGGCGGCGAAGCGGCCCGGCGACCACTGGGCCGACAACCACCGGTCCGACCCGGCGGCTACCCGTCGGTGTCCTCGACGGCCGCGCCCGGCGCGTTCGTCTTCACGCTCCGGAGCCCGACAAGCGCGTTCCGTTTGGAGGCGTACCCCTGGCCGCCGTCGGCGATGATGTTGCCGTTGTCGTGGACGAGCCGCCAGCGTCGCCTCCCGTCGGACCCCTCGAACAGCTCAAACGTCGCGTCGCTTCCCCCCGCTTCGGACGGCGTCTCGTCCTGCTTGAGGTCAACGACGTGTGCGCCGGGCGCGTTCCGCTTCACCGAGTCGATCCCGTTGCGGGCGTCCCGTTTGTCCGCGTATCCCTGGCTGCCGTCGGCGATGACGTTGCCGTTGTCGTGGACGAGCCGCCAGCGCCACTCGTCGGCGGCGTCGGCGTACGCCTCGAACGTCGCCTTGCTCGCCGCGGCGTCGGTGTCGACGTCGCCGTCACCGTCGCCCTCCGGCCACTCCATCGCGACGTCGAAGCTAACCGCGTCGCCCTCGCGTTCGACCTCGACCTCCAGGTCCGGCTCTGCCGGCGGGTCGACGGCGACCGTCCCGGCGTCGTCGACCGGCACCGGGTCGCCGCGGCCCAGCGCGTTGGCGATCCGACGAAAGTACGTTGCGATCGCCTGTCGGCTGCGCGACCGTTCGGATTCGTGGACCGTCTCCTCGGACATACGGGCTCCATCTCGGCGGGCACACAAAACGCTATGGCCGAGTCGACGTCCTCCCGGAGCGACGTCGTCGATCACCGAGCGGGCAACGCCACCGAAGCCCCAGCCGCTCGGGACGATATCGTCGTTGTCGCTGAGACCACTCTCAAAGCCCCGGCCGCTCGGGACGATATCGTCGTTGCCGCTGAGACCACTCTCAAAGCCCCAGCCGCGACGGCTCGGAGGCCTCGCTGTGGTCCTCAGTCGCTCACTTCGTTCGCTCCCTGCGGTCCTTGCGTCGGCCGCCGTCGCCCTCGCGGCTGCCCCTTTGAGTCCCACCCCGCGCTACGACCGCACCTCACGCCTCCCCAGCCTCGGCCTCGGCGACCCGCCGGAACCGCCGGCGGGCCGCCTCGACCTCCCTCGCGCTCGGGTTCGCGCCCTGCGGGGCGCTCACCGGAGCGCGCCGCAGCGATGGTCAAGTGAACGGTTCGGGGGGGGAACGTCACTCCCGTTCCGCGATGATCGTCTCGCCCGCGCGGACCGAGTCGCCCTCGTTCACGGGGAGGTCCTCGCGGTCGACGTCCGCCGGCAACACCACGTCGGCGCGCGAGCCGAACGAGACGTGACCGACGCGGTCGCCACGTTCGACGCGGTCGCCGGCCGCAACCGACGGGTGGATCCGGCGGGCAAACCAGCCGGCGATGACGAGCAGTTCGTACTCGCCGAGGTCGATCACGACCTGCTCGTTGCGGTCGGACTCCTTGTCGAACGCGGGCCGGTTGGCGCCGGGACGATGGCGGACCTCGCGAACCGTCCCGGCGAGGGGGGCGCGGTTGACGTGGACGTCAGTGACGTTCATGAACACCCCGACCCGGAGTCGGGTTCCCTCCTCGCGGACGACGCTGACGGTCCCGTCGGCCGGGGAGACGACCGCACGGTCGGGACCGGGCGGCGTCCGCTCGGGATCGCGGTGGAACCAGAGGACGCCGAGCGCAAGCGCGAGCAGGCCGAGCCCGACCGGCGGGAGGAAGGGCAAAACGACCGCCGCGGCGAGGACCGGACCGAGCGCCAACCGCCATGCCTCGTCGACGACGGGGAACGGGAGCAGCCGGCCGAGCGGCGGGTTCCGGGCCATGGTCATGCCTCCGCCGGTTCGGCGAACCCGGCTCGCAGTTCGGTTCGGCCGGTCGCCCACGCGGCGAGCAGGTGCGTGAGGTGGAGCCGGTCGTCGAGCCCGTCGGTCAGGTTGAGGTCGGCCTCGCCGGCGAGCTTGTGGAGCCGCGCGAGGTCGTCGCCACCGTACTCGGAGCCCGCACGGGCGACCCGCAGGACCTCCCTGAGGAGCTCTCCCCCGTCGTATCCGCCCTCGTCGAGGAGGTCGTCGAGGGTCCCCCGGGCGTCGGCGAGGTCGTTCCCGCGGGCGGCCGCGAGTGCCTCCCGGATCGCGTCGTCGTCGCCGACGTCGCCGAGCGTCTCGTAGGCGGTCGTCATGGTTATCTCGCCGCCCTCGACCGCGGTGGCCTGCGCGGAGAGGATCGCCTCCCGGAGGTCGCCGCCGGCCGCACTGGCGACGAACTCCACCCCGTCAGCGTCGTACTCGACGCCCTCGCGGTCACAGACCGTTTCGAGCACGCCGATCGTCTCGTCGGTCGTCGGGGCGCGCAGCCGGATCGGGAAACAGCGCGACCGGATCGGAGCGATGAGCTTCGACGGCTGCCGGGTAGCGAGCACGAACTGGGTGGTTCGGTGGTGTTTCTCCATCACGCGCCGGAGCGCCTGCTGGAAGTCCTCGCGGATCGCCTCAGCGTTGTCGAGCAGCACCGTCTTGTACTCGCCCGACATCGGCGCGTACGACGCCGACTCGGTCAGCACGCGATTGATCATGTCGCGTTTTGCCATCCGACTGCGCCCCGCAAGGAACCCCTCGAAGCGCGGGTCAGTCCGGATCTCCTTTTTTGTCCGCCCGAAGAAGTCGGCGACGTTGATCTCGATCAGGTCGGCCTCGGGATCGGCGTGGGACTCGCGGGCGAGCGCCCGCACCGCCGCCGTCTTGCCGATCCCCGGCGGCCCCTGAACGACGAGGTTCATCGGCTGCTCGACCGCGCGGAACAGCCGTCTTCGAGCGTCTTCTTGGGGGATCTCGTCGAGATCCGGGGCGTGCGTGTCGATCCACAGCGGTCCGTCCATTACCGGTGACTCCGGGCCATGCGGTCAAGAATCGATCGGTCCCACGACGGGGAATCCGTCAGCCGGGCGGTCGGAGACCGATCGGTCCGCCCCGTCGGGTCGTCGCGGGCCGGACGTCGCGGGCCGGACGTCGCGGGCCGGACGGGGCCTCCGCGATGACTATCTACCGCCGCATCGTGCTGCCGCTCTCGGTGCCGATCTTCGCGGTGGTCCTCATCTACCAGTTCACGCAGATCTGGAACGGTCTCCTGTTCGCGATCGCACTGATAAGTGATCCCTCGAACCAAGTCGTGACGGTTGCGTTGAGCGACACGTAGACCGCCGCGGTGACCCCGAGCGCGCCGGCCGCGAGCAGCGTCGTGAGCGTGGTGCCGACGAGGAAGAACAACCCGTCGGTCGTCCCGGTGGGGCCGATCCCCTCCAGCGGGCCCCCGAGCGTCACGAGAAGCAGGAAGACGGGGACCGCGAGGTAGCCGGCCGCCATCAGCGACAGGCGAATACCGTCGCGGAGCAACGGCCGAATCGGCCGCCAGTCGGGGCACTCCGCCGCCTCGTGGGGGTCCACGGTCGCGGTGGTCGCGAGCACGCGTGCGAGGCACCCGACGACGGCGACGAACGGTAGAACGGGGACCCAGACGGCGAGGAGATGGAGACCGCCGCCGACGAGGACGACGTCAACCCGCGGGGACCCGCGGGGACCCGCGGACGGGATACGCCAGGAGGCTCGGGATCACTCCCGGATCCGGCGAATTTCCCGTTCGACGTTCTCACGGACGCGGGTGGGGACGCCGTCCGCGGGGTCCGCGGCATCGACGTCCTCGGTTTCGAGCAGTCGGTCCAGCCGGCGCTCGAACTCCCGTTCGTTGATCTCGCCGCGGGCGTAGCGTTCGCGGAGCGCGTCGAGCGCGGGATCGCCCGCGTGCGACTCCACCCCGTTCCCCGACTCCGGGAGCGGTTTCGCGAGGGTGTGGAGCACGGGGAGGACGACGAACAGGCCGAGGAACCAGACGACCGGGAGGGTCCACCAGAGGCTCGTCACGAGCGGGGCGAGGACGCCGCCCCCGACGACGAGCAGCGCGAACACGCGCCGCCAGCGGCGTCGGAGGTTCCAGGCGGCGCGCCGGAGGGGACCGGTCATACCCGCGTTGACGGAAGGGACTGGTGAAAGCGTTTCGTCGGGCGATGGCGAGGGAGTCGGGCGAAGGATTGCGGTACGGGCGACCGGGGTCCCCGCCGTCACGGGAGCTCGAAGGCGATCCGATCGCCCGGTTCGACCCCGTGCCGGTCGCTCCAGCCGATCGGGACCTCGAGGACGTACTGCCCCTCGCCGCGGTAGGTCGTGCGCGGGCGGGACGCCGGTTCCGCCCCGTGGATCCGGGTGATCTCCCCGTCGGGGGCGACGAACACGATGTCGATGGCGAACGCCATGTCGCGCATCACGTAGCCGTGCTTGGCCGACTCGTCGTGGACGAACAGCATCCCCTCGTCGGCGGCGAGTTCGTCGGTCGCGGAGAGGCCGACGTAGCGTTTCGGGAGGTCGTCGACGACCCGAACCTCGGCGGTCGCGAGGGGCTCGCCGGTGTCGCCGTCGACCGCCTCGACCGTCGTCGTCTCGTACCCCGCGATCAACGCGGACGGGGTCGTCATGGCGACGAGGACCGCGAGGACGACGAGCGTGAGGACGGCGGCGAGCCCGAGGAGGCGACGGTTCACGGCGGATCATCGCGGCCGGGACAGAAACCGTTTTCCGGTCGTAGAGGGTTGTCCGAGTGAGGGCTCGTGGTCTAGCTGGTTATGACGCGGCCTTTACAAGGCTGAGGTCGGCGGTTCGAACCCGCCCGAGCCCATACCCGTGGCGAGCCGGACGGCGAGCCGCGGGTACGGCGGGACGGGTTCGAATCAGGGAACGGAGCGAGCGGCGCGAGCGGAGTGACCGTGGTTCGAACCCGCCCGAGCCCACTATCGGCGTCGCGAACGATCCGTGAGCGACGCCGCCGTGAGTGTTCGAGGCCGGTCGAGCCCTGAAAGACGCAGCGTCGAGCGAAGCGAGACGACCGTCTTTCTTCGGTTCGAACCCGCCCGAGCCCATACCCGTGTCGAGCCGGACGGGAGTGACCGATGTTCGGACCCACAGAGACTGCGGTTCGACCCACCTGTTAAAACGTAGAGCGATTACAACAAGTGTCGTATCAGCCGTGTGCTGACGACGCCTGTGTGTGTTGCGTCGATCGGCCTCAATAGGGGGGACGAACGTCGATGATACCAACTTCAGTGTTAGTTGTTGGTGCTGTTGGTGTTGGTATTGTCTGAGTTGGTGTTTTGGGTTTCAGCGGTGATCTGAAGTGTGTACTCTCCATCTGGAAGGTTACTATTGCTATTTCCACCATTGAGTAGATCAACTTCAATTCCGAAATCCATTGATTCACCCGGCGTGAGATCATCATCTTCGGTGTCCGATTCCAATATGTCGGCTCCATTATCCATAATATCAATATCTGCTATGGCTTCGCTTCCACCGGGCGCACTACTGGTGGACGGCGGCGACACGGGGAAATTGAATGTACTATCGAGACCAGGGTCATCAACACCACCCTCAGTGGCCACCTCAATGATTTCCAAGAAAAGCTCGGTTATATCTTGTGAACCGTTATTTGTAATCGTTACTAGGTTCCGGAAGGTAATCTTTATATTTCGGTTGAGGCCGGTTGCGTTACCAGCGCTGTTATTACTGCCAGGGTTCTCTAGGGTTATTTCGACTGTATCGCTAGTCTGTTCAACATACGGGTTATCGCTACCGTCGCTGTTGCGAACTGCGGGCGTAAGACCAAGGAACGCGCTGCCGTCACCGGCCGTACTAACCGAGACCGTCCGCTCTGCTTCCACAGTCGTGAACGCGCCCGTGCCGATGAGCGCGCCGCCACCTGCAACCAATCCACCCAGTCCGACCAGAACGCTTCGTCTGTTAGCCATATCTATACTATACACCCCCACCTACTTTGTATTGATAACCTTGTCTCGATTCAAGCACTCCCAGACACGAGTATGGCTCTGCTTGAACCACTCTCTAGCGGGGTTCCTGGTGGGGAAGGCCGTTCACGGAATACGGCAAATACGGCGGGCCGACGGTGGGAAAGTTGTCCGGCGCTCGGCGTGCGGGGTCGGGGTCCTCGCCGGTGACACCGAACACGCGACCCACCCCAACGGGTCCGACGGTTCCGAGGAGTAGTCCGGTCACCCGAACCGCTCTTTTTCGTACGCCGCGTGCCGTCTCGGTTTCCATGGGTATCGACGGCGACGGCGATCACGTGGTTCCGGCGGATCGGCGGGAAATGGTCACGGAACGACCGATGACGTCGGCCAGGGGAAGCCGCGCGCGGCGGTCAGTTCCCGGTCCAGCGCAGGGCCGCCAGGGTCCCCTCGTAGAGGGCGATCATCGTGAGCGTGACGATGATCGGGGCCATCCCGGTCGGGTCGGGGCTAAACAGGAACGCGATCCCGAGGAACGCCCCCCAAAAGAGGAGGCGCTTGTCCTCCAGCCACTGCCGCGTGACGAGGTCCATCATGATCGCGAGCATGATGAAAAGCGGGATCTGGAAGACGATTGCCATGAACGTCAGCATGATCACGATCAGATTGAACGTCTCCGCGAGCCCGAAAGCGATCGTCGCCGCGTCGGAGGTGTACCGGGTGAAATACGAGAACACCGCCGGCAACACGAGGAAGTGGGCGAACGCGATCCCGATCCCGCCGAGGATCAGGCTCGTCGGGACCGCCGCGAGGTAGTACCGCCGCTCCGTCTCGTACAGCCCCGGCTTCATGAACCGATACGTCTGGTAGACGAACGCCGGGAGCCCGACGACGACGCCCGCGATCCCCGCGACCTTCAGCCGGGTGAGCGGGAGTTCGAGCGGGCCGTACAGCCGCGGGCGGTTCTCCAAGGGTGCGGGGATGTGGTAGCTCCAGAAGTAGTTGATCATCCCGGTCGACTCGGTCACCGCGACGAGCGTCGCGAGTCCGCCGAAGAGGAACACGACCGCCAGCCGCCGCATCATCTCCTCAATGTGGGCGGCGAGGGGCATCTCCTCGTCCGAGTCGGGCCCCTCGATCCCGTCCATTCCCATCTCCTCGGCCGTCGCCGGGGGCCCGCCGTCGCCGCGGCTCTCAACCACCTCAGCGTCGGTGGTCGCCGTCTCGTCGTCCGCGTCGGCGTCACCGGCGTCGGCGTCGGTGGCTTCCTCGGCCGTGTCGTCGCCGCCGTCGCCATCGTCCGCGTTCGGGCTCTCGTCCGCGTCCGCAGTCGGATCCTCGGTCACATCCCGGGCGGCGTCGATCTGACTGTCGGCATCCCACTCCGTTCCGTCACTCCCGTCGGCTTCGTCACTCCCGTCGGCTTCGTCAGTCCCGTCGGCTTCGTCACTCCCGTCGGCTTCGTCACTCCCGTCGTTGCCATCGGCCATCGACTCCGCGTCATCCTCTTGCTCCGTCGACTCCGCGTCATCCCCTTGCTCCGTCGGCTCCGTGTCGTCGGACCCGTCCGATCCGTTCGACTGCGACGATCCGTCGGGGATCAACTCGTCGCGCGGATCGGATGAATCGGCCATTCGTTTCGGATACGTCGCCCGGCGACTATAGTCCTTTTCGGATAGCCGCGGGAACACCCCGGCTTCCGCTCCCCGCGTGACGGGCGCGGTCGAAAAGGTTGATAACGGGGACGGCCTTCCGTCGGCGTATGGCGAGCGCCCTCGACGAGGACACCCAACAGTCGCTCGCGGCCGGACGCGAGTCCGCGAGGGCGTTCCTGCGGTCGATCCAGAAGGACCTCCAGAAGGTGTTTATCGTCTTCCTGCTGGGCTTTCTCGGGACGTTCTGGGCGCTCCGCGTGTACATCTGGGACTTCCTCAAGAAGATCACGGAGGCGAACATGTCGGCCGCGCTCGCCGACGAGGTCGACGTCATCGCGACGACGCCGTTCGAGGTGATCCTCCTCCAGGCGAAGATCGGGCTGATCGTCGGCGCGATCGTCGCGCTGCCCGGACTGGTGTATTTCGGTCGGGACGCGCTCCGTGAACGCGGGATGTGGCCGCAGTCGTCGGTGCCGCGGTGGCAACTCGCGGCGATCGGGCTCCTCGGCGTGGTCCTGTTCTCCGTCGGCGTCGGCTACGGGATCTACGCCTTCTTCCCGATCATGTTTGCGTTCCTGGCCGGGTTCGGGCTCGAAGCCGGCCTCCAACCGACGTACGGCATCGTGATGTGGACGGAGTTCATCGTCTTTCTCTCGCTGTCGTTCGGGCTGGCGGGCCAGATGCCGCTGTTGATCACCGGGCTCTCGTACGCCGAGATCGTCCAGTACGAAACGTTCCGCGAGAAATGGCGCTACGCCGTCGTCGCCATCTTCGTGTTCGGCGCGCTGTTCTCCCCGCCGGACCCGTTCACCCAGTTGATGTGGGCGTTCCCGCTGATAGCGTTGTACGGGTTCAGCCTCTACCTCGCGAAGCTGGTCGTCACCGCCAAACGGAGCTCCGACCGGATCGACGTCCTCGGGGCGGTCCGGAACCATTGGAACGTCGTCGCCGGCGCGGCCGTCCTCGGTGGGGGATTCGTGTACGGCTTCTACGAGTACGGCGGCCAAACTGCCGTGAACGGTCTCCTCCGGCTGGTCGGCAGCAACTGGCGGTTCCTCGATCCGGGCGGGGGACTCGGCGTCGACCCGACGACCGCCCTCGGGACGTACGCCGCCGTCTGGGCGACCGTGTTCGTCGCCATCGCGACGCTGTGGGCGGTGTACACCGACCTCGACACGACGAGCGCGGGGTACCGGTACGGCGACCCGGCCGCCATCGACATCGGCGAACTCGACGCGGCGGGCGTGCGGGCAGCCCCGGCCGCCGCGTTCCGGGAGATGACCGAGGAGGAGTCGGCCGCGCGAGCGGAGGCGGCGATGAACGACGGCGACGTCGAGAAGGCGCGGGCGATCCTCGACCGGTTCGACGCGGTCGCCGAGGCGAACGCGGGCGACGGCGACGGAGACGGCGCGGCAGCCGGGTCGGCGGGCGCGTCCGGCGTCGTCGAAAGCGTCGAGAACCGGACCTCGCGCGCGAGTTCGACGTTCCTCTCCGAACTCACCGACGGCGACGGGGAGGAAGCCGAGGACGACATCGGCGGCTACTACACCGACATCAAGTTCATCGTCGGCTCCCTCCAGTCCCGGTCGTTCCGGCTGCTCGCGGTGTTCGGCGGCGTGATGGCGGCCACGTTCACGTGGCTGTACCTCGGCGGGCTCGCGGCAGTCAGAGCCGACCTCCAGTCCCGGGTGCCGGCCGCAGTTGGCGGCGGGATCAACATCATCACGCTCCATCCGGTCGAGGCGCTGATCTTCATGGTGAAGTTCTCGATCCTCATCGGCGGCGTCGCCGTGTTCCCCGTGCTCCTCTACTACGCGTGGCCGGCGCTCCGTGATCGCGGGTTCGTCGCCGGGCGGGCGCGACAGGTGTTCATCTGGGCCGGCGCGCTGTTTGGCGGCCTGATCGGCGGGTTCGCGCTCGGATACGGCTACATCGCGCCCGCCATCATCGGCTGGCTCGTCACCGACGCGGCCACCGCCGACATGATCATCACGTATCAGGTGAGCGATTTCATGTGGCTCGTCGTTTTCACCACGGTCGGGATCGGCTTCCTCGCCGACATCCCGGTGGCGATGGTGCTGTTGAACAAGGGGGGAGTGCCCTACGACGGCTTCCGCGGACGCTGGCGCGAGGTCACGGTCGGGATCATGCTGTTTGCCGCGGTGTTTACCCCCGCGGACGTGATCACCATGTTCCTCGTGACGCTCCCGCTCATGGCTGCGTACGGGGTCGGGGTCGGCGGCCTGTTCCTCGTCACGTTCGGCGGTCGCCGGAACCTCTCGCCGCCCGCCGACCTGCTCGGTCGATAGGGACCGAAGGACCTGCTCGGTCAATAGGGACCGAAGGACCTGCTCGGTCGATAGGGACCGAAGGACCTGCTCGGTCGATAGGGACCGGAGGACCGCGAGACGGGCGACGGAAGCGAACACGGAACCCGCCCCGCGCGTGAACGACCCCCGGAACCGACGGGTATTCCCGCGCGCGCCCGCTAAACGCGATAGAAATGAGCAAGGACTACATCGAGGTCCGCGGCGCGGAGGAACACAACCTCAAGGACCTCGACGTCCGGATCCCGCGCGAGGAGTTCACCGTCGTCACCGGCCTCTCGGGGTCGGGCAAGTCGTCGCTCGCGTTCGACACCGTCTACGCCGAGGGGCAGCGCCGGTACATCGAGTCGCTGTCGGCGTACGCCCGCAACTTCCTCGGACAGATGGACAAGCCGCAAGTGGAGGCGGTCGAGGGGCTCTCACCCGCGATCTCCATCGACCAGAAGAACGCCGCCAACAACCCGCGGTCGACGGTCGGTACCGTCACCGAACTCCACGACTACCTCCGGCTCCTGTACGCCCGGATCGGTACCCAGTACGACCCGATCACCGGCGAGGAGGTCGGTGAACAGTCCGCCCAAGACATGGTGGCACAGATACTCGAGCTTTCGGACGGGACCCGTGCGAAGATCGCCGCACCGGTCGTCCGCGACCAGAAGGGGGCGTTCGAGGACCTGTTCGGGGAGCTGGTGGCCGACGGGTACGGCCGCGTCGAGGTCGACGGCCGGACGATCGACCTGACGCTCGACGACCCCGAACTCGACCAGAACTACGACCACACGATCGACGTGATCGTCGACCGCGTGACCGTCTCGCCCGACGCTCGCTCGCGGATCACCGACTCGGTGGAGACCGCCTTGGAGGAGGCCGGCGGCGCGCTCAAGCTGATCGTTCCGAGTCCGCCGGAGGACGTACCGTTCGTCTCGAACGCCCGATCGACCGGCTCGCTCGCCGAGGACGCCGACGGCGACGACCGGCTCGTCGTCGAGTTCTCCGAGGAGCTCGGTAACCCCAACTCCGACTTCCAGTTCTCCGAGGTCGAGACGCGCTCGTTCTCCTTCAACAGCCCGTACGGCGCCTGTCCCGAGTGCGAGGGGATCGGCTCCACGAAGGAGGTCGACGAGGGGCTCGTGGTCGAGGACCCCTCGAAGCCGCTCAAACACGTCTTCGAACCGTGGAGCTACGACCGAACCTACTATTCGCGACAGCTCGACAACGTCGCCGACCACTTCGGCGTCTCGCTTTCGACCCCCTTCGAGGAGCTGGATGGGTCGATTCGCCGGCAGTTCCTCCACGGCACCGACGACCTGGTCCACTTCGAGTGGACTACGAAGAACGGCATCCGCGAGAAGACCGAGCGGTTCGAGGGCGTCATCCCGAACTTAGCGCGCCGTCACGTCGAGACGGACTCCGAGCGTGCCCGCGACCACATCGAGGAGTTCATGGCCGTGACGACGTGCCCGGAGTGTGACGGGACCCGCCTGAAAGCACAGTCGCGACACGTGCTCGTCGACGGAACGCCGATCACCGCGGTGAATCGGATGTCGATCGCCGACGCCCGCGCGCACTTCGAGGGGATGGAGGCGCGGCTCACCGAGCGCGAGACCACCATCGCGACGGAGATTCTCAAGGAGATCCGCGCGCGGCTCGGCTTCATGGAGGAGGTCGGCCTGGAGTACCTCACGCTCGACCGGGAAGCGTCGACGCTCTCGGGCGGCGAGAGCCAGCGCATCCGGCTCGCGACGCAGGTCGGCTCCGGGCTCGTCGGCGTGCTCTACGTCCTCGACGAGCCGTCGATCGGACTCCACCAGCGCGATAACGACCGCCTGCTCAACACGCTCACCGGGCTCCGGGACCTCGGGAACACCCTCATCGTCGTCGAGCACGACGAGGAGACGATGCGCCGCGCCGACGAGATCATCGACATGGGGCCCGGCCCCGGCAAGCGCGGCGGCGAGGTCGTCGCGCAGGGCGACTTCGACGACATCGTCGCGGCCGACGAGTCGGTCACCGCCGACTACCTCGCGGGACGGAGGGAGATCCCGGTGCCCGAGCAGCGCCGCGAACCGGATGGGAAGCTGACGGTGCGGGGCGCCCGCCAACACAACCTCACGGACCTCGACGTGTCGATCCCGCTCGGCACGCTGACGACCGTCACGGGCGTCTCCGGCTCCGGGAAGTCGACGCTGATCCACGACATCCTTTATAAAGGACTCGCCCGCGAGATGAACGACAACACCTCGGTCGACCCCGGCGAACACGACGCGATCGAGGGGATCGAGGGGATCGAGACGGTGCGGCTCATCGACCAGTCACCGATCGGCCGGACGCCACGGTCGAACCCCGCGACGTACACGGACGTGTTCGACTACGTCCGCGAGCTGTTCGCGGAGACGAAGCTCTCCAAGCGCCGCGGCTACGAGAAGGGTCGGTTCTCGTTTAACGTGAAGGGCGGTCGCTGCGAGGAGTGTGGCGGGCAGGGGACGGTCAAAATCGAGATGAACTTCCTCTCGGACGTGTACGTCCCCTGCGAGCAGTGCGGCGGGGCCCGCTACAACGACGAGACGCTCGACGTGACGTACAAGGACGCGACGATCGCGGACGTCCTCGACATGAGCGTCGCCGAGGCGTACGAGTTCTTCGAGAGCCACTCGGGGCTCCGGCGGCGCCTCGGGCTCCTGAAGGACGTCGGGCTCGGCTACATGGAGCTGGGCCAGCCCTCGACGACGCTGTCCGGCGGGGAGGCCCAGCGCGTGAAGCTCGCCGAGGAGCTCGGCAAGAAGTCGACCGGCGACACGCTATATCTCCTCGACGAGCCGACGACGGGACTCCACAAGGAGGACGAGCGGAAGCTGATCGACGTGCTCCACCGGCTCGTCGACGCGGGCAACACGGTCGTCGTCATCGAGCACGAGCTCGACCTCGTGAAGAACGCCGACCGCGTGATCGATCTCGGTCCGGAGGGTGGCGAGGGCGGCGGCGAACTGGTCGCGAACGGAACGCCCGAGTCGGTCGCCCGCGACGACGGCTCGCACACCGGCCGGTATCTCCGCGATCTCCTCCCCGACGTCGACCTCGCGGGACCGCGGAGCGACCGGCGGAAGCCCGCGACGGCCGCGGACGACGACTGAACGACGCCGTCGGCCACCGGTGTCCTCGTCGATGGCAACGACGAGCCGGACGGTGGCGAACGTCGAGGCGATACTGGAGGCGGCCGGCACGGACCCGGACTCGATCGTCACGGCGACGGTGTCCCTCACGGACATGGACGACTACGAGGACGTGAACGAGGCGTATCGGTCATCCCTGAGCGAGCCGTACCCGGCCAGGACCTGCGTCGAGGTGTCGCGGCTCCCCGCCCCGCTCGACGTGGAGATAACGGTGAGCGCCGAACTCGACGGGGACGCGTAACGGCGGGCCGAGAGCGTCGACGAGGTGGGCGGAACCGGGGTCAGAACTTCTCCAAGAGGGCCGCATAGAACCCGTCGTCGCGGTCGGCAAGCTTCTCGACGATGAGCTCCGGCGTCGACCGCGCGAGGTGCCCCTCCCGCGGCGAGCGGTTCACGCGAAGGTCACCATCGACGAGTCCGACCGCCTCGATCCCGTCGACCGCGACGTCGAAGTCGGCCGCCCCCCGGATCTCCCGAGCGAGGTGCGAGACGAAGACGGCGGTCGCGTCCCGATCGTCGAGCGCCTCCAGGATGCCCGCGATGATCTTCGCCGACGCACCCGGCTCCGTGATCGACTCCAGCTCGTCGACGAGAACGAGCCGGCCGTCCGCACCCTCGACGAGGTCGCCGAAGTCGCGTAGCGTCGCCTCGAACGCGCCGGCGTCGAGGGTGCCCGACGATTTCTCGTAGTAGTGGAGCTCCTCGAACCGGTCGAGTTCGACCCGGTCGACGGGAACCGGCAGCCCCATCTGCGCGAGGAGGACCACGAGCGCGACCAAGTCGAGCGTCGACGTCTTGCCGCCGGAGTTCACGCCGGAAAGGAGCCTGACCCCGTCGACCGCGTAGTCGACCGGCTCGACGTCCGCAAACTCGACGTCGAGCAGCGGCGAACGGCCCCCCTCGATCCCGACGGCAGGGGTCGTGGATCCGTCGGGGTCGGCCCCGTCGCCGGCTTCGAGTTCGGCGTCGGCGGTCGCGTCCACTCCGTGAACGATGGGCATCGCGCAGTCGAAATCGCGGGCGAACCGGGCGATCGCCAGCTCGACGTCGAGTTCGAGCGCGTCACGTACGAGGCTCGCAACCGGACCGCGGAGCTCGCCGAGATCGGCCGCAAGCTCCGCCTTCAGCCGCGCGGCCCGTCGGTCGCGGCCGGCGGCCAGTTCGGTCCGGAGCCGGGAGACGGCCGCCTCGTCGCGTTCCACCGGGAACGTCGGGTCACCGCCGAAAACGCGCTCTGCGAGGTCGGTCTCCGCCGGTTCCAGTTCGAGCGCGTCGACGAGCTGCTCGCGGGCACGCTCGACGGCCGTGTCGTACTCGTCGGCGAGCTCGCGGTTGAGCAGGGAGTCGACGCGGGCCCCCTGTTCGACGAGCGAGAGGAAGTCGGTTCCCTCGATGGTGACGTCGCGCTCGCGGATGGCGTCCCGGAGGTGGTCCTCCGCGACCGACTCGGCGGTCGAGACCGCGACGTCGAGGTCGTCGACCGCGGCGGTCAGGCGGTCAAGCTCCGCGTCGCCGACGACCGTCCCGTCGTCGTCCAGCCGGGCAAGCGCGTCGCGGAGGGCGTCGGTGTCGACGGCGTCCGACATGCCACCGTCGCCGGCGCCGACCGTCCCGCCCGCGGCCTCGTGGACCGTGGCCGCCGCCTCCAGCCGCTCGCGGTTCCCGGCGAAGAACGCCAACAGCCGCTCCGGGACCGTCTCCGCCGGATTCTCGAGCGCGTCCGGCCGGACGCGGACGTCGCCCTCCACGTCGAGTCCGGCAAACTCCGCGTCGAGGACGATCACCGTGGCGTACGACCGACCGAGTTCCGAGACGTCCCGGGCGTTCTCGACGGTCTCGACGGAGAGTTCGGGGGCCGCGGACTCCGCGTGCGCGAGCGTCTCCGCGTCGGCGGTCGCGAGGCACCGGTCCCGGACCCGAACGGTGTCGGGCGCTTCGAGCGGTTCGACCCCGTCGAGCGCGTCGCGGACGGCGGGGGCCGGGTCGCGCTCGATGGCCGACGAGACGAACGCTTGCGCCTCCGCGATCCGGGAGGCGGACGCGCTCGGGTAGAACGTTTCCAGCCGCTTCTCGGCGTAGTCGGTGACCGCGCGCGCTTGGAGGAGGCCGAGCGCGTCGCGGTACACCGCCCGGGCGCGATCGGTCGCCAGCAGCCGGCCCGTATCCTCGTGCCGGCGACGGATCGCGCCGCGGGCGACGCGAGCCGCCCGCGCCTCGCTTACGCCCGGCGCGCGAGCGATCGCGGCGACGTCGCCCGACTCGACCGTCGCGACCGGGTCATCGAGTTCGCGGAGCGCCTCGGCGGTCTTCTCGCCGACGCCGGGGATCGCCTCCAACTCCATCCGTTCGCGGGTATCGCGGCGACGCGCAAAAGCATGAGGGTCCCCATCGATGACGGCGGATCCCCGCCGATGGGGGAGCGCCCCCGCAAACGGGACTGTTCTCGCCGATAGGGACCGCCCCGCCGACGGCGACGCCCTTTTTCCCCCCGGTCACAAATCGCGCCCATGACGCGAAACGCGCTCGACGCCGACGGGGACGCCGCCCTGTCGGGCGAAACGGCCGCCAAGGCCCGGGCCGCACGCGACGCGCTCGCGGACCACGACGGCGTCGTGGTCGCCTTCTCCGGGGGGGTCGACTCCTCTGTCGTCGCCGCGCTCGCCCACGACGTGCTCGGCGAGAACGCGGTTGCGTGTACCGCACGAAGCGAGACGTTACCGGCGGCCGAGCTCGACGACGCGAAACGGGTCGCCGGGGAGATCGGGATCCGCCACGACACGGTGACGTTCTCCGAGCTCGACGACCCCGACTTCGTCGCCAACGACGGCGACCGGTGTTACCACTGCCGGACGATGCGGCTCGGCCGGATGTACGACCACGCCCGCGAACTCGGGATCGACACCGTCTGTGACGGGACGAACGCCGACGACCCGGGGGGTGGGCACCGACCGGGGCTGCGCGCGGTCGACGAACTCGACGTCGCCTCGCCGCTGCTTGACACCGGGATCACCAAGGGAGAGGTCCGCGAGATCGCCGCGGCCTACGGGCTCTCGGTGGCCGACAAACCCTCGATGGCGTGTCTCTCCTCACGGATCCCGACCGGACTGGCGGTGACCGAGGAGCGGCTCACCCGGATCGAGAAGGCCGAGCGCCTGCTCCGCGAGTGGGGGTTCGAGGGGTTCCGCGTCCGCGACCACGACGGGCTCGCGCGGGTGGAGATCGCGCCCGACGAGCTGGATCGCGCGCTCGATCCCGCCTTCGCCGACGCGGTCCACGAACACCTGACCGACATCGGCTTCGAGTACGTGACCCTCGACATGGCCGGATATCGAACCGGCAGCGTGAGTCCGGGGAGTTCGGAGGGTGACTCGGCCGACGATACGGCGGCGGGCACGGTCGACGGGGAGGAGGCTAACGGCGCATCCGACGAAGCCGATCTGGGCCGTCGCTATCCGCGGTAGCGCGGCTCGCCGGACGACGACCGCGCGGACCGCCGTGGCCGCGTTGCCCGTCGCGGCGAGGACCGGTCGGGACCCCGTCGCCGACCCGGGACCGAAACCCTCTCGACGGTCCCGCTCCATACGACGGTCGTGAGCGAGACCGAGGACGCCGGCGGGGTTCCGATCACGATATACACCCGCAAGGACTGCTCGCTGTGTGTCGCCGCTCGTGAGACGGTCGAGCGGGTCGCGGCGGACGCCGGGGTCGATATCGACCTCGACATGGTCGACGTCGACGAGGACCCCGACCTCGCGGCCGAGTACGGCGAGCGCGTCCCGTACGTGTTCGTCGACGGCCACCCGTCGTTCAAGTACGAAGTCGACGAACGGGAGCTCAGGCTGAAACTGCGGTCGGCGACGTAGGGCCGCGGGCGGACACCTATTTGTTCGGCCGTGACGATGGAACGGTCATGACGGCATCACGCGCGCCGGCCGAACCGTCGGTCCGCGAGTTCGAGGCGAGGGTGGAACGCGTCGACGGCCGGGAGGTCGTCCTCGATGAGACGTGCTTCTACCCGGAAGCGGGCGGCCAGCCGGCGGACCGGGGGACGCTTGCCGGCGTCGTCGTCGACGACGTGATCGAACGCGACGGCGACGTCGTCCACGTCCTCGCCGACGGGCCCGGAGACGGAACCTCGGGAGGGATCGACGGCGGCGGGACGGTGGCGGGCGTCATCGACGACGAGTTCCGGACGTACTGTGCCCGGGCACACACGGCCTCGCACGTGCTTTACGGCGCGGCCCGTCGGATCTGTGACGACCTCGGCTACGCCGGCTTCGACATCTCCCCGGAGAAGGTCCGGGTCGACCTGACGACCGCGGAGCCGATCGACGACGACGACCTGGTCGAACTCGAACGCCTCTCGAATCGGGCGGTCTGGGATTCACGGTCGGTCGACTGGGAGACGCTCCCCGAGGCGGAGGCCCGCGCGGTCGACGGGGTCGCGTTCAACACCAAGACGGAGGAGGGCGCGATGGACGGCGGGGCCGTCCGCGTCGTCACGATCGAGGACTGGGACGTGGCCGCCTGCGGCGGGACCCATGTCGGGAACACGGCGGAGATCGGGACGATCGAAGCGCTCGGCCGGTCGAACCCCGGCGAGGGGGTGACCCGCGTCGAGTTTGCGGTCGGCCCGACCGCGATCGACCGCGACGCCGCGGTCCACGCGGCCGCGCTGGAGGCCGCGGCGGCAGCGGACACGAACGTCGTCGGACTTCCCGACGCAGTCGGGCGGTTCCGCGAGAAGACCGAACGACTCGAGTCGGAGCTCCAGGCGGCGAAATCCGCGCTCCTCCGTGGTCGACTGGGCGAGTTTTCGACGGCGACGGTCGACGGGGAGACGTGGGCGATCGGTACCGTCGCCGACGTCGATCCGAACGATCTCCGGGAGCCGGCCGAGTCGCTGGTCGAGGGCGGGACCGCGACCGACGCCGTCGCGGCGGTCGGGACCGGAAGCGCGCCGTTCCTCGTGATCGCGGCCGCGCCCGACGCGGCGGCCGACGCGGGCGACGTCGTCGCGGAGGCGACCGACGAGTTCGGCGGCGGCGGGGGCGGCGGCCCGACGTTCGCGCAGGGCGGCGGGCTCGACGCCGACGCCGATGCGGTCGCCGCGTGGCTCCGGGAGCGACGATGACCGACGTCTTCGCCGCCGCCGACGCGGTCGTGTACGACCTCGACGGGACCCTCGTCGAGCTCGCGGTCGACTGGGACGCCGTCGCCGACGACGTCGCCGGCGTGTACGCCGCCAACGCGCTGGTACCGCCGACCGGGGACCTCTGGTCGCACCTTGACGCCGCCGGGGAGTACGGGATCGCCGACCCGGTCGAGGCCGCGGTTGCCGGTCACGAACGGCGGGGCGCGCGCGAGTCGCCCGGACTGCCGCTCGGGGACTGGCTGGCCGCCGGCGACGATGGCCGGCCGGCGGCGGTCTGCTCGCTCAACTGCGAGGCGGCCTGCCGGATCGCCGTCGAAACGCACGGGCTCGACGACGCGGTCGGCGCCGTGATCGGTCGCGACACCGTCGAGAACCACAAGCCGGACCCCGAGCCGTTGCTCGCGGCGACCGAGGCGCTCGACGTCGACCCGGCGCGGGCCGTCTTCGTCGGCGACTCCGCCAGCGACCGAGTCACCGCCGAGCGCGCGGGCGTCCCGTTCGTGTGGGCCGCCGACGCGATCGGTGAGTAAGCCCCATCAACGGTCCCCGAGACTGGCGTGACCGTCTTCGACCAGCGTCGTGGAAGGAACGATCGATCTGCCGTGCGGCGGCGCGCTCCCGCGAGCGCCCGTCAGGGCGCGAGACGGAGCGCGAGGGACGTCGCGAGCGACGTGGGCGACCGACGGGAGCCCACAAGCGCGCGACAGGGCGAGAGCAAAGCTCTCGCTTGCAACCGGCGCGTAGCGCCGGTGACGAGGCTGGGGAGGCGTGAGGCTGCGGTACTGTGCGGTCGGGGTGGGGCTCAAAGGGGCAGTCGCGAGGGGCGGCGCAGGCGACATAAGCACCGCAACGGGGGAGCGATAGCGACCGAGTGAGGAGCGCAGCGAGCGTGCGCCGCCCCTCGTGACTGGGGCTTTGGAGGCTTTTGAAATCAATGCGCTTTCGATATCGGAGAGTGTCATAGAACTATTCGCATGGATATTAGTTCACCTATAATATAGTGAATTACTCGTGAGAGCTTGCCTGCTTACTGACCACTTGGGTGCGTCTCAGTTGTAGTGAATTTTATTCTTCGAGTGAGCGTGTCGTAGAAGTCCTCACGTACGAACGGAGGTCTTTTCGGCTGTGTCTCGGATGATCGCTACAATCGCCAACTTTGAGCGGGGTGACGACCTGGGTCGTGAGAAGCGCAGGCTATGAGATGGATTCTATGACACGCTCTTGTAACTGTAATTTGATTTCTTTCAAGCCGTGTACACATACCAACTACCATCATCCTGGAGCAGTATATACTCTTGTTTCCTTGACTCTCCTTCTTGATTCCACGACACTAGAACAATAGCAAAGTCTTCGGCACCAGTTTCACTCACTATCGCCTCCATTGTTTGTTCAGATTTGTCAACTTCTTCTTGAACCTCTGTTTCATTTAAATTTGTGCCGTATTTTTTCTCAACTACCTCTCTTACTGAAACCCCATTGACCTCATTTAAGCTAATTTCCTCTTCAGCCGCCGTCAGATCCTCATGTGGATACATAGGCGATTCGGGATGTAGAACTGTATTCGCACCTTCCGTATCACCATTCTGTAATGCGGTTATATACTGTTCAAATATTTCCTCCGGGCTACCATCTGAACTGCCGGTGTCTCCACCGTCTGAACTGCCGGTGTCTCCACCGTCTGAACTGCTGGTGTCTTCACCATCTGAACTGCTGGTATCTTCACCATCTGAACTGCTGGTGTCCCCACCATCTGAACTGCTGGTGTCCCCACCATCTGAACTATCAGCACAACCAGCAACAACGATTGTACTTACTGCTCCGATTTCAGCCAGAAAATTACGTCGGCTTGCCATGTCAATCTAAATTAACCTCATTCACTTAATTATACAGAATCGAGGAGAATACTGGTGGCTTTAGCCACCAGATGAATCCGACAATTTAAGCCGCAAACTACCGTACCACACACTGTGCGTGGAGAACTGGCGGTTGACTCGGTGTTCGCCACGGTTCATAGCCGAGACCAAAAAGTA
>JAQCNI010000049.1 GCA_028275105.1 Halorubrum sp.
GCCTCAGCGGCCTGGACGAACTCAAGGGCGTCCTCGCGAAGCTGTGCTCGGTCGCCAACGGTGATATGGAGCGTGGTCATGGTCGTGTGTCGGTGGTCGGTGTGCAGTCAGTACGGCCGCGGCGGGTCGCCGCCGGCGGCGTCCCAGTACTCGTCCGCGCTCGCCCAGAACTCGACGAGGCGTTCCTCCATCCCGGGGAACTTGACGTCGTCGCCGTCGCCGGCCGCAGTGTGGAGTTCGTGGCCTTTCATGTCCTCGTGAGCGTTGTCGTACCGGACGAGCGTCAGGTCTTCGAGGGTGCCCAGGTGGAGCGTGTACTTCCAACCTGAGGGGTACGTCTCGGTGGCATCGGTCGGCCGGAGCACGACGCTCTCGGCGAGCCCGGCTTCGACGTGCGTGTACTGGAAGAAGGCCCCTGAACTATCCCGTATGAGTTGAGACAACACCCAACATTATAAGTGTTGATCAAGAAACCAACACCTAACGCCAAGAACTACCGGCAACGAAAGCGATGTGTCATAATAACTGGACTAACGAGTCGGTCGTGACGTTCGTCGAGTGTCTCTTCATCGAATTCACCCACGAGGAGGTCCGTGCAGAGTACGTCTCCAGGAACGTGTGGGGGCGAAGCGAACGCAGTTCATCGCCGTCAACGACGTCGGAGAACCGTTCCGGAAACACCACTACGATGAGCGGCTAGGGTGGCACGGGACGGCGGTCAGCCGGTGGGTTGTTCGCGAGGATCTCATCACCCGACTCATTCGGTCGTCGCTGGCAGCTGATCACAGTCACGACGTGCCGATCAACGACCCAGATACGTCCACCGTCAAGCCGACTCGAGAACTACAGCTGCTCTGACTCGACCATATTAACCAGCAGCCCCGGGAATCCGCGGCGGTTGTTGGTTACGGAAGTTCGAGGAGAAAGCCTCGCGCTTCAGCGCGGGGATGAATCCGACAAACTCCACACGAACTGCGTTTGACGTTTCGACGGATACGTTAAGTGAGTGATCGTCATACTAACAGGTAACCGAGGCGGCCTGTCCGCCCACTTAATTGGACAATATCGGGATTCCTCGATTCCACGCAGAAAGCATCCCTTTCTGTGCTTGGATTTCGGGATGCAGACAGTACAAGTACCTCTGAATCCCATGCCGGGAGAGGAGTAACGGCTGATTGGCACAGCCAGTAGCCGCCCTTCGAGGTCGCTACAAACCGTAAATATCCCAACCCAGCGGTGCGGTGCCGTGGGAATCTTCGCCCTTCAGGTCGGAGAGGATGTCAACAGATGACTCTCCCGTCACCGACCGAGAGATACCCGGGAGTGCTGCCGAAACAGGATACTATTCCCCAAAGTAAGAACTATATCCGTAGCGTCGCAAGAACACGTATGGCCGATTCAGCGTCTACGGACGATCCCCCCTCCTTCGATGACCCATTTAGCGGTGACGACGTCGAACAGCGCATCTATGGGACCATCCTCCAGACCCGCGAGTCAGCGACGGGGAGCGCCATCGCGGATCGTGTCGACTGTGATCCGAAGACCGCCCGGAAGTACCTCAGCTGGTTCGCGGACCTCGGTATTGTCACGCGTCACGACGGCCATCCGGCCACCTACGAACGGAATGACGCGTACTTCGAGTGGCGACGCATCAACCAGCTCGCCGCCGAACACTCCGTCGAAGAACTACAGGCACGCGTCCGCGAGTTGACGACGCGAATTACCGACTACGAGGACGCGTACGATGCCGCGACACCTGCTGCGGTCGACGCCGTCGCTGTGGCGGAGGCGAGTGACGAGCGGACGATCGACGACGTGTACAGTGCCCTCGCCGACTGGGCGACCGCGCGGGAAGAACGTGAGCGCTACGAACGCGCCCGCCAGCAACGCGCCGGCGCCGACGGCGAACAGGCCACCGGGTAGGACCAGCGATGGTGCCGCCAGCTGGCGATGGGAGCAGCCCTGCCCCCATTGACCGTCCGATCATCGAGTTTCTACAGACACGTCTCCAGGCCACGAACCAAGTCGAACAAGCGACTATCACGGACGCCAGCGACCATCTCGAACTCCGTGTTGTGTTCGCGTCGCCGTACTATCCAGCGACGGTGGACGAGGCGACGCTTACTGTGCGCTGGTACACGAATGACGACTTCAAACTCCACTATCGAGAGGTGCATCCGGAGCGCGCCTGGGAGTGCCGGTGGGATCGTCACCCGAATCCCCACAATACGCGAGACCATTTTCATCCCCCACCGACCGCCCCGACGCCCGGCGACGACGCCTCCTGGCCGACCGACCACCGCGACGTACTGACACTCGTCCTTGACGAGATCGAAGAGCGGATCGCAGCCCTGTGGGACGAGTAGATGTCCCAGCAGCCGTGGCTGTTTGTGCGCGCCAGGAGGCGTGAGGCGCGCTCTCGCGCGCGTCCAGCGTGATCTACCATGACAGGCCCCGATGTATTCGACGACACGGCAGCCGACCACGAACGGTTCGAAGCCGAACTCGTCGCCCACGATGAGGATGCCGCCCGCGTTGCGACGGCGGACGTCGACCGCGTGCTCCGCGCGGAGTTCACGCCGACGACGCCGTTCTGTCCGCAGACCCACACGCTGACGATCGGATCGTTCCGAGCATGGAACGGGCTCTCGGACCGGCACGAGTACGACCTCGTCCGCGTCCGTGCAGCACCGATGCACCACCAGAGTGAGGCGATTAGCGAGCAGCTCGCCGAACTCGAGGAGACGTATCTCGAAACGGGAGACGTGACCGCCAACCCGGAGGGTAGCACCGAAATCGGGTCGAATCCGATGGAACGGTCGATGGAGAACGAGGGGCCGAGTCGTGGATCGACGGACGCTCCGTTCTGAAAGGGCTGGTCCTCTGGAGCACAGATACCGCGTGGTCGGTACTGCGATGCGGAGTCTCACTCTCCGAATCAGTCCGTCTCCGAAACTGCGTCGTTAGTAACCATCTCTCGGATCGGTGACGGTCGTGAAGAGGGATGGTCTCTCAGCCGAACACGTTCGTAACGTACAGTAACCGAGACGGACTCGTGGAATAAACCATCGAATGCTCACAAACTCAATACTAGTATCTCGGACGGTTTACAAAAAGAACCCCGATTCATGAATTCGGTGACGCTTTCACGGACAATTGACGCGTCACCGACCGACGTCCGCGAATCGATGAACCGGCTCGATCAGTTTATGCGAGCATCAGGTTTCGACGAGGTTCTCAGTGATGGCGAAACAGTCTGCGTCGCGAACGATATGGGGTTTTCGACTATCGAACTCACACTCGAGCTCGTTGACCGTCCCGAAGCCGACCTCGCCTACGAACAGCGTGACGGCATCTTCGAAGAAATGCGAACGGCGTACACTGTCACACCGGCTCCCAACGGGAGTGAGGTGATGGCAAGGACGGAGTTCGCACTCGATGTTGCGATCATCGGAGATGTACTTGATTCAACGATCATCAAACGACAACGGCGAAAGGAACTCACGGCCCAGTTCGACTGGCTTGAGGAGGTTGGTTTAAATCGATAGCCGTCTTCAGCAAGAACGCGTCCAAGATAGTCTGCGCCATCGACGAGAAACGTCGCGTTGTCGAGCTGGTAGCGCTGGTGTAGCTCGGTCAGAAACCATCGCGTCGTTTGTTTATTTGCGGTCGAATAGAGGCTCACGTGAAGGACCTCGTTCGTGTACGGATCGACCGCGCCGTACAGCTAGAACTGCTGACCGTGAAGACGGATCATCTTTCCGTCAACCGCGAGTTGATCCTCGGAAACGGTCGAAATCGGCCGTAGATCTGATTTATCAACCCAGTCGTGAATAGCAACGTGACTCCGATCGATCCCATACTTCTCGAGAAATTTACTCAGCTCTCAAAGTGACATACCAGTCAACTGACAGCAAATTCTCTCTTCAACCGCCCGGCGCGGCGTTCAATCTCGCTCCACAAATGACAACGCAATCCACGCGACACCTTCGCTGAGGCGTTCGATTTTGGTCATAACGCTCTGAAGTCGAACGCCTCAACCTCTAACTTAACGCGACCGTGAGTTTCCGGTACACCAACACGGTGGTCCCGTGCCGCAAAAGTGTTAAGTCCCGCTCGGCCGACCGAGATAGCAATGTACGACCCCGAGGAACTGGCCGCGATCCGCGAGTCGAAGGCCGCTTGGGAGGAGAGCTCCTACGGCGACACGGTCGATCGGTTCGGAGAACGGACGGAATCGTTCACCACTGACACCGGCGGGCAGTCGGTCGACCCGCTGTACACCCCCGCTGACCTCGCCGATCACGACTACCGCGAGGACGTCGGGTTCCCCGGCGAGGAGCCGTACACCCGCGGCGTCTACTCGACGATGCACCGCGGGCGACTGTGGACCATGCGCCAGTACGCCGGGATGGGCACCGCCGCGGAGACGAACGAGCGCTTCAACTACCTCATCGACGAGGGCTCCTCGGGGCTCTCGATGGCGTTCGACCTCCCGACGCAGATGGGGTACGACTCGGACGCGGCGATGGCCGAGGGCGAGGTGGGTCGTTCGGGGGTCGCCGTCGACACCCTCGACGACTTCGAGACGGTGTTCGACGGCATCCCGCTGGATGAGGTGTCCACGTCGATGACGATCAACGCGCCAGCGGCGGTGTTGCTCGCGATGTACGTCGCCATGGGCGACCGCCAGGGCGTCGACCGCACGGAGCTCCGGGGGACGATCCAGAACGACATCATGAAGGAGTACATCGCGCGGAACCTCTACATCTACCCGCCGGAGCCGTCGATGCGGCTGATCACGGACGTGTTCGAGTTCTGCGCCGAGGCGGTGCCGAACTTCAACACCATCTCCATCTCGGGATATCACATCCGCGAGGCGGGTTCGACGGCCGCCCAGGAGGTGGCGTTCACCCTCGCGAACGGGATCGAGTACGTGGAAGCCGCCCTCGACGCCGGCCTCGACGTCGACGACTTTGCCCCGCAGCTCTCCTTTTTCTTTAACGCCCACAACAACGTGTTCGAGGAGGCGGCGAAGTTCCGCGCGGCCCGCCGGCTGTGGGCGCGGATCATGGACGATCGATTCGACGCGGAGGACCCCGCGTCGAAACGGCTGAAGTTCCACACGCAAACCGGGGGCTCAACGCTGACCGCCCAGCAGATCGAGAACAACGTCGTTCGCGTCGCGTATCAGGCGCTGGCCGCCGTACTCGGCGGCACCCAAAGCCTCCACACGAACGGGAAGGACGAGGCGCTCGCGCTCCCCACGGAACAGTCCGTTCGCACCGCGCTCCGAACCCAGCAGATCCTCGCCCACGAATCGGGCGCGGCCGACACGATAGACCCGCTTGCGGGGTCGTACTACGTCGAGAGTCTCACCGACGGGATCGAGGACGACGCCCGGGAGATCATCGCGGAGGTCGACCGCCGCGGCGGGATGCTCGAGGCCGTCGAGAGCCAGTGGGTCCAGCGACAGATCCAGGACGTCGCCTTCGAGCGTCAGGAGGAGATCGAGGCGGGCGACCGCGTGATCGTCGGCGTCAACGAGTACGAGGTTGACGAGGACCCCGAGATGGACCTCGAGGAGGTCGACCCCGAACAGGAGTCACAGCAGCGTGACCGTCTTCGAGAGGTGAAGGCCGACCGCGACGACGAGGCGGTCGACGCCGCGCTCTCGGCCATCCGGGAGGCGGCCCGTGGCGGGGAGAACGTGTTGCCCCACGTCGTCGACGCGGTGAAGGCGTACGCCACCGTTCAGGAGGTCAGCGACGTGTTCCGCGACGAGTTCGGCGAGTATAAGCCGGGAAGATAGGTCGCTGGAAGGTTCGCGGTGGGAGATTCGCGCCGGGAGGTTCCGTTCCGAAGCGCGCTCAGTCCGCGCCGCGGACGACGTGGCCGTACTTCAACAGCGCCACGAACACCCCGCCACCGAACGCGTTGCCGATCGTCGCCAGCACGAGGAACCCGACGTAGTCGCCCAGCGTGATGGCCGGCGAGACGAACAGCCCGAACAACACCTCGACGTTGCCGGCGATCGAGTGCGGGAGGTGGAGGAGGCCGATCGTTCCGGTGACGATCAACACGAGAAGGATCCGGGCGGTCGTATCTTGTGCCGCCGTCACGAGCCACGCCAGCAGTCCCATCAGCCACCCGGCGAAGACGCCGCCGACGAACAGCCACGGGAGGTCGTGGTCGACGAGCTTCAGGGCGATCGTTTCGAAGGACTCGGGTGCGACGACGCCGAGTTCCGGCATCAACAGGATTACGAGGAGGGTGAAAAACAGGCCACCGAGAAGGTTCCCAACGTACACCAGCACCCAGAGCCGCCCCAACTGGGGGATCGACGCCTGACGGTCGAGGACCGGAATCACGGCCAGCGTCGTGTGCTCGGTGAACAGCTCCGAGCGACCCAAGATCACGAACATGAAGCCGATGGAGTAGACGCTTGCCAACAGCAGTTCGGTCGTGAGGTCGCCGAACCCCTCCGGCGAGAGGGTCAAAACCACCGCCATCATCAGCGGACCGAACCCGATGTCGAGCCCCGCCGATATCCCCGAGAGCAGCAGCCCGGACCGCTCCCGGTTCATCTCGTGGAGCCCGCTCTCGATCAGCGAGCCGAGGATGTTCCGTGACGTCATCTGTTCCGTCGACGCGTTGGTCTGTGAGTCGCTCACTGGTGGAGTTGGTCGCCGCTACTCGCGGCCGATACGCAAAGCTTTGGATCCCGGCCGGGAACGGATGCGAACCGATCCCCGCTCGGTCGTTATAAGTCGTGGGCGCTCGATCCGTGGCGTATGCGCTTCGACCATCTCGGAATCGCCACGCGGGATGCCACGGCACTCGCCGGGATCTTTGGCGACCTCCTCGGCGCGCCGGTCGTCTACGAGGAGACGTTCGACGGATTGCGTCTCGCCTTCCTCGAACTCGACGACGGCGGATACTTCGAACTGCTGGAGCCGATGGAGGACGGCACGATCGCCGAGTACCTCGACCGTGAGGGACGGGGGATCCACCACGTCGCGATCGCGACCGACGACGTCAGTGCGGCGCTCGACCGCGCCCGTGAACTCGGGATCGACCTCGTCGACGAGGACCCACGACCCGGCGCGTGGGGAAACGAGATCGCCTTCCTCCACCCGGGGTCGACCGGCGGAGTGCTCGTCGAGTTCGTCGATCCGGACGAGTGAGTCGGTCGGTCCCATCACCCATCGGTCCGGCCGCGGCCGAGGAGCCCGACGGCCATCCGCCGGGCGACGTACGCGACCGCGTTGGACGCGTGGAGGACGACGACGAGCCCGCAGAGCGCGACCGGCACCGCCAGGGCCGCCTCCGGGAGGGTGTCGATCGTCCACGTGACCGGCTCGCCATTGACGGTCCCGAACTCCACGTCGTACGGGTACCGGATCGGGGCGGCGACGAGCGAGAGGACGGTGGTGAGCCCGATCAGGAGGAACACCGCGAGGACGGCTATCCAGAGCTTCAACGAGAGAAAGCCCAGTCCCGCCCACGTCGACGACGCGTCGACGTACCCCTTCACGAGCGCGAGCATCCCGTCGGCGTCGTCGGGGACGTCGTCCGGGCGCCGGAGGTCGAGCGACCACACCGCGTTCGCCAGCCGGCGCTCGACCTCGGCGAGGAGCCGTGACCCGATCAGGGTCGCGAACAGGACCGCGACCCCGACGCCGACGACCGAGAGGAGGGTCCCGAACACGATCCCGAAGGTGAGCGTCATCGAATAGACGATACCGAGCGGTGCGGCCACGAGCAGGTACGCCAGGTTCGCGTACGTCCGACGGTCGGCGACGACGCCGACGACCGGAACGGAGGAGGGCTCACGGAGGGAGACCATGGGGATCCGGCCGGCGGCTCGGAAAAAAACGGTTACGTTCTCGGCTCGAGGATGGATTGTTTCTAAGCGGTCGGAGAAGGGTTACCCTCGGGTATCGGCGTCGTCGGTGGCGTCGTCGTCGATGTCGGCGTCGGCGTCGGCGGCGTCGTCGTCGATGTCGGCGTCGGCGGCGGCGGTGGCCACACCGTCCGCGAGGTCGGCCGCGATCCCGGTGTATCCCGCGGGCGTGAGCCCGTGTAGCTCCTCGCGGACGGCCGGGTCGACGTCGAGGTCGTCGAACAGCGTCCGGAAGTCGTCGAGGGTGACCCGCGAGCCTCGGGTGAGTTCCTTCACGCGCTCGTAGGCGTCGGTGTCACCCTCCCGTCGGAGGATCGTCTGGACCGCCTCGCCGATCACTTCGGGGGTGTCCGCCAGGGCCTCGCGCATGACGACCTCGTTCGGGACGACCGTCGCGAGCCCGTCCACGGTCTTCGAGTAGCCGATGAGACAGTGCGCGAACGCGGCCCCGACGTTGCGTTTCACGGTCGAATCGGAGAGGTCGCGCTGGAGCCGCGAGCGCGTCACGTAGTCGGCGAGGAACGTCAGGTCCGAGTTCGCCTTCGAGAGGTTCCCCTCGCCGTTCTCGAAGTCGATCGGGTTCACCTTGTGGGGCATCGTCGACGACCCGGTCTCGCCGTCGACCGTCCGCTGGCCGAGGTATCGGTCGGAGACGTACAGCCACATGTCGACGTCGAGGTCGAGGAGGACGTTGTTGACGCCCCGAAGCGCGTCGAACAGCGCGGCGAGGTCGTCACATGGATTTACCTGCGTCGCAAGCGGCGTGTGGTCGAGTCCGAACTCCGTAACCACCGACCGCGAGACGGCCTCCCAATCGACGTCGGGGTAGGCGGCGTCGTGGGCGGCGTACGTCCCCGACGCGCCGGCGAGCTTTCCGGAGAGGTCGTCGGTGGCGGCCGCCACGCGGCCGAGCGCACGGCCGATCCGGGCCGCGTACACGGCCATCTCCTTGCCGAACGTCGTCGGGGTCGCCGGCTGGCCGTGTGTCCGCGCGAGCATCGGGGTGTCGCGGTGCTCGTGGGCAAGGTCGACGAGGGCGTCCCGAACCGCCCGAATCGCGGGGACGATCACCGCGGTCATGGCCGGCTTCACGAGCAGCCGGTGGGCGAGGTTGTTGACGTCCTCGCTCGTGAGCCCGAAGTGGATCCACGGGTATAGCGCCTCGGGGTCGTCGATCGGGGCGCCGCCGGCCGTTCCGTCGTTCGATGCCGCGCCGTCACCGCTCGTCTCATCACCCGACGCGTCGGCTCCGGCCAACTCCGTCAGCCGAACCCGGAGGAAGTACTCGATGGCCTTCACGTCGTGGTTGGTCGCGGAATACCCCGCCGCGCCGTCGACCTCCAGGGCCTTGATCAGTTCGGCGTCCTCGCCGGAGAAGGACCGATACAGGTCGCGAAGCGCGGCTACCGCGTCGGCGTCGAGCGTGATCGGGGTCGCGTCGAGCGCGGCCAGTTCGATCAGGTACTCGACCTCGACGCGAGTCCGGGCGCGCATCAGCGCCGCCTCGCTCGCGTACGGCGCGAGGGATGCCGTACGGCCGGCGTATCTACCGTCGAGTGGAGAGACGGCAGCGAGCGGATCCGATCGCGGGAGTCCGGGGATCGGGTCATCAGTCGCCGGATCGGGATCGTCAGTTGCCGGATCGGGACCGTCCGACTCGCTTTCGGCGGACGTCGTCTCGTCGGCGTCGGTCATGCCAGCGACTGCCCGCGGAACGCGCAAAAGCGTATCGATGGGTGATCGCGTTGAATCCACAGAAGTGTATAGCAAGTGCGTGTCGGGGACGCTTTTGGCGTTGTAGTATCCGCGATCGTGGATATTAGTGAGGGGTCGACCGCAATCGATATACGCGACCGGTCGGAGGATCGATCATGAAAATCGCCGGACTCGCCAGCAACCGGGGTCGGAACCTGCGACACATCGCCGACGCCGCGCCGGGCGGCGCGGAGCTGTCGGTCGTCCTGACGAACCGCGAGGGGGCGCCGGTCCTCGAAGCCGCCGCCGAACGACGGATCCCGACGGAGGTCGTCGTCCGCGACGAGGAGGAGGCGCGCGGATCCCACGAACGCCGAATCCTTGACCGACTGTCGGCGTACGACTTTGATCTCGTCTGTTTGGACGGGTACATGCGGGTGCTCACCGACGAATTCCTCGACGCCGTGCCGCCGACGCTGAACGTCCATCCGTCGTTGCTGCCGGCGTTCCCCGGTATGGATGCTCACGAGCAGGTTCTCGACGCGGGCGTCCGGACGACGGGGTGTACCGTCCACGTCGTCACCGAGGCGGTCGACGACGGGCCGATAGTCACCCAAGAACCCGTGCCGGTGTACGGGGACGATGACGCCGCGGCGCTGAAAGATCGGGTCCGCAACGAGGCGGAGTTCACCGCGTACCCCCGTGCTATCCGGTGGTTCGCCGAGGGGAGCGCCGAAGTCGTCGAGGGTGACGAGGGTCCCGAGGCGGTCCGGATCGACGGCGACACCGGCGGGGCCTTCCCGGCCCGTCGGCTCGTCTCCGAGGACCGTGCCGGGTCGCTCCGGTACGGCGAGAACCCGCACCAGGACGCGGCGCTGTACGCCGACCCCGCGTGCGAGGAGGCGAGCGTCGTCGGCGCCGACCAACTGAACCCCGGCGCGAAGGTGATGGGGTACAACAACTACAACGACGCCGACGCCGCGCTCGGGCTCGCCAAGGAGTTCGCCGACCCCGCCGCGGCCGTGATCAAGCACACGAATCCGGCTGGCTGTGCGACCGCCGACGCCCTCGCCGACGCGTACGACCGGGCGCTTCGGACCGACGCGAAGTCGGCGTTCGGCGGGATCGTGGCGCTCAACCGACCCTGTGACGCCGACACCGCCGAGGCCATCGCGGAATCGTTCAAGGAGGTCGTCGTCGCCCCCGGCTACACCGACAGCGCGCTCGACGTGCTTCGGGAGACGGGGAACCTCCGCGTGCTCGACGTCGGCCCGCTCGGCGACGGCGAGGACCGGTTCTCCGAACGACTCGTCGAGAAGTCGATCGTCGGGGGGCGGCTGGTTCAAGAACGGGACCGACAGTCGCCGACCACGGCGACCCTCGAGGTCGTCACCGAACGCGAGCCGACCGACGAACAGGTCGAAACGATGCTGTTCGCCTGGAAAACGCTCAAACACGTCAAATCGAACGGGATCCTGTTCGCGACCGGCACCGAGACGGTCGGCGTCGGGATGGGCCAGGTGTCCCGCGTCGACGCCGTGACGCTCGCGGCGATGAAGGCCGAGAAGGACGCCGACGGCAAGTCGGCCGAGGGCGCGGTGATGGCGTCGGACGCGTTTTTCCCGTTCCCGGACGCGATCGAGGAGGCGGCCGACGCCGGCATCGAGGCCGTGATCCAGCCCGGGGGCTCGGTCAACGACGAGGACGTGATCGACGCGGCCGACGACTGCGGAATGGCGATGGCGTTCACCGGGACGCGGTGTTTCCGGCACGACTGACGACCGCCCGGAAGTTGTCGAGCACGCGCTCCGCGGTGACGTCGTCGAACGACTGCGGCGCCGGGTTCCAGTCAAACCGGTCGCGAAGCTGCCCGTCGAGCGCCGCAGTGAGTCCCGCCCGACCGAGGCGATCCCAACCGCCCGAAGGATCCCGGTCGGCCGTCCCCGTTATACGTCCGGAGTCCCTACTTAGCGGTATGTCACAATCGCGCAAAACGGCGACGTTCGGCGGCGGCTGTTTCTGGTGTGTCGAGGCGGCGCTCGAACAGCTCAACGGGGTTGAGTCGGTGACCTCGGGGTACGCCGGCGGCCACGTTGAGGACCCGAGCTACGAAGCAGTCTGTTCCGGGAACACGGGTCATGCCGAAGTCGTTCAGGCCGAGTACGACCCGGACCTCGTCGGCTACGACGACTTGCTCGAGGCGTTTTTCACGATTCACGACCCGACGCAACTGAACCGGCAGGGACCCGACGTCGGCAGCCAGTACCGGTCGATCGTGCTCGCCCACGACGAGTCGCAGTACGAGCGGGCGGCGGCGTACATCGACGCCCTCGCCGAGGCGTCCGATGACCCCGTCGTCACCGAACTCGAGCGCCTGGGGACGTTCTACGAGGCCGCGGAGTACCACCAGAGCTACTTCGAAAAAAACCCGAACGATGCCTACTGTACCCTCCACGCACAACCGAAGGTGGAAAAGGTCCGGGAGAAGTTCGAGCAGAGAGTGAAGGCACGATCCGAATAGCTGCCGTCTCCTTCTCACGGCGTCGCCACCGTATCGGGTGTCACGGAAGGGTTCGCACACTCACTCGTTGTCCGCTTGAATCGCCCAGTACGCTCGGGGGAACGGCCGATCGGTGGTGCGGTGGCGCGCTCCGGTGAGCGTCCGACGGACGCGAACCCGAGCGCGAGGGCGTCGCGAACGGCACGAGGTGCGAGTGAAACGAGCGACTGAGGAGCGCAGCGAGTCACGCGAGCCGTGCGAGGGCGACTGAAGGGAGCCCTCGACTGGCGAACGGCGAAGCCGTGAGCCGTCGCGGCTGGGGCTTTGGCGGTCGTTTCCGCGTTCACAACGAGTCCATGCTGGTCGACTTGCCGTTATCCGATCCGTACTCCGTCACCAGGCAGGCGCATTCTATCGGCTAATTCAGGGTCCATTTGGAGAAAATAACGAAGCTCGTGTGCTGACCACATCCTCCGTATCTCGTGCGGTGTCTCCGATACACTATTGATCGACCTTCGTTTCACGTCGGAGGGTGCGTCCTCTACGCTGATAACCACCAAAGCCGAGGAGTGGGAAAAAGAGGATGCCGAGGAACGTAAGCCCAAGCCCAAACCCAATGCCCCGCCCAAAGGACCGAGCCACTCCGGCGTGGATTTTGTACCGCGGTGTTAAGTTAAGGATGAGGCGGAGCGATGTTCTAGTGCCTATACCAGAAATCGCTCGCCTCACCGAGTCTACCGAGTGGATCGACTTGGAGTTTGTGGAGCGAGAGCGGACACCCCGCGAGATCATTGAAAAGGGTATTCGCCACCATCTCGCTGGATTATCACTTTCGAATACAGTTATTTTTCTTGAGGAGTTGGGTGTCAATCGAAGTCGTGTTGCTGTCCACAATTGGGTGCAGAAAGCCGATCTACAGCCAGCTGATGGTGAGAACCCGGATCGCGTTGCGGTCGATCAGAAAGCGATCCGGATCAACGACGAGCAGTACTGGCTGTACGCTGCTGTCGATCCACAGACGAACAGAGTTCTTCATTCACGGCTGTTTCCGACGTATACGATCCCGATCGCACGAGAATTTCTCA
>JAQCNI010000055.1 GCA_028275105.1 Halorubrum sp.
ACCTCTCGCTTGAAGTCACGGTAGTCATCAATCATATTCAGACCGAACTCTTCGAGGTCAGCCTCCGAGCGTTGACTGACAAGCGGAAAGTCAAACTCGATAGGCTCAGGTGGCGTAATGTTCGCGTTGGTGGTACTGAGGGTATCCGGAATGTGTGAGAGTGGGTCAGTTCGGTTACTCACGAACATTCACCCCAGTTGGATACCGAGTCGAACGTATACGTTATGGTGTCCTGACAACTATGCGAATCGCAAGACGGCGTTGGAATAGCCGTGTAGTGTTTTCGGGCTTTCTCTGGCATTTTCATTTCTCCTCGTAGAGAGCCGTAAAATAGCGCGAGATGCCGTGAGACGCCGGAAAGCCTAGGCCGGGATTTGAACCCGGGCTCTCGTCCTTACCAAGGACGCGCTTTACCGCTAAGCTACCCAGGCACGCGGTCATTCGTTGACCGGAACCGACTTTAGGGGTTTCGATCCGGGTCGGGATCGGCCCCGAGACGCGGCGGATCGGCCTCGCGGTCGCCGAGTCCACGGACGGTCAGCGGTCCGGCGCGCTGACCGCCCGCTCGGAGATGTCGGCGATGTGGTCTGCGGTCGCCTCGGGAAGCGCGCGTCCCGGCGGCGGGAACTCCCCGTCGTAGTCCGTGGCGAGTTCGCGGGCGTATTCGAGCAGCTCCGACGGGGGATCCCCGCCGACGGCGGTGGTGCCCGCGACGACCGCGAGCTCGAGCGCGTCGACCTCGAGGTTCCGGTCGAGCCCCGCGGCCTCGGCGGGATTGGTTCCCTCCCGGTCGCGACGCGTCTGGTCCCGGCCGAACGCCCGCACGACTTCGACGGCGGCGGCCGCCGCGCCCGTGTGCGCCAACAGCGAGAACCCGCGGGAGACGAGCACGTCGGCGGCGAGGACGTCCATGTCGGCGTCGATGTCGGTTCGGCGGGTCCGCGTCGTCGCCCACGGCTCCTCGTGAGCGAGCCGGCGCGTGAGTCGGAGCCCTTCGTACACGAGCTGGACTCCGGCCGCTCGGTCGACGACGGCGTCAAGGCTGACGTCGGTATCGAGTGCGCGGGCGGTGACGAGCGCCAGCACGCCGGGGGTCACCGCCGCATCGACGAGCCGGTCGTCGAGGGTCTCATGGAGCCTATCGGGCTCGACGTCCGCGAGCGCCTCGCGTGCGGCGTCGCGCGCCCGCGCGACATCGTCCATCAACGTTCGATTTGACAGGCAACGGCAAAGACCTTTGGAAACGGCCGCCGTCGCAGGGGAGTATGAACCGTCATCACGGACCGAACGGACCGGTGCTGTGGCCGGGTGGGGCCGCCACGGCCGACGGGATCGACCGCCGAGGGGCCGGATATCGACGCCACGAGTCGTCCGAAACGGACGGCTTAATGGTTTGAGCGCGCTTCGTTCGAACGAATGGTTGACCCACTCCTCGTCGTCGGGATCGCGGTCGCGGCGTTCGTCGGATACAACGTCGGGGGCGCGACGACGGGGCCGGCGTTCGGTCCCGCGGTCGGGTCGGGCGTGATCTCCAAGGCCACCGCCGCCGGGCTGATGTCGGTGTTCTTTTTCATCGGCGCGGGGACGCTCGGCCGTCGCGTCGTCACGACGCTCGGCGAGGACCTCGTCACGCAGCCCGGCGTGTTCACGCTTCAGACGAGCATCGTCCTCCTCTTTTTCATCGGCGGGGCGCTGTTCGTCGGCAACTACTACGGGGTGCCGGCGTCGACGTCGATGACGGCGGTCGGCGCGATCGCCGGACTCGGCGTCGCCACGGGGAGCCTCGACTGGGTCGTGATGGGTGAGATCGCGGTCTGGTGGATCGTCGCGCCGATCATCGGATTCTGGGTCTCCGGCGTCATCGGGCGGTACTTCTATCCCCGGATCAACCGGTGGGTCGCGATCGAGACCACCGACGGCCCCCTCCTCCAACTTGACCGGTCCGGGGCCGTCCCGCGGCCGGTTCCCGGGCCGAACACGACCCGCCGTGAGGTCGGCGGCGCGGTCGTCGTCGTCGCCATCGGCTGCCTGATGGCATTCTCCTCGGGAACGTCGAACATCGCGAACGCGATCGCGCCGCTGGTCGGCGCCGGCGTCGAAATGAACCCCATGATCCTGCTCGGGAGCGCCGCCGTGGCGGTCGGCGCGTTCACGATCGCGAGACGCACCCTCGACACCCTCGGCAACGACATCACGGAGCTGCCGTTGACCGCCGCCATCGTCGTCGCCGTCGTCTCCTCGGTGATCGTCGTCGGGCTTTCGGCGATCGGGATCCCGGCGTCGTTCGTCATCATCGCCACGATGTCGATCGTCGGACTCGGCTGGGGGCGGGCGACCCGGACGACCACCGTCGGCGAGGGGATCCGCGGCGGCGCCGAGACGAACGTCTCCGTCAGCGCGCTCGGGGCCGACGACCCCGGCGACGAGGTGGCGGGGATCGGCGAGGAGGACCCCGAGGACCTCCCCGCGTCGGACCTGTTCGACCCGTCGACGACCGCCCGGATCGTCGTGCTACAGAACGTCGTCCCGCTGCTCTCGACGGTTGGGGCCCTCGCGATGTTCACGCTTCTGTTCGGGCTCATCCGATGAGTTCGGTCGATATCACCGACCGAAGCGTCGCTGGCGGTCCTGAAAGTCGAGCACGGCCCGCAGGTAGTCCCGCTCCCGGAATCCCCGCCAGTTCACGTCCGTGAAGTATAGCTCCGCGTACACCGACTGCCAGATGGCGAAGTCGGAGAGCCGCTCGGCCCCGGTCTTGATCACGAGGTCCGGTTCGGCGGGAAACACGAGGCGATCCGCAACGGCCGACTCGTCTATCGTGTCGGGCGCCAGTTCGCCCGCGTCGACGTCGGCAGCGATGTCCCGGACCGCGGCGGCGAACTCGGCCTTCCCGCCGAGGCCGACGTTCACTCGGATCGGTGCGTCCACGGGATCGGTGTCGTCGGGGCCGCGAATGGCCATCGGCTTCAGGGCGTCGAGCCGCTCGAACTCCCGCGTCAGCGAGGGGACGATTGACGCGTCGAGCACGGAGACGGACACCGTCACCCGGTCCGCGCCGTGGTCGAACGCCCAGCGCAACGTCGACGCGAGCGTGTCGAACGCGCCGTCCGCGAGCAGGTCCCGCTCGGTGATGACGATCGCGACGTGGTCCGGCGAGTCGCCGTCGTGGAGGCGATGACGGATGCCGAGGTACACGTCGTAGAGGCCCACGGCGATCGATCCGGCGTACTGGTACAAAAGACCGCGGACGGGAGGTTTAATCCGCGGTCGACCGTATCACGGGCAATGACAGACAGCTACCGTGGGGTGTTCGGGGCGATCCCCTACGCGATCCGCCGGACGGAGTCGTGGACGATGCGGATATACGGCGTCGTCGGCGGGTTGGCCGCGGCGTTCGTCGCCGTCGTCGTCACGCTCGCGCTCGTCGTCTGGATGGGTGAGACCGCCGGGATCCGGGGCGGGACGTTCACGTTTTCGCGGTCGTTGTACGTGGTCGGCGGGTTTGCCGCGGTTGCGCCGCTGCTCGCGCCGCTCCTGTTCGTCGCGCGTCGCCACCGCCTGGGCGACCCCGTTGCCGCGGGATACGACCGGAGACTGGGGCTCGCCGGGTTCTGCTTTCTCACGTCGTTGTTCCTCGCGCTGGTGATATCCGCGCCGGCGGAGCTCCGGGATCCGACCGAATCAGTTCTCGTGGGGCTCCTCTATGCCCTCCCGCCGATCGTCGCGGTCGTCCCTCCTACGCTCGCCGCCGCGGCCGTGTTCTGGATTGGGTTCCGGCACCGCGGCGCCGAGGAGCCGGACCGATCGGATGGGGCCCGATCCGAGGGCGATACGGTCTGAACGGACGGGACGTCGTTCGACGTGGCCTGCCCCGGGCGGGCCTCCGGCGCGGGTCGATCTCGACGGACCCATAACGGGCCCGGCCCCGGTGGATCTCCGCTGCGGCTCGAAACGCCGAAACGGGTCGACCACGTATCGACGACCATGACCGATCGAACCGAGGGGACGTTCCTCGTCACCCACGCGGACGCGGACTCGGCGGTACTGAAGGACGTTCACGACGGCCAGGTCCACACGCTGCGCTCGAACCCCGGGCTGGCGGCCGACGACGCGGTCGAGGCGACGGTCGCGCCCGACCCGCCGATGGAGGTCACCTATCGAGTGATCGAGGTAACCGAACGCCGGCAGCTCTCGATCGAACGGAGCGAGGAGCCGCCGACGGTACACGAGCGCGAACTCGCGGCCGACCTGTCCGTGGGCGAGTTGACGCGCGAACCGCGGGCCGGCACGGGTGAGATACACGTGGTGTGCCCGCCGGCGGACGCGGACGCGACCGAGCGCGCGGCGGCGGACGTGATCGACGACCGCGAGGGGACGCTCTCGCGGGCCGCCAGGCTCGGCGTGAACCGCGTCGAGATCCGTTCGGAGCCGGGCGTGCTCAGCGTGCGATACCTCCCCTGATCGTGGGATGCTTCCCCCGAGAGCTCTCCCTCCACCCCGTTGAAATCTTCAGCAGGTACTCCGTGCTGCTCCTACCGTGGTTAACGTAGCGATAAGAGCGGTCGACCGGGTCGACCGGTTGTGCGGTGGCGCGCCCGTGAGCGCCCAGCGGGCGCGAACCCGAGCGCGAGGGAGTCGCGAGCGCTTTCCAAGCGCGAGCGACGAGGCTGGGGAGGCGTGAGGTGCGGGGCCGTGCGGGTCGGGGTGGGATTCAAAGGGGCAGCCGCGAGGGCGATGCGTGACTCGCTGCGCTCCTCGTTCGCTCGTTTCACTCGCTCACTGTGGTGCTTGCGTCGTCACGCATCGCCCTCGCGGCTGGGGCTTTGGCGGTCATCACCGCGCTAGCAACGACGTCGTCTCGAGCGGCTGGGGCTTTGGAGGTCGTCACCGATCCTCCGTCGCCAATATCGATCTCTCACTGGTCGACCGCAACGTGGACCGCTCCAACCGTTCCACCCCCATCCTAATCGCCGTCTTCACGGACCGGGTTTCTCATTCACCATTGTGTCTGATCACTGGAGAGACCGACCGACCGGTCTCCGAGGAGGGGCTCCGGCACCCGGCTCACGGCGATGGTCCGACGACGTACCCCCGGAACCCCTTTTAGGCGGGGTGCCGACCTCCGGAATATGATCGACGAGACCGTCGCCGAGATACGGGCGATGGAGACCCACAGCACGTCGGCGGTCGCGGTGAAGGCGACCCAGTCGCTCGCGGAACTGCTCGCCCGCGAGTACGTCACCGTCGACGAGTTCGAACGCGACGTCGAGCACAACGCGGGGGTATTGCGCCGGTCGAATCCCTCCCACGCCGCCCTCCACAACGCGATGCGCGAGGTCGAGCGCTCGGTCGTCGGGGAGCCGACCACGGTCGAGGACGCGAAACAGCTTCTGGAGGAGGTGATCGAGCGCGTCGTCGGCGACGTGGAAACGGCGAAGGCGGCCGCCGCGGCCAACGCCGCCGAGCGGATCAACGACGGCGACACGCTGCTGGTTCACGACTACTCGACGACGGTCCTGGAGTCGATAGAGACCGCCGCGAAGAACGGAGCCCATCTGACGGTGTACGTGACCGAGGCGCGCCCGCGAACCCTCGGCCGGAAGAGCGCGCGCGCGCTCGCCGGGATGGACCGCGTCGACGTACACATGGTCGTCGATAGCGCGATGGGGTACGCGCTCCGCGACTGCGACCGCGTCGTTCTCGGGATCACGTGTATCACCGGCGGCACGTACTACAACCGGATCGGGTCGTTCCCGCTGGTCGTGACCGCCCGCGAACTCGGCGTCCCGGTGACCGCGGTCGGCTCCGGCGCAAAAACGATCGAGGAGTTCCGATTCGAGAACGACTTCCGCGACGCCGTCGAGGTGATGCGTGAGCCGGTCGAGGACGTCACGATCGAGAACCCCGGGTACGACGCGATCCCGGTCCGGATGATCGATACCGTGATCACGGACGAGGGCGTCGTCGACTGAAGATCGGACCGGATCCACCGCCATTGGGCGGTCAATAGAGGGTGGATCGACGCCGCCAAAACGGTTTTCAACGCGGGACGTGTTACCAAACGCATGAGCGCACATCGAGGTGGAGACGTAACGTTTCGGGTCCCGCGGGAGTCCGCCGTCGACCCGGAATGTACGAGCCTCGGATGTGAAGCAGCGGGGGCGGCGACCGAGCCAGCCGTCGTCACCGCGTTCGTCCTCCTCGGGCTTGCCACCCTCGTCGCGTTCGCGTACGTCCGCGAGGCGAAGACCTCCTGTCGGCGCGAGCGGCAGCGGGTCACTGACGAACGGGACGCATTCGAGGAGTTCGCCGACCGGATCGCATCGCTCGAGCCGGTGTCGGCGGAGGCGACGCGCTCGCCAAGCGACGGACCGGTCGTCGGGGCGCGTTTGACCGGGGGCGCGGGGGCCATCGGGACCACCGGCGGATCGGGCGATACGCGACTCAGACGCGTGCTCGACGCCTACCGCGACACCGTCGTCTCGTTACCACATTACACCGAGGAGTACGACGAGACCGTCGCGGAGAGCCTCGCGGCGGAGCTGGGGCCGGACACGACGACGTCACTGGCGTCGAACGGAACGCTTTCACCGGGGTTACAGTCCGCGCTCGTCGACCGGAGTCGAAAGGCGGCGCGGGCGAGGACGACGCTCGCGGACGCCATCAACGCCGAACTCGACGACCTCGATGACGCGGAGGCGACGCTAACGCGGATCGACCGGCAGCGGAACCGGCTCAGCGAACACCTCGAAGGGGTTCCCCGCGGAGCACGGGCGGACGCCTCGATCGACGTTTGGGAGCGTCTGAACGACCTCGAAGGCGAATGCGACGCCGTCGCCGCCGCCCGGCAGACGTCGCTTCGTGACCCGCCGATCCCGCCCGAAGTCGGGTCAACGGACGGGGTCAACCCGAGTTTCAACGGGTACCTGTACGAGTCGACCGACGGCCCCCGATACCCGGCGTTGGCGTCGATCGCCTCGCTTGCCGAGCGGATCCGGACCGACCGCAAGCGCACCGTGCGACGGATCGCCGACGTCGGCTGACTGCCCGTGGCTCGTGCTGTATAGGCGTTTTGTATCTTACGCGGCTATCGGAACAACCATTTGACTGGTAGAATTCCCAGTAGTCAATACACATTCTTCAGCGACCGGCTTTTTCAGGCAGTGTCATATCCGAAAGAGATGTACTCATCGTCTGGACCGCGAAAAAGTGGATCACGGGCAGTTTATACCCGTTAACGAGTTATCCCGTGTGTGGTGGCCATGACGACCCGTTACCCCCTCTGAGCCCCTTGTGATGATCAGTTTCTACCGAGCCACCACTTTCCACCGAGCGAACGACAATGACGTCGTTTCCAGTCCGCAAGCGACCGACGGGTCCATCGACGACTCGTCCACGAGTGACACCGGGATCCGTGTCGGTCGCGCTCGCGTCCGTCCGGGGCGTAGTGGAAGTGAAATCGCATTATGCGATCGAAGCGCAGTCGTGCGGTTTAGAGGAGAAACGTGGGGGTTCAGCGGACCGCGTCCGCGCCGGCAACGTGGTCAGTAGGAGGCGGCGCGTTTGTCGAGCCCGGCGGCGGCGATGTCGTCGCCGTCGACGGAGGTCCGGAGCACGTCCATCCCGTCGTCGCGGTCGACGTCGAAGTTCGCGGCGTACAGCTCCTCGAGCCGGTCGTACTCCGCATGGGAGATCGGCTGGACGTCGGCGGCCGCGCTCCACTCGGCGATGTCGTCGGCGTCGCGGAACGTCGGGGTGACCGACGCGACCTCGTCGTGGGCGAGCAGCCAGCGGATCGCGGCCTGTCCCAGCGTCCGAGTTCCGTCGGCGCCGTCGGAGGCCTCCGGGTCCTCCAGGAAGCGGATCGCCTCCACCTTCTCCCAGCCGGCCTCGTACCACTCCCGCGGCCGATGGGAGCGGTGGTCGCCGTCCTCGAGGACGGTGTCGGGCGTCACCTGCTCGTTGAGCAGGCCGGAGGAGTGGGGGACGCGCGCGATGACGGACGTGTCCGACCCCGTCTCCCGGATCGTGTCGATGAAGTGACGGCCGGGCTCCTGCTCGAAGAGGTTGAACACGGTCTGGACCGCGTCGAACTCATCGTACTCGACGGCAGCGTCGCCCTCGGCGAGCCAGCCGATCGAGGGACCGAGCGCCCAGCCGAGCGCCCGGACCCGACCCGCGTCCTTCCACTCGCGGAGGAGGTCGCGGACCTCGGGGGTCACCTCGTCGACGTTCGCATTGTGGAGCTTGAGGACGTCGACGTAGTCGGTGTCGAGCCGGTCGAGCGACCGGTCGAGCGCCTCGCGGAGGTAGGCCTCGTTCAGTTCCTTCGGGAGTTCGCCGTGACCCGCTTGGGGGTTGTCGTAGAAGTCGTAGCCGACCTTCGTCGACAGCGTGACCTCGTCCCGGCGGCCCGCGATCGCCTCGCCGACGATCCGTTCGCTGTCGCCGTGGCCGTACACGTCGCCCGTGTCGATGTAGGTGACGCCCGCGTCGAGCGCGGTTTCGACCATTCCGACCGCCGCCTCGTCGGAGCGATCGCCCCACCAGTCCGTGCCGACGACCCACGCGCCGAAGCCGACCGTCGATACCTCGACGCCGGAGGTCCCGAGTTCGCGGTGCTGCATGGGAACGGGTTGGGCGCGCGGGCACTTATCGGGCGCGGTCGTCAACGTTGCGGCGGAACCATCGCCCAACCGAACCCATTTGTGGGACCCCGTCGAACGGCTGATGATGACAAAGCGACACGTGTCCCTTCCCGACGCCGCGGAGGCGTCGGTTCAGGCGTTCATCGACGAGGTCGACGCGCGACTCGCCTCGGACGAGGACACCTGCGACGTCGTTCGGGACACGCTGATCGATCTCCACGGCGATCGAGAGCGGTGGGAGGCATGGCAGAGCGGCGCGGACGTCTCGAAGGCCGAACGCGTCCGCCTCCAGGGGTACAATCCGTGTAACGCTACGTTGGAGTCGGAGTACTACGCCGAGAAGAACGAAGAGCGGTTCCAGCGATCGAAACACCTCCAGTGGCTCTGGCGACAGTTCGACGCCACGCCGATGGCCGACAACGTGGAGTTCGCGCTGCGATTTCGCCGGATGCTCGGCGGCCACCTGTTCGCCGAGTGCGGGGACGGCTGTCGCTTCTTCAAGGGGATCTCGGTCACCTACGGCCACAACATCGAGATCGGCGACAACGTCGTGATCCACGATGACGTCCACCTCGACGACCGTGGGAAGCTGACGGTCGGCGACCGCGTCTCCATCTCCGACGGGGTCCACGTGTACAGTCACGACCACGACCTCGTCGACCAGACCGAGGTCCGCAACTTCCACACGATGATCGACGACGACGCGCGGGTGACGTACGACGCGATGGTTCGGGCCGGCTGTCGAGTCGGGGAGAACAGCGTCGTCGGCGCGCGCGCCGTCGTTCAGGGCGACGTCCCGGACCACCACGTCGTCGTGGGCACGCCGGCGCGGAGCATCCGCGTGAAACCCGGCTGGGAGGACATCGCCGAGGAGCTGGAGGACGGACGACTGCCCGACCGTGGGGACGAACGGGAGATCGAGTACGCCCACCCCGATGACCTCGATCGGTTCGACGAGTTCAAGCGCGAACGCCGGCCGCCGAACCCGGATCGATTGTGATCGGTCGACCGAGGCGCGCCAGTAATATTATGAGTTCTCGGCGCGTACAGAAACGTAATATTATATTCATGACAGGAAAGCGAATCCTGATGATCGTCGGCGACTTCGGGGAGGATTACGAGATCATGGTCCCGTTCCAGGCCCTCCGGGCGGTCGGCCACGAGGTCCACGCGGTCCGTCCGGAAAAGGAGGCGGATGACGGCATCAAAACGGCGATCCACGACTTCCGCGGCGACCAAACGTACCTGGAGACGCGGGGACATGACTTCGCGCTCACTCACGGCTTCGACGACGTGGACCTCGCCGACTACGACGCCCTGGTCGTTCCGGGCGGACGGGCGCCGGAGTACCTCCGCGGCCACGACGTGGTGCTGGATGCGGTGCGGCACTTCTTCGCGGCCGACAACCCGGTCGCGTCGATCTGTCACGGCCCGCAGATCCTCGCGGCGGCGGACGTGCTCGACGGCGTGACCACCGACGGAAACCTCGTCACCGGGCAGGCGTGGCCGGATCACCCCGAGTGGATCGCACAGTTCCTGGAGCTGCTCGGCACGGAGATCGATCACGGCGCACCCGCCGTGACGGCGGACTGAACCCCGTGGCTTCCGGTGGATGACCGAACCACGGGCCGTCGCCGTCAACGTCGCCGCCAACACGAACGAACCGGGGTTCCGCGGTCCGGTGTATCCGGATGGCTCGTTCGCGTACGTCCCGATTCCCGAGTCGGCCGCGACCCTCACCCCGGAGCAGTTCCCGATCGGCGAGCCGCTGCCGACGTACGTCGATCTCGACCTTCCGTTCGCGATTCCCGAGGAACTCCACGACGTCCCCGTCCATCTGGACCCGGAGTTCCCCGGGGATCACGGTCGGACCGCCGCGACCTACGGGGACCCGTACGCGGTGAAGGCGGGGCCGATCGCCGACCTGACGGCCGGCGACTGGCTGTTGTTCTACGCCACGCTCACGCTCCGGCCGGCCGACTGGCGCGGTCCGGAGGCCGGAGGCAACGACGGTGAAATCGACGATGCCCTCCCCGTCGACGATGACCTCGCGCCCGACTGGGGCGCGTACCTGTTCGCCGGACTCCGGATCGATCGGGTTCTGGCCGACCCCGAGCGCCCCGCGGCCGCCGACCTCGTGTCGACGAACGCCCACCTGAAACGCGACCCGTTCGACGCGCGGGTCGTCGTCGACGGCGACCCGGCGGCTTCGGGACTCTTCGACCGAGTACTTCCGTTAAGCACGCCGGACGCGGGTGCGGACGCGAACCAATTGGTCACGGACCTGTCGAGCGATTCCGGGAAGGGACCGTGGTGGCGGCGGCCGATGCGGTTCGACGAGGCCGCGACGGCGACGGTGCTGGATCGGATCGAGTGGGCGTGACCGGCTCACGAACGGGAGTCGATCGCGGCGTCGGGCGGACATCGAGACGCCGCCGGGCGGGAACTGAGGTCGCCGGCGACCCGAGAAACTGACAAGAATTGTAGGTATCCCGGACGCCGAAACGAGCCGATCGATGCCTGCCCGTCCCGAACCGCGCCGAAACCACCCACACCGGGGAGTATCGGTCCGGGGACGCACGACGCCCCCGCCGGACGGCCGCAATACTTGCGCGGAGAGGGGTCCACCGCGGATGCTTGTCGGTTTCCGTATTTATACCCCCGAATAAAACCAAGACGCATTCGATGTCAGATCTGAATGTCTCGCACGAATATTTCACGTGGAAACTCGTGTAGGACGTCGCCGAGGAGAACGACTACTTCGAGGAGGAGGGCGTCGACGCCGACCTCTCGTACTTCGCGCCGGGGACACAGGAGTTCGACGGCGAGAACGCGTTCGACGCCAACTGGTGGGACGACATGGACGAGGACGGCGGCACCCACGGCGTCTGTGAGTGGAACGCGGTCCAGGAGGTCTCCGAGACCGACCGCGACATCGTCGGCTCCTACAGCGAGTGGGACCGGGTGGTGTTCGTCGACGACGACGACGACGCC
>JAQCNI010000070.1 GCA_028275105.1 Halorubrum sp.
TCGGCGAAGGCGTACGGCGGCTTCGGCGCCCGCGGGCGACACATGGGCGCGTACGTGCTCGTCTACGTGAACGCGCTCTCCATCGTCGCCTTCCTGTTCATCCTCGTCGCCTTCGTGGTCGTTCAGGGGATCCCCGGCCTGCTGAACGGCACCGAGTTCGGACTCGGGAGCGGACCGACGATGTCGGTCTTCGGCGTGTCGGTCGCGCTCCCGGTCTCGGTTCCGTTCCTCATGAACGGCGTCGCCCTGTTCAACGACTTCCAGGGCGTGCTGCCGGCGATCGTCGGCACGGTTTGGCTCGTCGTCGGCGCGGTCGTGCTGGCGGTCCCGCTGGGCGTCGGCGCGGCGCTGTTCCTCACCGAGTACGCGGAGCGCGGCCGGTTCACGCAGGTCGTCGAGGTCGCCACCAACGGGCTGTGGAGCACCCCGAGCATCGTCTTCGGACTGTTCGGGTTCGCCTTCCTCATCCCGCGGTTCGGCAACGGGAAGTCGCTGCTCTCGGGCATGATCACGCTCGGCTTCATGCTGCTGCCGCTCGTAGTCATCACCTCGCGCGAGGCGATGCTCTCAGTTCCCGACGAGTACCGCGACGCGAGCGCCGCCCTCGGCGTGTCGAAGTGGCAGACGATCCGCAGCGTCGTCCTCCCCGCGGCGCTCCCGGGCGTCGTCACCGGCGTCATCCTCGGCGTCGGCCGCATCGCCGGCGAGACGGCGCCGATCCTGCTGACGATGGCCGGCGGGACGTTCGTCCCGGGCTCCCAGACCGCGGACGTCATCGGCGGCTTCCAGTTCACGTCGGCGCCGCCGTTCGTCGCGAACCCGGAGCTCCTCCAGGCCACCTCGGCCCTCCCGTACCAGCTGTACGCGCTGATCACGGCCGGTGTCGGCGCGAGCAGCAACGTCGGCAACGCGGACGAGTTCCGCTGGGCGACGGCGCTCGTGCTGCTCGTCGTCGTCCTCTCCTTCTACGCGATCGGAATCGCGACGCGCTACTACTTCCGGCGGCGGCTCAGACACACCTGATCACCAATGAGCGAGAACACCAACCCACAGACCCAGACGGAACCGCAGACCGGGACCGCGACGACGGACACCGACCAGCCGCTCACGACGACGACCGGCGAGACGGACGAGCAGGCGCAAGACGAGTGGACCGAGTACGAGTTCGCCGGCGAGGCGAAGATGACCGTCGAGAACCTCGACGTCCACTACGGCGACGACCACGCGCTCAAAGGGGTCTCGATGGAGATTCCTGAAAAGAGCGTCACGGCGCTGATCGGTCCCTCGGGTTGTGGCAAGTCGACGTATCTCCGGTGTCTCAACCGGATGAACGACCGAATCAAGTCGGCGAACGTCGACGGGTCCGTCCACCTCGACGGCGAGGAGATCTACCAGGACGGCGTCAACCTCGTCGAGCTGCGGAAGCGGGTCGGCATGGTGTTCCAGTCGCCGAACCCCTTCCCGAAGTCGATCCGCGAGAACATCGCGTACGGGCCAAAGAAGCACGGCGACCTCGACACGGGCCTCCTCGCCCGGCTGTTGAACCGGAGCGACGCCGAGGAGCGCGACCGACTCGTCGAGCGGTGCCTCCGCGACGCGGCGCTGTGGGACGAGGTGAGCGACCGGCTCGACGACAACGCGCTCGGGCTCTCCGGCGGGCAACAGCAGCGGCTCTGTATCGCTCGCTGCCTCTCCGTCGACCCGGAGATCATCCTGATGGACGAGCCCGCGTCGGCGCTCGACCCGATCGCCACGGCGAAGATCGAGGACCTGATCGACGACCTCTCGGAGGAGTACACGGTCGTCATCGTCACGCACAATATGCAGCAGGCCGCGCGGATCTCCGACCAGACCGCGGTGTTCCTCACGGGCGGCGAGCTCGTCGAGTACGGCGAGACGGACCAGGTGTTCGAGAACCCGCGCAGCAAGCGCGTGGAGGACTACATCACGGGGAAGTTCGGGTAATCGCATGCCCCGGGAACGCTATCAGGACTCGCTCGACGAGCTCCGGTCCGACGTGCTCGCGATGGGCGATCGGGTCGTCGAGCGGCTTGACGACGGCCTCGATGCCATCGAGCGCCGCGACGAGTCACTGGCGCGGGACATCGTCGACGGCGACGCCGAAATAAACGAGACATACCTGCGGTTAGAGGACCGCTGCGTCGACCTGTTCGCGCTCCAGCAGCCGGTCGCCGGCGACCTCCGGTTCGTCACCGCCTCGTTCAAGATCATCACCGACCTCGAACGGGTCGGCGACCTCGCCGTCAACCTCGCGAACTACTCGCGGGCCGCGACGCGGACGGTCGCGCCCGACGCGGAAATCGAGGCGCTCGGGGAGGCGGCGCGCGCGCTCCTCGAACGCAGCCTCGCGGCCTACGAGGCGCGAGACGCCGACGAGTGTCGTGCGATCGCCGAGGCCGACGACGAGGTTGACGCGATGTGCCAACACGCCAGCGAGACCGTCACCCGAGACCTGATAGCGCAGAACGACGACGATTCGTGGGCCGCCGAGCGGCTGTTGGACGACGTCTCGCGCGTACTGCTGACGATCCGAGACCTGGAGCGGGTCGCGGACCACGCCGTGAACATCGCGGCGCGCACCCTGTACATGGTCGAGAACGACCCGGAGCTGCTCTACTGACCATGGAGACGCGAAAGATTCAGACCGTCGGAAGCGGAACGTACACCGTCTCGCTCCCGAAGGCATGGGCCGAGTCGCACGGCCTCTCCGCCGGCGACGTCGTGACGCTGCACGATTACATCGACGGGGTGTTGGCGGTCCAAGCGCGGGAGCGAACCGACGATGAGGCGCCGGCCGCCGTTCAGGTCGAGTCGAACGGCCCGGAGGTGATCGAGCGCGCGTTGCGGGCGGCGTACGCGGCCGGCATGCGGGAGGTCACGATCGAGCGGGACGGACCGCTCACGCAGGAAGCCCGGCAGGTCATCGAACGGACCGCCCGCGAGCGGGTCGGGATGTCAGTAGCCGCGGAGTCGGAGGCCGGGACGACGGTGCGGATCATGCTGGACTCGGAGGAGGTGTCGGTGAGCCAGTCGCTCCGGCAGCTGGCGTTCACCGTGCGCTCGATCCACCGCGACGCGACCGCCGCCCTCGGGTCGCCCCCTGACTCGCCGCCGATCGGCTCCCGCGACGAGCAGGTCGACCGCCTGTCGGCGATGGTCGAACGGTCCGTCTCCTGCGGCATGGCGGACCTGGGCGAGGTCGACTCACTCGGAAAGAACCGCTCGGAGCTGTTCGAGTTGTGGACCGCGATGCGCGAGCTGCGTCGCGTCCGCGACGCCGCGGCGGAGATCGGTGACGCCGCGGCATCGCTCGACGAGGCGCCCGCGGAGGCGCGACTGGAGGAATGTCGGGACATCGGCGACGCGGTCCGCGGGACCGTGTCTGACGGCGTAGATGTCGTCCTCGGTGACGCGGATGTCGACGTGGCACGGACCGCGATCGGTGACCTGCGACGGATCCGAGAGCGCCTCGACGCCTTCGATCGAAAGCTAGCCGACGCCGGGGGCGACGCGGCCGCGCTCCGCCGCGTCTCGCGGGGACTGCGCCGAACCGCGGAGTGCGGTACCGACATCGCCGAGGTCGGCCTCCGTCGGGCGGTCCGCTGTAGGGAGCGGATACGCGATCCAGAGCCGGAACGGCTGAACTAACGCCGCTGACCCCTCCTGATGTCACGACGGTCGACCCGCGCCAACGAGGGCTACATAGCGGTATAGTCCGCTATTAAAAACGGCTTAACCGAGCGAGTGGCTACACATGATTGAACACCGGTTCAACCGGGAACGCACGCACCCCTAAACTACCATATGAGCACGAAACCTCAATTCGGCGTCGACATCGAAGCACAACACACTCGATTCGATATCGATCGCTACGAAGATGTCTACGTGGTCGGAGACGTTTACGGGAGCTTGGACGTTCCCAAACGGCTCCTCTCACGGCTCGAATTAATCGACGACGATCTTGTTATCTTCGTCGTCGACCTCGAACGAGGCATCGCCGTCGTCTTCGGAAAGACTCGTGAACGACAGCCGATCCCGCTGACCGACCGGGTCCTTGACGCGCTCAAGCGCCACCACTCGGTACTCAACCCTGCTGGCGAGGACTGGCCGGTGTTCCCGACGCGGCATCACGCATCGCTCGCGAACGCCGCCGATGAGGGGCTCGACGCTCGGGGGTGGGACGCCGAGGAGATCGAGACGGCACTCGACGAGTCGATGTCGATGGCAGTCCTCCGCGACCACGGGATCGCACCGCCGGCGCTCTCGAAGAGCGGGGCTCGATCACTGATGAAACGACTCTGCGATGCGGCCGACCTCAACATCGACGGAGAGTATCTCAAACCCCACGGCGGCCGACGTGGCCTCGGCAGCGACCTCTACGCGCAGGACGCCGAGCTCGCCCAAGAGTTGCTCAGACACGAGTCGATCGAAACTACTCATGAGTCCTACCGGGAACAGAATGTTGCCGAACGCCGGGAGCGACTGGAACGAGCACTCGATGGAGCATAATACGACTCGAATAAAATGTACCCAATTCCTATATTGGCTACAACCACCATGTCACGAGCCAGTTACTTTTGACAAACCAGAATACTACCGTCGTTGTTCAGAGAATCCCGACCCCTCCCCCGATCAACCGAACGCCAACGATGGCGAGAGGCCCTAGCACAACGAGTCTTCAAGAGCGCTCACTAGCCATAGTTCGGAGACGTTTCCCCACAGTGACCCCGAAAACGGCGGGGAGGGCAGCGACGACGGACGCGAACAGGACAATTCCGCTCGGATATAGCCCGAACAGACCCGCCACGGTGACCCGGATCCCGTTGAGTCCCAGGAACACGAGGCCGACGACACCGACAAATAGCCCGTGCGAGAGGTCGAAACTCCGAAGATACGCGATGAGCTGTACACCGACGTTCGTCCCACCGAACAGCACTCCCGGGACGCCGCCGACACCGAGCATCCCAACACGCGTTTGAGCGAACGTACCGATCCTACCTGACGACCACACTGGGGGGGGATCCGTCGCTGAGCGGTCGCGACGAATCCGAGCGTCAATACTCCGAGGCCGACACGTAGAGGACCGGTCGGAATACGACTGAGGACGGCCATCCCGACAACTGTGCCGACTAGCGCTACACCAATGAGTGGTCCAAATCGCCGACTACAGGTTCGAAGCTCGTCCCGGGTGAGATCACACACCAGCGAGAGATTCACCGCGAGAATCGGGATGATCATGAACACGACAGCCGTTGCTGGGTCGATCACCGTTACAAGCGCCATCAACAGCGATCAGGGTAATGATTTCGATGGTGTTTCACGAAGTGAGGTCCGGGCATGGGTTGACAATGATAGCATGCCTGACGCCATGCGCGCTGTTGAGACTGCTCGTAACCTCGGGTGGACCGCTCAAGAGTGGACCGATACCGTTGGAGGAATCGCAAAGTTGGTGATCGGAACCTACGCGTTTGGCTCGATTGCCAAGCGCACATACTCGCCCTCGTGGAGCCCTACTGATGAGAAAGTAGTTAGAACAATTGAAAAAGCTCTCACGCAAGTCGGAAGCGGATTCACTCATGTTGTTCGGGATGATCCCAGCCAAGGCGACGAGATTCGCCCTGACAGCCATGCGACACGGCTTGGCCGGGCGCTTGCCGTCGCGGGTGCCCCTGTTGGGAATAAAAACTCGCGTTCAGTCACAGGATTTCCAGCTTGGAGCGAGTCAGCGCCAGAAGATTTG
>JAQCNI010000077.1 GCA_028275105.1 Halorubrum sp.
GAGTACCAAGCGGACGTGAACGGCGCGATAAATATCGCAGATCGCTACCTCAGTGGAGAGAGTCGTTTCAGAGAACACGAGAACGACGATGACTCGGCTGAGGATGGGGGGCGTTTGACCGCCCCACAAGACAGCCAAGCCGATGCTACAAAGCAAGAGACGCTTGGAACGTATGCGTCTTGAAACCGTAGGGCCACGCTCGGCCTGAAATCCCGTGGTGAGATTCCCGCGTCTTCAGGCGCGGGAGGAGGTCAATGGGCCGTCGTTGCGGGCAGTCCGGTCGGAGTGCGCTGAGGGACGTCCCGGCCAGAACAGTCGACGATCCCGCGCCCCGATCGGAGGCCGGTTCGGATCCGTCGGTCCGATCGGAACAATAAAGCCGAAAAACCAACTAACGCCGGTTAAGGTGATTCTTTCGCTCGGACGACGAACGAACGAGGTGACCACACCCGAACATGAGTCGCACTGAGACGTCGAACGTGGTCCTCGTGACGGTCGACTCGCTCCGGGCGGACGCGGTCGGCACCTACGCCGACGAGTACCGATCCGACGACGATCGACCGCAAACCCCCGTAATGGACTCGCTCGCCGACGACGGGACGGTCTTCGAGCGCGCCTTCGCGACCGGCAACTGGACGCCGTTCTCGTTCCCGTCGATGCTGGCGTCCCGGCCGGTGTTCGCCGATACGGGTCGAATCGGCGTCGACGGCGTGCCGACGCTCGCGGCCACCCTGTCGGACGCGGGCGTCGCGACCGGCGGCTTCAACGCCGCGAACGGGTTTCTCACCTCACACTGGGGGTACGACGAGGGGTTCGACGAGTTCGAGCCGTTCGTCGCCAGCGTCGGGTCGAACCTCTACAGCCGGTATCTCGCGACCCACCCGACCGTCGAGGCGTGGATCCAACTGGCGGCGTCCCCGCTCAGACGCGCCGAGTCGTGGATTCGGGGCGAGACCGACGACAGGCCGTTTCTCGACACCTCGCGCATGTTCGACGTCGAACACGCCGCGACCGAGTTCATCGAGGAAACGGACGCTCCGTTCTTCCTGTGGGTCCACTACATGGATGCTCACACGCCGTATGTCCCGGCACCGCGGTACATCCGCGAGGTGTCCTCGAACCTGTTCGGCACCCACCGGATGATCCACGCGCACACGCGGACCGGGCTCGGCTGGGAGGTCGGCGAACGGACGCTTGCCGACCTTCGGACGCTGTACCGGGCGGCGGTCAGACAGGTCGACGACAGCATCGGACGACTGCTCGAGACCCTTTCCGAGAACGGCGTTAGGGATGACACCGCGGTCGTGTTGGCGGGCGACCACGGTGAGGAGTTCCAGGAGCACGGGCACCTCGCCCACTATCCGAAACTGTACGACGAGCTGATTCGGGCCCCGTTCGTCGTCGACGCTCCGGGCGCCGAGGGCGGGCGCGTCGCCGAGCAGGTCGGACTCGACGCGATTCCGCCGACCGTGGCCGACCTCATGGGCGTGGACGAGCCCGCGGCGTGGCAGGGGGAGTCCCTCGTTTCGAGCGTTACCGACGGCGATGCCCCCGCCGACGATCCGGTGATCTCGGTGACGGTCCGCGGCGATGAGGTGACCTCACAGCCGATCCCGCGTGGACTCGACGACGGGGACCTGCTCGTGAGCGTCCGGGACCGCGACTGGACCTACATCCAAAACGTTGACGCCGGGACACACGAACTGTATCACCGGCCGTCGGACCCGACACAACGGACGGACCGGTCCGCCGATCCCTCCCCCGAGGAGCGGCGCGTGATCGAGCGCTTTGGGCCGCTCGTCGACGACCACGTACGGGCGCTCCGCAACCGCGGGCGGGACGCCGCGACCGGGGACGTCAACGAGGACCTCGGCCGGCGACTGGAGGCACTGGGTTACAAATAGATGTCACGGGCCTTTCTGCGCGCGCTCCGGAGCGGTTCGCTGGCGGTCCGACTCCGCCGGTACGTTGTCGTCGGGACGGTCACCGCCGGGATACAGATGGCGTTGTTGTGGCTCTTCGTCGACGTCGCCGGGGTATACTACCTCCTTTCGGCGCTGATTGCCATCGAGATAACGATCATACTCTCGTACGTTCTCAACAACGCTTGGACCTTCCAGGCGATACAAAACACCGGGCTAGCCGACTACCTCTCCGGGCTGGTCAAGACCAACGTCGTTCGTGGGACCGCGATCCCGATCCAGCTCGCCATCCTCGCCGCGCTCGTGGAGTTGGTGGGCGTTCCGTACCTGCCGGCCAACGTGGTTGCGATCGGCGTTAGCGGCCTGTATCGGTACGTGCTCGACGCGCGGTGGACGTGGGGGAGAACGTGAGCGCCGGGTCGCCCGTCGCCCCTGGCGTTGGGTCGTCTCTCAGTTCCTCCCTCGAGTCGCCGTTAGCGCCGGCCGTCGCGGAGGCGTTTTTCGTCTTCGACGGCGGCCTCCGCGCACTCGTCGAGACCGCCACCGGCTGGCCGGGACTGGGGATCATCTTCGTCTACTCGTTTCTCATCGCGTTCGCGCTCCCGGGTCCCAGCGAAGTCGTGTTGCTCGCGCCGATCGATCTCGGTCTCCCGCCGTGGGTACATCTCGTGAGCATCATGCTCGTGAGCGCGACGGGCAAGGCCGCCGGAAGCGTCTTCGCGTTCCACATCGGCCAGGAGGTCAAGCAGGCGGGACCGATCGTCCGGTGGCTGCGTCGATCCCGGTGGAACGTTCTCGAGTGGTCGGAAAAACGGTCGGTTCAGTTGGCCCAGCGCTACGGCCACGGCGGCCTCGCAGTCGCCCTGTCCGTCCCGTTTTTCCCGGACACGATCTCGATCTATGCCTTCGCCGTGCTCGAGCGTGACTACGTCCGGTTCGCGGCGGCGACGTTCATCGGGAGCCTCGGTAGACTCCTCGTTACGGTCGCCTTCTTCGGCGGAATCGCCGCAGTCCTGTGATAGTGATTACTGTGAGTCTGTACCGACGCGACGATCCGTGTCGGTGATGAGAGCCGCGTAACGGGCGTCTTTCGACATCGTCCATGAAACTATTCGCAGTAATCACTATGAGTGGTCTCGAACTCAGCCTGAGAGGTCGAAGTGTTCGGCGGCCGTCCGCATGTCTTTGTCACCGCGGCCACAGAGGTTGACCAACAGCGTGTCGTGCCGGTCCTCCTCAGCGTGGAAGACCGGGGTCGGACGCCCGCCGAAGTGCTTGAGGAGAGACCGGAACTCGGCCATGAACTCCTCGTCGACAATGGCGTCTTCATAGGCGGCTGCTAACTTCGCCAGCGGCTCCTCAAGCGGTTCCGGAACGTGTCGACCACCGAACTCACCAAACTCGCCAGGTGCGGCCATGACTCATGTGAGTAGGTAACCGACCCCTCCCTACTTCGCTCGGTCTTGCGACCTCGCTCGTGGAGGGAGGGGCTTTGATGTGGGACTCGCCGTCAGTTGTCGCCGGGGGGGAAGGTCATTCCCCACCCGTACCGAACGACCTTCGGGGTCGGCATCCCCACCATTCAGAGGCCGGGCTACTACGGCCCGTGATACCGGCGACTTGTGCGACGGTATCACTGGATATTAGTATGGTGGTCCCAAAAAAAGTGTATCGGAGAGTCAGACAGCAGCAACGACGTTGCCTGTTTCCCACCGTGTCGGCTTCCTCCCCGGCCTACTCGCGTCGTGCTTCCGACCAGTCGGAAGCCCTCGCTCGTTGAGGCCGGGGGCTCCGCCTCGAAAGATGCGGAAAGCCCCCGACTTGCTGGGCCTAGAAGTCGACTTGCGCTGCCGACCGT
>JAQCNI010000022.1 GCA_028275105.1 Halorubrum sp.
TCTCGGCTATGAACCGTGGCGAACACCGAGTCAACCGCCAGTTCTCCACGCACAGTGTGTGGTACGGTAGTTTGCGGCTTAAATTGTCGGATTCATCTGGTGGCTAAAGCCACCAGTATTCTCCTCGATTCTGTATAATGAGCATAGGAGTAAGGTTAAGGGTAATCGGGGGAGCATTAGGGTATGGAGACGCGGAAGGTTCAGCGGTTGGGGCCGTCAACGTTGGCGATGACGCTCCCCGCCGAGTGGGCACAGGAACACGACGTGAACAAGGGAGATGAGGTCTCGTTGCGGATGGGAAAGGGAACGCTGACCGTCCTCCCGGAGTCCGTCAGTTCGGAGGAGTCGGAGGCGGTCATCAACGCCGACGAAATCGACGCTCGCGCGCTCGAACGGGCGATCGTCGCACAGTACGTGCTCGGACGGCGCGTGATCCACGTCCGGAGCGAGGGGACGCTCGACAGCGAACACATCAACGCGGTGTACAAGGCCGAAACCCAGCTGATGGGGCTGGGCGTGATCGAGGAGACGCCGGAGGACATCTCGATCCGGTGTTCCGTCGATCCCGAGGACTTCACCCTCGATAACCTGCTCGAACGGCTGGAGAACACGGGGTTGACGATGCGCGGGGAGGCCGTGAAGGCGCTGGCCCACGGCAACGCTGACCTCGCACAGCGGGCGCTCAACCGCGAGCGACAGGCGAACAAGATCTTCGTGCTGCTGTTGCGGTTGATCTTCACCGCCTACCAGAACCCGAACCTTGCGCGTGCCGTCGGGCTCGAGGAGGGGTTCCCGCTCATCGGCTATCGGTCGGTGGCCAAGAACCTCGAACTCACTGCCGACAACGCCGAGGATATCGCCGACATCGTCATGGAGGCCGAGGGCCACGCTCTCGACGTCGACAAGGCGACGATGCGACAGATCCGCGAGTACACCGATCAGGTCGACGAACTCACGGCATTGGCAGTCCGGGCGGTCGTCGAGCGCGACTACGATCTCACGGTCGAGTGTCGTGACATGTTCGGACGGATCGAGGACCGCGAACGGGAGATTCTTGATGAGCTCCCGGACGACCTCGCCAACGACGTCCTGTTGATGGCCCGAGAAGTACTCGTCAGCCTCCAGCACACCGCTGGGTACGCGATGCGAAATGCCGAGATCGCCGCAAACCTCGCGCTCAACGAGGCGTCAGAGCACGTCGAGATCGTCTAGTTCGTGTCGTGGTGACCGGCCGAGCGCACCGCTCCGACTCGATGCCCGGGACGTCCCGAGGGAATCGGCTCCGTGCGAACTAAGTACTCGCCCGCGAAGCGACTCGTATGAGCGAGGGATCCATCGGAACGGACAAAGGGATCGGCGTGGCGCTCGCGTTCGCGACCGTCGCGCTGGTCGGCGCGGCGGTGATGTACGGCCACCCGGCGCAGCTCGGCAAGGCGTACGGGTTCGGGGCGGCGTTCGTTTTCGCGTTGCTCGCGGTCGTCGCCGTCCAGATCTTCGAGTGAGACGCCGAGAGCGGGCCGGAGCGCGGGAACGGCAAAAAACGAGAAACCGTTAAACACCTCAGACGCGTACATTCCCATGATGACCGAGTACACCGAGGAGGAACGGCGGATCCTCGCGTATCTCACGGATAGCGTCACGCGCGGCGAACGGTACGTCCGATCGCGAACGATCGCCGACGCCATCGGTCTCACCGCCAAACAGGTCGGGGCCCGCCTCCCGCGGCTCGCCGAGAAGGCCGACGACGTCGACATCGAGAAGTGGGGGCGCGCCCGTTCGACGACGTGGCGCGTGACCCGCGGGTGAGCGGGCCGGACCGTCCCCGGCCACGAGTCGACCGCCGGAAACGTGGTCCACCGACTGACAGCGACCGAGTTCGACACCGAACGGGCGGTTTAACCGTCGCGGGCCACAACCGAATGCTATATGAGTCGCGGGTCAACCGACGGTGATCTGACGAAGACGGGGATGGCCCTGAAACACGACAGGGAGTGGGACTACGAACTCGACCGGATCGTCGAGGCCATCGAGGAGCGGGACGCGTCCAAGGTCGGCCTCCAGTTCCCCGAGGGGCTCAAACGCCGCGGCCCGCAGGTCGCCGACGACCTCCGCGCGGTCGCTCCCGACGACGTCACGATCATGCTCTCCGGACAGCCGTGTTACGGTGCGTGCGACCTCGACACGTACCTGATGCGCCGGACGGACGTGTTCGTCCACTTCGGCCACACGCCGATGAAGGAGTCCGACAGTATCGTGTACGTCCCCCTCTTCTCGAACGTTGACCCCTTCCCGATCATGGAGGAGTCGCTCGCCGAACTCCCCGATCCGGACGAGGACTCCGACGTGGGACTCGTGACGACGGCCCAGCACATGAACCGGTTCGAGGAGATGACCGACTGGCTGGAGGAGCGAGGCTACGAGGTCCACACCCGTCGCGGTGACGACCGACTGACGAAGGAGGGGCAGGTGCTCGGCTGTAACTACGCCTCCGCGGACATCCCGGCCGAGCACGTGTTGTACGTCGGCGGCGGGAAGTTCCACCCGGTTGGCCTCGCGATGGAACACCCCGAAAAGACCGTCGTCATCGCCGACCCCGTCAACAACGCCGTGTCGATCGCGGAACACGACCAGTTCCTCAAACAGCGGTACGCCGCGGTCCACAAGGCGATGGACGCGGAGAAGTGGGGCGTGATATTCTGTACGAAGATCGGACAGGGCCGCTGGGAGACGGCCCAAGAGATCGTCGATAACAACGAGAACGCGTACCTGATCACGATGGACGAGGTGACGCCGGACCGACTGCTCAACTTCGACATGGATGCGTTCGTCAACACCGGCTGTCCCCGGATCACGACGGACGACGGCCCGCGCTTTCACAAGCCGATGTTGACGCCCGGGGAGTACGAGGCCGCGATCGGCGAGCGGCCGCTTGACGAGATCGAGTTCGACACGTTCCACGATACCTGGTAGTCAATTGGGTCCACACGCCCGACAGCTTTCTTACTCCGGGTCCCGATTAATACGATGTGACTCGTTGGACCACAGCGGACATACCGTCGCTCGACGGCGACACCGTGGTCGTGACCGGCGCGAACAGTGGGCTGGGATTCGAGGCGACGACGGCTTTCGCCCGGGCGGGCGCGACGGTCGTGATGGCGTGTCGGCGCGTGGACCGCGGCGAACGCGCCGCGGCGGAGATCCGTGCGTCAATCGGCGAGGGGCATGACGCCGGATCCGATGATTCGACCGACGCCGGATCCGACGATTCGGTCACCCTCGACGTCCGCGAGTGCGATCTGGCGTCGCTCGACTCGGTCCGGGCGTTCGCCGGGGAGATCGCCACGGAGTACGCCGCCGTCGACGTTCTCTGTAACAACGCCGGCGTGATGGCGATTCCCAGACGCGAGACCGAGGACGGCTTCGAGACGCAACTCGGCGTCAACCACCTCGGCCACTTCGCGCTGACCGGCCGCCTGTTCCCGCTGTTGCGGGCCAGCGACGGTGAGGCCCGCGTGGTGACGCAGTCGTCGGGGGCCCACGAGACCGGCGAGATGGACTTCACCGACCTCAACTGGACGGAGTCGTACGACAAGTGGGGTGCGTACGGCCGGAGCAAACTGGCGAACCTGCTGTTCGCGTACGAGCTTCAGCGACGCGTCGACGCCGCCGACGGCGACGTGAGAAGCGTCGCGTGTCATCCGGGGTACGCGGACACGAACCTCCAGATCCGGACCGCCCGCGAGAGCGGGAACCCGCTGCTAAAGATCGGCATGCGCGTCGCGAACGCGGTCCTCGCACAGGACGCACAAACGGGAGCGTTGCCGATGCTCTACGCCGCGACGGCCGACGTCGACGGCGGCGCGTACGTCGAGCCCGGCGGGTTCATGAACATGCGCGGACGTCCCACCGTCGGTCGGTCGAGCGACGCGTCCTACGACCGCGACGACGCACGCCAGCTCTGGGGGCATTCGGTCGACGCGACCGACGTCGAGTTCGACCTCGACGACCTGCGGGAGTGATAGTAGGGGGCAGGACCCCGCCGGGACCGAGGGCGAAGAATCCGCCGGGACCGAGGGCGAAGAATCCGCCGGGACCGAGGGCGAAGAATCCGCCGGGACTGAGGGTCGATCGCCGGCGCCGTCGCTCGTCGGGACAATAATACGCTGGACACGTTTCGAAACCCGGCCGGCCGGCCGTCGTCGCGCCGCCGGCTACAGTCGGGTGAGGTTCGTCGCGCGCGGACCCTTGTCCGCCTCCTCTATCTCGAACTCTACTTCCTGGTCTTCCTCGAGGTCCGGGCCGCCGACGTCCTCCATGTGGAAGAACACGTCCTCGTCAGCCTCGTCGGTCTCGATGAATCCGTAGCCGCCGGTGTCGTTGAAGAAATCGACCTTGCCTGTCGCCATCGCGATTCGACAAACGCGTAACCGGAACATAAATGTTGGGTGGTTTCACGGCTCACCGCCGGGTATCGGGAGTGTTGACCATCGGCGGGAACGTTCGCTGCCTCGTGGCCTCGATCCGCGGGTCATGCTCGCGGTACGCCCCGATCCGGTCGTCGATCGCCGCCGTGATGGCGTCTTTCGCATGTCGATCCGGACGCCGGCCCGCTCGCTCGTCCTTTCGGTCGCGGCACCCGCGTCCGGACCGGCCCCGGGTGGGTGGGTCGGAACGCTCCGTCGACGTCCCGGAGCGAGTCCCATCGCAGGTCCGGCCGGGTTCCGGGCTCGATCGAAACGCCAAGGACGCGCGCGGTCCAACGGTCGACCATGACAACCTTCCTCGTCGTCGGCGGTAGCGGCTTCATCGGCCGGCGAGTCTGCCGGCTTGCGGTCCGTGACGGTCACGAGGTCCGGAGCGTCTCGCGGCGCGGTCAACCCGCGGTCGACGCCGCCTGGACCGATCGAGTCTCGTGGACCACCGCCGACGCCTTCCGTCCGGACGTCTGGCGGGATCGGCTCGACGGCGCCGACTCCGTGGTCCACTCGGTTGGAACGATCTCGGAGTCTCCGGCCGACGGCGTCACCTTCGAACGCGTTAACGGCGACGCCGCGATCCTGACGGCCCTCGAGGCCGAGCGTGCCGGCGTCGGGACGTACGTGTTCCTCTCCTCGGCCGTGAAACCGCCGGGCGTCAGGAACGCATACCTGTCGGCCAAGCGGCGCGCGGAGGCGGCGGTCGCCGACTTGGACTTCGACCATGTGACGCTCCGGCCGGGCCCGGTGTACGGCTCCGGACAGCCGCACTTCTCTGCCGTCGTCAACGCTGCGTTCCGCGTGATCGGGTCGATCCCCCCGGTTGCGAGCCGCCTCGGGGAGTCGCGGCCGCTCCCGGTCGAAACCGTCGCGCGGGCGACCTACCGGTCGGCCCTCGAGCCCGACGAGTCGCTGCTCGACGTCGAGGACATCCGGTCGCTGGGTCGGTGAGTCGCTTCACGTTCGCTCCGCGGATCGGATCCATCTCGAAACCGCCGGCTCCCGAAAGGTTACCACGGCGGGGACCCGTCCCCGAATAGGGGCCACCGTGGGCAACGACGACGCGCGGATCGACATGACGACGGGGGCAATTCCCCCGAAACTGTTCCACCTCGGGTGGCCGTTAGTGCTCGGCAACTTGCTCCAGACGCTGTACAACCTCGCGGACATGTTCTGGGTGGGTCGAGTGAGCACCGAGGCGGTCGCGGCCGTCTCGCTCATGTTCCCGCTGTCGTGGCTGTTCATCTCCACTGGCATCGGGCTCACGGCGGCGACGATCGCGTTGGTTAGCCAGCACGTGGGCGCGGGAAACGACCGTCGTGCCGACGAGGTCATCGCACAAACGGTGTTGCTCGCGGTCGTCGTCTCGGTCACCCTCGCGGCCGTGGGATTTGCGGTCCGCCGGCCGCTGTTGATCTGGATCGGCGCGCGCGACGCCGTCTTCGTCGAGTCGCTGGCGTACATCGAAGTGATCTTTCTCTCGCTCCCGCTCACGTTCCTCTTTTTCGCGTTCCGGTCCGCGCTCCAGGGTGCGGGCGACACCAAGACGGCGATGTGGCTCGTCGCGGTCTCGGCGGCGGTCAACATCGTCATCGACCCCGTGTTCATCCTCGGCTGGGGGCCGGTCCCCGCGCTGGGGACGCAGGGAGCCGCGGTCGCGACGTTCCTCTCGCGGCTACTGGCGGCCGTCGTCGGCGTGGCGATCCTCGTCCGGGGCGACTGGGGGGTGAAACTGTACCTCCGTGACCTCCGGCCGAATCCGACGATCCTCCGAAAGCTGATCGACGTGGGATATCCGGCGACGCTCGACGGCTGGGCGCGGTCGTTTGCCGCCGTCGCGATGGCGGCGCTCGTCGCCCGCTTCGGTCCGGTCGCCACCGCCGCCTACGGGATCGGCGTCCGGCTGATGTCGATATCGTGGACGGTCGCCGGCGCGGCCGGGCAGGCGACCGCGACGGGCGTCGGTCAAAACCTCGGCGCGGAGACCCCCGCCCGGGCCGCCGCGGTCACGCGCACCGCCACCGCGGGAACGATGGCGCTCCTCACGGTCGCCGGCGGGCTCGTGTGGCTGTTCCCCGCGCCGGCCATGGGCGTGTTCATCGACGACCCGGCGACGATCGGCGAGGGCGTCGTCTTCCTGCGGATCGTCGCGCTGTCGTGGGCGTTCTTCGGCGGGCTGATGGTGATACAGGGCGCTTTCCGGGGCGCGGGCCACACGAAAGTCGCGATGGCGCTGTCGTTGCTCTCGCAGTGGGTGTTCCGGCTTCCGATCGCGGCCCTCCTGGCGTTCGGGGCCGTGAGTCTCACCCTCGGCGGCGTCGCCGTTGGCCCCCTGTCCGTTCCCGCCGTCGAGATCGGCTACACCGGCCTCGGCTGGGGTGTCGAGGGGCTCTGGTGGGCGTACGCGACGTCCGCGGTCGCCTCGTCCGTGCTCGGCGTCGGGTGGTTCCTCCGCGGCACGTGGACGGAGGGGGTCGTGGCTGACGATCCCGGCGCCGCGCCGAACGGTACGGCGGACGGGTCGTCGGTCGAGGCGGAGGCCGACCCAACTGACTAGACCGAACTCACGCAACCACTGGCCGGCCCGGGCGAAGTGTCATACGAGTGCGGGGCCGTCACCCGGGCCCCAGAATTGCCGTGATACCGGCCGTCTCGGCGACGACCCACAGGATAAACGCGAGGTATCCCCCGAGCAGGGCGTACGACTCCACGGCCGTCAGGACCATATCCGTCCGGAGGGCGCCGAACAGGAGAACCGTCGCGAGCGTGAGGACCGCGAACATCGGGACGGCGATCGTGAAGTTCACCGGAACGCTCCCGACGATGAGGACGCCGACCGGAATCACGACGAGGAGATCAAACGTGTTCGACCCGAGCACGTTCCCGAGGCTCGTCGCGCTGTTGTCGTCCCGGGCCGACCGAACGCTGATGAGGGTGTCCGGAAGGCTCGTCGCCGCCGCGATGATCGTTACCCCGGCCAGGAAGTCCGGGATCCCGAACGTCGTCCCGAGCGACTCGATCGCTCCCACCATCGCCTCGACGCTCACGAGGATGACGATCAGGCCGGCGGCGAGCGTAAGCCACTCGCGGTGGATTCGGGTCACGTCGCCGCCGGTGCCCGCGTCGTACTCGCTCACGTCCTGCCATTGGATGAATAGGTACAGCCCGTACGTGAACAGCGGGACCGCCGCGAGCGGTCGGGTAATCCGGCCGACGAGTGCGGTCCCACCCGGAACCGGACGATAGATGACCGCGAGTGCGAACGTGATCACGAGCACGGAGACGGCGAGCATATAGAACTGTGCTTCCTTGTACACGATCGCCCGACTCGATTCGAGGTCGTCGTCCGAGCCGAGCCCCGAGAGGGCGGGGACGACGAGGATGTTGAAGATCGCGGACCCGACGACCGCCCCGACGCCCATGTCGAACACGCCGGCGAGCGCGGTGACGACCACGCTCGCGAACTCCGGAAAACTCGACCCGACCGCGACGACGACGGTCCCCTGTACGACCGGCGGGAGACCGTAGTGCGCGGAGAGGGCCTCGGCCGCCGACTCCAGCCAGCCGCTCCCGATCCAGACGAGCGCGCTCGCGACGACGACCACGAGGACGTTCACCGGTGTCGTGTCGGGGAGAACACCGCCAAGGAGCATCGTTTCCGCCACGATCGGATAGCCGCCGCATCAAACCATCGGTCCCGTCGCCACCCGTCGTGATTCCGCCGGCATCAGTCGGATCCTTCCGATCACAGCCGCCGGCGTCGGACCGCCCACGCCAGCCGGTGCGGCCCCCGCTTCCCGTGAACTTTAGTCGGTTCGACCGCGAGGATGGTCCATGGCAACACACACGCCAGAGTCCGACCCCGATCCGCAGGACGGGGCGGAGTTCGACTACACCGGCGGCGCGGTCGAACGCCCGGACCTCGTCGACGCGCTCGATCGGCGGGTCGCCGGCGAGGTCCGATTCGACGAGTACTCCCGACGGCTCTACGCGACGGATGCCTCCGCGTACGAGGTGACCCCGATCGGCGTCGTGTTCCCGGAGTCAACCGCCGACGTCGCCGCGGTCCACGAGTACTGTTTCGCGGAGGGGATCCCGGTGCTTCCCCGGGGCGGCGGGACGTCGCTCGCGGGGCAGACCGTCAACGAGGCGGTCGTCGTCGATCTCACCCGGAAGATGGACGCGGTCCTCGAAACGAATCCGGCCGCCCGCACCGCCCGCGTGGAGGCCGGCGCGTACATCGGCGACCTCAACGCGGCGGTCGAGCCGGCCGGCCTGAAGTTCGCGCCCGATCCCGCTTGGCGCGACAAGTCGGCCGTCGGCGGCGCCATCGGCAACAACTCGACCGGCGCGCACTCGCTGAAGTACGGGAAGACGGACCACTACATCGAGGCGGCCGAGGTCGTGCTCGCGGACGGCACGGTTACCACGTTCGGCGACGTCGCCGTCGCGGAACTACGCGAGTCGGCGGACCCCGACGGCGACGACCTCCTCGCGCGGATCCACGCGGCGGTCGTCCGGGTCCTCGACGAGGAGGCCGATGCCATCGACGACCGGTTCCCGGAACTGAAGCGGAACGTCTCGGGCTACAACGTCGACCGGCTGCTCGCCGAGCATCGCGGCGAGTACGGCGAGGCGGGCATCGTTAATCTCGCTCGGTTGCTCGCGGGTAGCGAGGGGACGCTCGCGACCGTCACGGAGGCGACGCTCTCGCTCGTCGAGGTCCCCGACACGAAGGCGGTCGCGCTCCTCACCTACGACGACCTCCTCGACGCGATGGAGGACGTCGCGCCCGTCCTCGAACACGACCCGGCCGCCGTCGAGGTGATGGACGACGTCCTGCTGGGGCTCGCGGCCGACACGCGGGAGTTTGCGGACGTCGTCGACACGCTCCCCGACGGGACTGATTCCGTGCTGCTCGTCGAGTTCTACGCCGAGGACGACGCGGCCGGCCGACGGAAGGTCGCAAACCTCGTCGCGGACCGGGTTGACGGCGTCGAAACGGCCGCGGACCCGGGATCGGGTGCCGCCGGGACCACCGGTGGGCCGATCCGGGCGGTGGACGCGATGGAGGCCCACGACCCCGAGAAACGCGAGCGATTCTGGAAGATGCGGAAGGCGGGGCTGCCGATCCTGCTCTCGCGGACCAGCGACGAGAAGCATATCTCCTTCATCGAGGACTGCGCGATCCCGCCCGAACACCTCCCCGAGTACACCCGCGAATTCCGGTCGATCCTCGCCGACAACGACACGTTCGCCTCGTTTTACGCACACGCCGGCCCGGGCGTCCTCCACGTTCGGCCCCTCATCAACACGAAGGACGTCGACGACGTGGACGCGATGGCCGACATCGCCGACCGGGTGACCGACACGGTGGTTCGACTCGGCGGATCCGTCTCGGGCGAACACGGCGACGGCCGCGCCCGCACCCAGTGGAACCGGAAGCTGTACGGGGACGACCTCTGGGCGGCGTTCCGGGACCTCAAGACCGCGTTCGATCCCGACTGGCTGCTCAATCCGGGGAACGTCTGTGGCGAGTTCGACATGACCGAGAACCTCCGGTTCGACCCGGAGTACGAGGCCGATCTCGGGTTCGACCCCGCACTGGAGTGGGCGAACGAGAACGGGATGGAGGGGATGGTCGAACTCTGTCACGGCTGTGGCGGCTGTCGCGGGCCGCAGGAAACGACCGGCGGCGTGATGTGCCCGACGTACCGCGCGACCGAGGAGGAGATCCAGTCCACGCGGGGTCGCGCGAACGCGCTCCGCGGCGCGATCTCCGGAGATCTTCCGGCGGACCCCACGGACGACGAGTTTGTCACGGAGGTGATGGACCTCTGTATCGGCTGTAAAGGATGTGCGCGCGACTGTCCCAGCGGCGTCGACATGGCGAAGTTGAAGACCGAGGTGGAACACGCCCACCACGAAGAACACGGTGCGGGGCTCCGGACCCGGCTGTTCGGAAACTTCGAGTCGCTCGCGCCGCTCGGCTCGCGGCTCGCCCCGCTGTCGAACCTCCCCGGGAAACTCCCCGGCGTGGGGCTCCTCATGGAGAAAACCCTCGGGATCGCGGCGGAGCGCGACCTCCCGACGTTCCGTTCGGAACCCCTGACCGACTGGTTCGAGGCCCGCGGCGGCGCAGCGGTCACCCGGGCCGACGCCGACCGCGACGTCCTGCTGTTCCCCGACGTGTACACGACTTACACCAATCCCGAGGCCGGGAAAGCCGCAGTGCGCGTGCTGGAGGCCGCCAACTGCCACGTCCGGATCCCGGACGTCGACGGCAGCGGTCGGCCACCCCACTCGAAGGGGCTACTCGACGAGTCACGGGCGACCGCCAAGGACACCGTCCGAACCCTCGCGCCGGACGTCGAGTCCGGCTGGGACGTCGTCGTCGTCGAACCCTCCGACGCCGTCATGCTCCAGTCCGACTACCACGACCTGCTCGGGGGCGACGCAGCCGACGTTCCCGACGATAGGGTCGAGTCGATCGCCGACGCGACGTACGGCGTGATGGAGTACGTCGACGCGTTCCGCCTCGACGAGGGACTCGCGTTCGACGCACCGGCCGAGCGACTCACGTATCACGGCCATTGTCACCAGAAGGCGACGAAGAAGGATCATCACGCGGTCGGCGTGCTTCGACGGGCCGGCTACGGCGTCGACCCGCTCGATTCGACCTGCTGCGGGATGGCCGGTTCGTTCGGTTACGAGGCCGAACACTACTCCATGAGCCGAGCCATCGGCCGGATCCTCTTCGACCAGGTGGCCGACAGCGACGGCGACGCCGTCGTGGCCCCGGGCGCGTCGTGTCGAACCCAGCTAAAGGACCGGGACGACGCGGCCGTCGAGCCGCCGCATCCCGTCGAGAAGTTGGCGGCGGCGTTGGCGTAGTCGGTGCCGCCTCGGGTCCGATCAACACTGCGGGGCGAATTCGCTCAACTGCGCCATCTCGTCGCCGGTGATTTGCATCGACCGAACCCCAGTCGACCGACCGTCGATTCGACGCCGATGTCGAACGTGTCGTCCCGGGCTGCCGTCTCGATAGCCATCCCGACACGGAGCCGTGCCGCACACGAATGGATGGAGACCCCGGTGCCGGTCCCTCGGTCCCGATTCAGTCTTCGTCGCCGTCGGCGGGCTCGATTCGGTCGCGGACGCGTTCCCGACGCCGGTCCAGTAACGCCCGAATCCCCTTTCCCGGGCCGCCCTCGATCGGCCACCCGTTCGTCCGCCAGGCGGGCGGTTCCGGCGTGAACGACGGACAGGACCCCGCGCATTCGCGGGCGGTGGGACATCGGTCCTTGGCCACACAGTGGGGGACGAGCGCGCGGCCCGCCCGCCGGAGTTCGAAGTGTCGGCAGTCCGGTCGCATCGTGTCGTGATACGAGCGCCACCCCTTGCCGTAGGCGCGCTCGGCGATCTCAAGCCGTTGAGTGATCGTCTCGGGATCGCGGGCGTTCGGGTCCGCCGGCGTGAGGTCGCTCGGAAGCCAGTCGACGGCGGCGGCGTCGGCGGTGACGTCGGCGTCGACGCCGACGGTGTCCTCCCGTCGGTCGTCCGCCCGTTCGCTACCCCCCGCCCCGAACGACGTCGTCAGGATCCCCGCTTCGACCGGCATCGACCGCAGGAGCGCGGGCTCAACGCGGTCGCCCGTCGATTCAGTCGCGAGCCAGACTTCATCGGCGAGGGCAGTTTCCACGTCGTGTTCGAGCTGGTCCACAAGCGCGTTCGCGGCCGACCGATCGAGGTCGGGCTTGTTCTCGATCGCGACGATCCGGTCGATCCAGTCGGGATACGGTCGGATCCGCCGCAGTTCGATCCGATTGCGTCGCTTCCGGGTCTCCACGAGGTCCCGGGCCGCCGCCCGGTGGATCGACTCGCGGACGTATCGCCACGGATATCCGGGATCCGGGAGCGCGTCGCGGTACCACGCCCACTCGGCCGGCGCGTGCCGGACGACGTGGAGTAGGTCCGAGTCGAGTGGCCCGTCTCCGAACGCCCGTCTGGTGGCGAACGCGTCCGGGTCGACCTCGATAACGACCGTGTCCCAGCGCCGCCGCTTCGTGCCGAGCTGTCTGGAGACGATCGCCGGTCGGGGTTCGCCGTCGGGACGCCACGCCAACTCGGCGTACCGGCAGACGAGCAGTTCGTACGCGAACTCCGAGTCGGGGATCACGAGCGTTGATGGCGGCGGAACCGGGTCACGGTGGGTCCCGACTCAGACGTAGTCGCCCGACGCCTCGTCCCGTAGCTCGTTGAGGTACTCGTGGGCCTCCTCGAAGATGTCCCGCGGGCCGTCTTGGGTGATCGTGTTGATCGCCTGATCGTAGTCACGCCACTGGAGGTCCCGGTGTTCCTTCGAGAGTTCGGCGCTCGCCTCGAACGAGCGCGCGATGAACAGGTGGACCGTCTTGTGGATCGTGTCGCCACCCGCCTCGAACACGTAGTCGTACTCCTTGCGGAAGCCGTCGATGAGCCGGAAGTCCTCGATCCCGGCCTCCTCGGACACCTCCCTGATCGCCGTCTGCTGGAGCTCCTCGTCCCCCTCGATCCCGCCTTTGGGGAACTCCCAGTCCCCCGGCCGGCTCTTCAGGAGCAAGTACTCCCGTTCGCCGCGGGTATCGCGGAAAAGGATGGCTCCAGCACTGGTCGCTTCGACCGTCATTACCCTCGGGTAAGCAATCACCCCTAAAGAGGGTGTCGGACCCGCCGGTTCCGTGCCGGTCTCCGGGGCTCTCGCCCGGGTTGTGTTGTCCACCTCGGCCCGAACTTCGAGGCGTCTTCGAGGCGACCATCCGTAGTGCGTCGAGGCGGTGACCGGATCGTCGCTCCCCGTGTGTCGACTCGACGGTCGCTCCCGCCGGTAGGTGCGTTTTTACCTGAATTGAGGCGCTAAGGCCCCTTCCTCAACGAACGAGCGAAGCGAGTGAGTAGGGAGGGGATACAGCGTTCACGAGAGCAAGCTCTCGTGCGCGAGCGAGACGCGAAGCGTCTCGTCAACGCCGTCATCAGTTGTTCATACAAATCCACCGACACAGTTACTACCCTACGTTTTATACATGATAGTACGGTGCTCACCACGCTCCCGACGGTGTTCAAACGCGAAAACAAGCGCGCACTGTCGATTGTGGTTGAGTGTCCATGTGGTAGGAGCGGGACACTCCGAACCCCCCGTGAAGGGAAGTCGCCTGTGGAGTCTGGAATCCCTGTGCCTTCGGGTATAAATTCCGACCCAGAAGCAGGAAACCC
>JAQCNI010000081.1 GCA_028275105.1 Halorubrum sp.
GCCCCTCCGGGAGACTTCGTCTCCCGTGCCCCCGCTCGCTCCGCTCGCGGGAATCACGGCTGCCCCTTTGAGTCCCACCCCATCCCGCACAGCACCGCGACCGCACCTCACGCCTCCCCAGCCTCGTCACCGGCGCTACGCGCCGGTTGTAAGCGAGAGCGTTGCTCTCGCCCTGTCGCTCACTGCTCGCGGTTTCACCGCTCGCAATCGAGGTGCTCGTTTCACTCGCACCTCGCACCGCTCGCGACTCCCTCGCGCTCGGACTCGCGGGCCGGTGGCCCGCTCACCGGAGCGCGTCGACCACACTCCGGATCGATCGTCGCTTTGGCTGTACTGAGCGATTCTTGATCTACGTGTAAGATCGCTCCTCTGACACCCCTCACAACGGGACAAAACGAGTCCGAGAGGCGACTTAACGCGCCAGAGCGGGCGGGCCAGTCGGTCGGCGTCGGTCGACGACGTGTCCGTCGGCCCGCCTCAGAGTCAACCTATCGACCACCGTCGGATCCGGTTGCCTCGTCGCCATCGCCCTCGACCGGCTCGTCATCCGGCGCCTCCTCGACGGCCGGCGTCCGCGGTTCGGTGTCGACGCCGACGTCGGCGTACGAGTCCGCCCGCGCCCGGGAGCCCGACCCGAACAGTCGGTCGAGGAGCCCGCGTTCGTGGCGCGACTCGGTCAGTAGCACCGAGCAGTCGACCTCGTACAGCACGTCGAGGACGAGCGACCCGCGGACCAGCCGCGAGAGCAGCCCCTTCTCGGTCGCGCCGATCACCAGCAGCGTCGCGTCGCGGGCGGCCTCGGCGATCCGGGTCTGGACGCCCCCGGACTCGACCCGGAGCCGCGCGTCCTCCAGCCCGTGGTCCGCCGCCCACGCGCGGAGGAACCGCTCGCCCGCCTCGGGGTCGTCGGCGACGTGGAGGAGGGTAATATCGGCACCGAACTCGACCCGAAGGATCCGGGCGACGGCGGCCGAGAGGTCCGAGTCGGGGCCGCCGGCGGTCGGGATGAGCACCCGGGACGCGTCGAACCCGCGGTCCCTGAACACGAGGAAATCACACGGCAGCGAGCGGGCGAGCTCGTCGACCGCCGACTCGGCCCGGCCCGGCGCGCCGTGGGAGTTCTCGCCCCACCCCATCACCGTGACGTCCGCACCGTAGGTCCTGGCGGCATCGAACACCTCCTCGAACACCCGGTGGGAGAGCACGACGTGGGTTTCAACGTCGACGCCGAACGTCTCGGCGTTCCCGCGCGCTCGGTCGAGCAGGTCGTATGCGGCGTCGTACGCGCCCCGGTCCCGGGCGGCCTCCAGCGACGTCTGGTCCGGGACGTTCGCGATGTTCACCGCGACGACGGTGCCGTCGTGTTGCTTAGCCGCCGCCGCCGCCAGCGTGATGAGATGTTCCTCGGTTCGGGGGTTCGCGATCGGCACCATCACCCGGTAGTCGCCGCCGGTCGGTTGGACCGACTTGGCCGCCGACACGGCGCTGTCCGGGAGCTCCTCCGAACGGTCGAGGATCCACGACCCGAGCACGCCAGTCGCCTCCACCTTCCCGCGGGCGTACAGCAGGTACCAGAGCACGGCAAAGACGACGAGCCCGAACGAGATCAGGATGATGGTGGGCTCGATGTACACGATCAGCGCGAACGACGACACCGTCCCGATGATCGGCACGACCGGATACAACGGGACTTCGAAGTCAGGATCGTACCCCTCGACCTTCGACTCGCGCATCACGATGAGCGCGAGGTTCAGCAGGCCGTACACGATCAGGTGGAGCACGGACCCCATCGTCGACAGCGATTCGACGCTGCCGGCGACGAGGAACACGAGGATGAGCCCGCCGGTGAGCGCGATCGACTTGTACGGGGTCCCGAACCGGTCATGGATCTCGTTGAGTTTTGGCGAGACGATCTTCTCGCGCCCCATCGCGAAGTTGATCCGCGACGACGAGAGGATCGAGGCGTTCGCCGAGGAGGCGGTCGCAAGGAGTCCGCCGATCAAAAGCATGCCGGCCCCGACGGCCCCCAGCGAGTAGCCGAACACCTCGTAGTTGCCGAACAGCCGACCGGCGGCGTCGACGACCGCGGTCTCGTTGTTCGCAACCAGCTCGTTCGGCACCGCCGCGAGCAACACCACGAGGAACAGCGCGTACACGACCGTGACGATCACGACCGAGCCGAGGACCGCGAGCGGGAGGTTCCGGCCGGGATTCTTGATCTCCTCGGCGACCGAGGTGATCTGGACGAATCCGAGATACGAGACGAAAATAACTCCCGTCACCGGGAGCACCTCGCCCACCGTGCCCGACGGCGCGAGCGGCCGAAGCGACTCCATCTCGGCGTTCGCTATCCCGACCACGGTGAAGACGGCGAGGATCCCCAGAAGCGACATGACGATGACGATCTGGAGCCCGCCGGTCTCCTTCGCGCCAAAGTAGTTGACGGCGATGAAAAGCAGCGCGCCCGCAAGCCCGATCACCTGTGCGGCCTCCAGCGTCACCGGCCCGAGCCCGATCGACCCGAGCCCGACGAGCGCGTTGACATACTCGCCGAAGCCATACATGTAAAACGCGGAGGCGAACGCGAGCCCGAGCCAGTTCGCCCAGCCCGCGACGGTGCCGAACAGCGGCCCGAGCGCTCGGTTTACGTAGAAGTACGCCCCGCCGGATTTGGGCATCGCCGTCCCGAGTTCGGAGGCCGACAGGGCGGTGAACAGCGCGATCACGCCGCCGAGAACGAAGGTGAACGCCGCGAGCGGTCCCGCCCGCGCGACCGCGGTACCCGGCAGAACGAAGATTCCCGCGCCGATCATCGTCCCGATCCCAATGGTAAGCGCCGCGAGCGGACCGAGGTCCTTCGCGAGCTCCTCGTCGCCGCTCACGACCGCCCCCCCGTTACCGTGTCGTCGTCGAGGCCGACCGGCTCGGTTCGGTGTGACACGTGTGCGGTCATACGCGACCTTCCTCCCCGTGGGGATTTAGTCCGTTCGTTCATTCTCCCGGACGCAGAACGCGTCGCAGTTCCGTCATCAGTCCTCTCGTCCGATCCGAACCGTCAGACGCGTCCGGCCGATCCGTCCCGGTGGTTTTTGCCCGTCGGCGTCCCACTCCCGTCATGACCATCGACACGGACGCGGTCGCGGACCTGATCGAGGCGGAGGTTCCGGACGCGGTGGCCCGGGTGACGGCTCCGCGGATCCACAACGACGAGGACGAGGATGCCCACTTCGCGGTCGTCGCCGTCTCGCCGGCCTTCGATGGCGAGTCGCTCGTCGACCAGCATCAGCTGGTGTACGACGCCGTTGGCGACCACATGACCCAGTCGGTTCACGCCCTGGAGGTCCAGACGTACACGCCCGACGCGTATGCCGAACACGGCAACGGGGACCTCGACGCGGAACTCCGCGACGCCGGGTTGCTTCCGGCGGAGTGACGCCCCACCCGTTCGGATCCGGTCGGGACACGGCGCCCGGTCGGGACTCGGCGCCCGGTCGGAGACGTATCGAAGGCGCGCTGCCGACGGGACGGCGGCGGAACCGAACCGCGCTATTTTTCCGGGACGGATCCGTGAATACGGTATGGAAATAGGGTTCGACGTCGGGGCGAACATCCCGAGCGGCGTGTTCGTCACCCACCTCCTCGCCGCCGGGTTCTTCTTCTACGTCGGAGGGCTCAACGCGGCCGCGGGCGAACCGCTCGGCCTGGTCTTGAACGGAGTCATCGGCATCCTGCTCGCGCTCGTGGGCGTGGCCGCGGCGCGGATCACCGCCCGACGGTAGTCCGCCAACGTTCCGGGTCGCTCCCTTCGGTCGATTTCGGGGGTGAGACTCGTCGTCTTCGCTCGACGGCTCCACGAGGGGTGGCGACGCAAGTCGAACGCCGAGTGGCGTCACTTCCAGTCGTTCGAGTTTGCGGACAGCACCGTGACCGTGATCGGGCTCGGGTCGATCGGGCAGCACGTCGTCGAGCGCTTACGGGGGTTCGGCGTGGCGACGATCGGGGTTCGGTACACCCCATTGAAGCGGGGACCGACCGACGAGGTCGTCGGGTTCGAGTCCGACGCGGTCCACGACGCGCTCGCCCGGAGCGACTACGTCGTGCTCGCGTGTCCGTTCACGGACCGCACGCAGGCGCTGATCGGCGGGGACGAACTGGCGACGCTACCGCCACACGCCGTCCTCGTCAACGCCGCCCGCGGCGGACTCGTCGACACCGACGCGCTGGTGTCGGCGTTGCGCACCGGCGGGATCCGGGGGGCCGCACTCGACGTGACCGACCCCGAGCAGCTCCCGGGCGACCACCCGTTGTGGGGGCTCGAAAACTGCCTGATCACGCCCCACACCGGCGGCCATACGCCGAAACACTGGGACCGCCTCGCGGACGTCGTCGCGGACAACGTCACGGCCCTCGACGCCGGCGGGGACCTCCGAAACCTCGTCGCTTCACCGGATGACCGGTAGGGCCGTGCGTCCCGATTCGGCCCTCGGACGACGAATCCACCGTTCTTGCCGGCCGTACTCTCCGTTTTTCACCGAATAGCCCGTTCTTGTTCCGCGAATCGGAGCCGTTTCGTTTTGGAAGATCCGGATCGTTGGTTCAATGACCGGTACTCTAATAATACAGAGGTTCAAACACCGACATGAAGCATGAACGTTCCGGTTTCAGATCAACTTTCGACGAAGCGGGGGCTCGTCGAGGTCTGGATCGAGGAGACGATGGATCTCGATTTCGACCTCAGCGGGGAGGGGGAGTACGTCGACACCGGCGCCGTAGAGGGGCGGATCCAAGTCGACTTCGAACTGAGCCGTTCCGAACTGATGGACCGTCTTGACCGAGCGGAGTCACCGTCCGCTTCCGACCAGCTCAACATGTTCTTGGAGAACTGGTCGGCAAGCTCGATGGACACCGATGAAGTCGAACTGAACTACGGAAGAGTTCTATTACAGGGGGCTGAACCCACGGAACTCCCCTCGGACATCCAACTGGGATCGACGTTCGAGACCGAGGAACTCCGAACGACATCGCCCGACGACCTCACGCGCGAGCTCCGGAAAGAACGGACCTACGAGACGACCTACGAGGAGCTCGCGGACGACGTCGCGGCGTACCTCGAACGGGAGGGTATCGTCGCCGACCCGTCGTTCAGCGCGCCGGTCCACATCCAGGCGACCGCAATCCCCTCGGAGTACGGCACGGACTTCACGATCACCGTCGAGAACAACGAGTTCGTCTCGATCGATGGCGTCCAAGTCGAAGTGGAGATGCCTCAGGGTATCGGCCGCGAGGCGAGCGCCGGTCACCAAGTCGATTACGACGACGACGACCCCGACTCATGGACCAGCGAGCCCGCGGTGACGGGGAACTACGACCCGGAGGAAGGCGTGTTCGTGTTCGACGTTCGGTCGCTGTCGTCGGCCGCGGAACAGGGGTCCGAACGCCAGATACGGTTCAATGTCCCTGCCAAGGCGCGTGGGACGCTCGACGAACTTTCGGGCGAGGCGCGTTTTTCACGCGAGGGGCCGTTCTCGAACATCCGGCCGGTCGCGGTGTTCGACGCCGGCGGTCACCGGCTCACCGAAGACCTCGGGACGGTCGATTCGCGCGGGCACATCGACGCGGCATTTTCGACCCCGATCGACGCGATCACCGTCGGGTCGCGGGCTGAAATAAGGAAGCAATTCGAGGTTGAGGGAGTGACGCCCATTGAAGCGTTCACCGAGATAGAGAAAGTCGTGAGGGACCGTGGGATGGAAGAGGCCGAGTTTGATTCCCCCTCACAGACCCGGGACGTCCGCGAGGGGAAAGCGAAGTATGAAGGGGAGATTCGAAACGGCTCCGTCCTCGTCGGCGATAACCGGATCTCGATCGATGTCTACGTCGACGGGGAGGTTCGTTCGTCGGAACGGGAAACGTCGCGTGACACCGACGAGAACCTCCCGGCGGAGCGTCGCTCGATCACGGTCGAATACGGCCATACCGGCGTCAGAGTGAATGGACGGGGTGCCGACCAGCAGGCCGTCAACGACTACGTCACCGACCTGCGTGACGAACTACAGCTGTCGCTGCGTTCCATCTCGGAGGCGATGTAAATGCGTATCAATACCGACAAACTCGACGAGGGGGGGTATCCGCCGGAACCGGAGTGTCAGGTGAATAGCAAGGATTGCTCGTTCGATCCGATCCACGCGCTGTGTCACGAGTGCGGCCGGCAACTCTGTGAGGACTGTGCCGTCGGCGTCAGACACCAGCCGCGGATGTTCAAATATCTCCACATCGACGGGGCGACGAAGGACCGCGCGCAACTCCACTGTCCGGACTGTGCCGCGTCGCACACGTGGAACACGACCATCTTTGCGGCCGGCGGAGGTGCGGCCCTCCTCGGACTCCTGTTGTTGGTCGCCGTCGGCGCCCAATCGATCCCGGTCGCGGTGCTCGGCCTCATCATCCTCGGCGTTGGGGGATACCTCCTGTACAACGAATACGATCTTAAACGGGAACTCGACGCACACGAGATCGGCGGGTGACGGCCACCCCGCGCTAACGCGCGAGGATGCCCGAGCGTTAGAATGGATTCCTTGGGGACTGCGACCCGACTCACGTCGGTCCGGCCCGATTCACTCGCCTTTCGCCCCGGTGTACGCGTCGTACCCGGCGTACAGCCAGATACCGACCGAGAGGATCGCCGTCACGCCCGTTACGAGCGTCAGGGCACCGGAGACGAGCGAGGCGCCGAAGAGCAGGATCCCCGCGTTTCGTTCGTCCGATGTACACCTGTCCGGCCCCGACGAGTAGGAGCGACAGCACGCCGGCGATGATCGGGTTCTTGTCCGGGGCGGACCGGTCGGCCCCGCAGTGTGGGCAGGTCGTCGCCGCTCGATCGATCGTGGTCCCGCACTCCGGGCAGTACTCCTTCCCCTCCGCGGGGCTCTTCGTCGCGGCCGTGGCGGTGGGACCGCCGCCACCCGCGGTTCCGCCCGTCGCCGGTTCGCCCGCGGCGGATCCGGCCCGCTCCCCGATCGATCCGCTGTCCTTCGATGAGCCCTCGTCCCCTCGATCAAGGACCTCGGTACCCGTGTCCGGGCCACCACCGCCGCCGTCGTCATCGTCGTCCGACTCCCCGTCCTGATGCGTGCCACACGCCGGACACTTGGCGACGCCCGGATCGATCGCTGTGCCGCAGGCGACACAGAACCGTTCGCCGCCGTCTGGCATCGCCGTCCCTCCCGATCCGGTACCCGTCCGCGATCCGAGGGGCGTCGACCCCGTGGCTCCGTCGGTCATGACGTTCCGGGGATCGAAGGGGATGGTAGTGACATCCTCCCGCGGCTAAAGGCGCGGGCCTCCCACCCGGTGTTGGCCGAGCAGGTCAATCCTAAAGATTGGGAGTCTAAGGTTTGCTGGACAGTCAGCCAGTGGCTTTGCCACGAAGCCGTTACTCGTACCCCGTAGAGGGCTTC
>JAQCNI010000083.1 GCA_028275105.1 Halorubrum sp.
CGACGCGATGGCACGGCGGAGCCGCTCCGTCACGGCTTGATCCGAGATGCCTAATTCCTCGGCGAGTTCCAGAGTGGTACACTCCCGCGGGATGTCGTAGTACCCCGCCTCCGCCGCGAGGACGATGGCCTCGCGTTGCGGATCCGTGAGCCCGAACCACGGCCCGGCGTTCCCTGTAGTCGGATTGTATATTCGGTCAATTTCGAGCCGAACCCCGGTCTCCTCGCAGTGCTCCGAGAACGCCGAGAGGTCGCCCCGCGTCGGGAACCGTACCTCGACTTTCCAGTCGTCGGTGGCCCCGACGGCGCTCAAAATCTGTCCGTTGCCACCGCTAATTCCGTCGATGAGACGGTCCTGTTTCGCGTTCCAGTCGAGGGTGAAAAGCGCCCGGTCCTCGAAGGTGTCCACCTCCGTCGCACCGGTGACGGTCGGGTGATCGCGGACGCCATCGAGGAACGCCGCCCGCGCCGAGTTGTGGATCCAGAACAGCGGGACGGTGGCTCTACCGAGGGGGACGAGCGTCTCGAGTTCGATGGTCGAATCCCCCCGAACGGAGAGGATCCGCCCAAGCTCGAAATCCTTCGCCGGAACCCCGAACTCCACGATCACACTCATTAAGTACTCATAGGGGGGTTTGGTAGCCCTACGTAAAACACCCAGACATGGTGTACCAATGATCGGCACCCGGGGCGGCGATAGTCCCCAATCGTGGCTTGATGGACCACCCACGTGGATTATACCGCCACGGCGTGAATTCGCCAGTATGGCGACCGTTCTGGAGTTCACGAGTCCGGCCGACGAGTTCCCGCTGGGGACCGTGTTCGAGAACCTGCCCGGCGTGACGGTCGAGTTGGAGCGGTTGATCCCGCACGGTGACCTGATCGTCCCGTACTTCTGGGTTCGCGGCGCGGCGGCGGGGGACGTCGAGGCCGCGTTCCAGGCGCACGTCGGGGTGGCCGACGTCGAGCTGGTCGACCACGTCGACGGGGAGTACCTCATGCGCGCGGAGTGGGACAGCGAGTACTATGGCGTCCTGAGCGCCCTCGCGCGCGCCAACGTCGTGGTGCTCTCCGGAATCGGAACGAAGGAAGGATGGCAGTTCGAGGTCCGCGGCGAGGATCACAAGTCGGTCAGCGAGTTCCGGGCGGGCTGTCAGGAACACGGGATCCCCATCGAGATCACCGCCGTCCACGCGCTGCTTCCGTTACAGGGGGACGGGTACGAGCTAACGACGAAACAACGGGAGGCATTGGTGTCGGCCCACGAACGGGGGTACTTCGACTCGCCCCGGTCGACGTCGCTCGACGAGGTCGCCGAGGCGATCGGCATCACCCAACAATCGCTGTCGTCCCGGCTTCGGCGCGGCCATCGCCGGCTCATCGATGCGACGTTGATAACGGACTGAATCGGACCCGGCGTTGATTTATAAACATTCTGTATGGACAGCCATGTAAGCTAAGCGTCCGGGACGAGTATACCATCGTATGAGTACAGTTGAACCGGATCAACCGTCGGATCCCGCCACGTACACCCCTCAAAGTGACTGACGAGAAACAACCGACCCTATCCGAGTCGACGTTTCGGACGGAACTGGCGGCGCTGATCGGACGGGCACGCGCTGGCGACGTCGACGTTAAGGGCGGATGGGAGTGCCGCGACATCGACGCGGATTCGGACTACGACGTCGTCATCACCGAGGTACGATCGAACCAACCGAGCAGACCGATCGGCGAGGTCGGCGAGGAGTGACGATCGTCGACAACTAGGTCTCGGCGCTGCCGAGCCCGACGACCCTCGAGGCGATCTCTCCAAAGACGAGGATCAGGAGTCTCGTGACCACGGTTGTGACGACGATGGTGAGCCCGGACGAGCGGTAGCCAGCGACGTTGATCGTCATGATGCTGGCTATCGCGACGTTTACCCCGCCGTTTCCGACACGGAGCGTCGCCAGCAGCCGGTGTGGGTCGTCGTGTAGCCCCTTCAGCACGTGTGCCCGAGGGTCGTCGGTCGCCGTCCGCGTTTCGAACCACTCAGCCAGCAACGAGAAGACGGTGGTCTCCGAGCTTGCGAAGAAGGCGCCGATCGCCGATAGTCCGGCCACGGTCGCGACCCGCCCAGCGTTATCGCGAATCGGTCCATGGGATCCGCACGGACGGCCGTGTCATGAGGCTCGCGACGGTCGTCCTCACGGGGATGTCGAACGTTTCGGTCCGGATCCGCCGGCGAAGTGCGCCGGTTCGTCGACACGATAATACGGCCCGACAACGATCGGAGGGTATGGAACGTGTCGTCGAAGTCGTCCCGGAGGCCGGGCTCCACGCCCGTCCGGCGTCGGAGTTCGTGCGGGCGTCGAACGAGTTCGACGCCGAGGTACTGGTCGGACGCGCCACGGCCGACGCCGACCTCGTCAGGGGCGACAGTATGCTTTCGGTGACCGGTCTCAACGTCGCTCACGGCGAGTCCATCCGGCTCGTCGCGGACGGGTCGGACGCGGAACCGGCGCTTGACGCGCTCGAAGCGCTGTTGACGACGCCGGTCGACGACGAGACGGTCGACGAGGACGCGGACGGCAACTCGGCCGAGGACGACGGGGGGGACGGAATGGGGAGTGAGACGGAGTGAGAACGCTGACCGGAACCGGAACCACGCCGCTGTCCAGCCTCGGAACCGCACGGTGGTACCGACCGAACGCTGACCTCACGCTCCCCGACCGGCCCGATCCGGACGACGTCGACGTCGACGGCGAACGGGAGCGGTTCAACCGAGTACGCGAACGGGCCCGCGAGGGGATCGAGCGGGCCCGGGACCGCGCTGCCGAGCGGGTCGGCGAGGAGGAGGCGGCGGTGTTCGACGCCCATCGTGAGTTCCTCGACGACCCGACCCTCGTGGGAGATATCGAGGCGGAGATCGAGGCCGGGATCCCCGCGGAACACGCCGTCCGGTCTGCGTTCGAGGATCCGATCGCCCGATTCGAGAGGATGGACGGGCGGATGGCGGAACGCGCGGACGACCTCCGAGACGTCCGCGACCGGCTGTTACGACTGCTGTTGGACGTGGATGCGATCGACCTCTCCACGTTGCCGTCGGGGACCGTGCTGCTTGCCGAACGCCTGACGCCGAGCGACACTGCCGAACTGGACCCGGACGCGGTCGCTGGGGTCGCGACGGCGACGGGCGGCCGGACGTCCCACACCGGGATCATCGCCCGGGCGCTGTCGATCCCGGCAGTCGTGGGAGTTGGCGACGCGCTCACCGGGGTCACGGCCGGGGCGGAAGTGCTCGTCGATGGGGAAGCCGACGAACTCGTGGTGAGCCCCGACGAGGACCGGCGGGCGGACGCCGGCGGGCTCGACCTCCCGGTCGTTCGAGAGCGGGTTGAAACGGCAGACGGACGCGCAATCGAGGTCGCCGCCAACGTCGGGCGCACCGCCGAGGTCGGGGCGGCCAGCGAGCGCGGGGCGGACGGGATCGGGCTCTTTCGGACCGAGTTCCTGTTCTTGAACCGCGAGGAACCGCCCGACGAGACGGAGCAGTACGGGGCTATCACGGACGCACTCGCGGTGTTCCCGGAGGATCGTGTCGTCGTCCGAACGCTCGACGTCGGCGGCGATAAACCGGTCCCATACCTCGACCGCCCCGACGAGCCGAACCCGTTCCTCGGGCGACGGGGGATCCGGACCTCGCTCGACGAGCACGCCGACCTGTTCGACACGCAGTTACGTGCCCTCCTCCGGGCGGCCGAGGGCGAGCAGGGCGACGGCCTCGCAGTCATGTTCCCGCTCGTGACCCGCGTCGAGGAGGTCGAGGCAGCCCTAGACCACGTCGAATCGGTCGTCGATCGACTGGCTGAAGAGGGGATCCCCCACGCAGTCCCGGAATTAGGAGCGATGGTGGAGACGCCGGCCGCCGCGGCCGTCGCCGATGTGCTCGCCGAGCGGTTGGATTTCCTCAGTATCGGTACCAACGACCTCACCCAGTACGTGATGGCGGCCGACCGCGAGAATGACGCGGTCGCGGAGTATCACGATCCCCTCCACCCTGCGGTCCTCCGAACCATCGACCGGACGGTGAAGGCAGCCCGGGGTGGCGACGCGTGGGTCGGCATGTGCGGCGAGATGGCCGGCAATCCGGCGCTTACCGAGCTGCTGGTCGGGTTGAGGTTGGACGAGCTCAGCATGAGCGCGGTCACCGTCCCGGCGGTGAAAGAGGCGATCCGGGAAGTCAATACTGGGCAGGCCGAGGCACTGGCCGACGAAGTACTCTCGTGTGCGACCCGTGCGGAGGTCAAAGAGCTGATCGGGGACTGAGACGGGAGCGACTCGGGAACCGTGAGGGCGGAGTTTACAGTTTCGCAATCTCCCGGGCGGCCTCGGCCTGCTCCCGGACGGACTCAACCGTCGCGTTCGGGTCGCTCGCGGCGACCGCCGCGTTGACGGCCCCTTCAAGCACCGGCGCGTCGGCGATGATCGCATCGACATCGGTCGTCTCGATCGCGACCTCGGCGTTCATCACCGCACTCCCGAGGTCGACGAGAACGACGACGCCGTCGCCGGCGGCGTCTTGAATCGCTGTTCCGATCTCGTCCGGGACGGTCCCGATTCCGCCGTGACCGTCGCCGCCGACGGCCTCGATGGTGGCATCGCCGGCCATCTCGGCGGCGATTTCGACGATCCCGTTCGCGGCAGCTTCGCTGTGTGAGACGACGACGAGCCCGACCATCACTCCCCCGTGGCCTCGTCGTCCGGGATCGTCGGCGACGTGGCGTCGATCGCGGCGTCGACGTCGAAATCGGCGTCGGCGTGCTCGCGGGCGACGTCCAGCAGTTCCTCGAGGATGAACAACGTGCTCGTCGCACCGGGGTCCTGATGACCGACCGAGCGCCAGCCGAGGTACGACGCCCGTCCCTTGCTCGCACGAATGGGGACGGTGAACTCGACGCCCCGCTCTGCGGCGGCGACCGCCTTCGCGAGCGCTTCGAGGGGCGAGAGCTCGTCGGTCTCGATCGACTTCTTGAAGCTGTGGACCGCGGGTACCAGTGCGTCGACCATCGTTTGGTCGCCGACTTGGGCATCTCCCCGGTCCCGGACCTTCTCAAGGTACGTTTCCGCGAACGCGACGGCCGTTTCCTCGGTGAGGCCGTCCCCGAGCTCTCCCGCGGCGAACACGAGCGAGCCGCCGAAAAGCGGGCCGGATGCGCCCCCGACTTCGGCCATTAGAGTCTTTCCGACGGTTTTCACAACCGTCTCCGGGTCCGGGTCGGCGAGGTCGCGGGCCGCCTCGGCCGCTTCCGCCCAGCCACGGGCCATGTTCCCGCCATGATCGGCATCGCCGATCGCGGAGTCCAACTGCGTGAGATGGTCGCGCTCCGCCTCGATCCGGTCCGCCACGCTATCGGCGGCCGCAACGACTGCCTCGCCGTCCGCGCTCATCGCGTCGTCAATGCCGGTGTGTCAGCCGGCGCATCGAGCAGTTCCTTGAGCTCCTCGTCGACCGCACAGACCGTCACCGAACAGCCGGCCATGTCCAGCGAGGTCATGTAGTCGCCGACCCAAGCGTCCCACGTTTCGAGGCCGTGTTCGTCCATCAGCGCCTGGAGCCGGCGGTTGACGACGAACAGCTCCATCTGGGGTGTCCCACCCATCCCGTTGACGATCGTGAGGACCTCCTGGCCGGCATCAGGGTCGAGGTCGTCAAGGACGTTCCGAGTCAGCTCCTCGGTGATCGCATCGGCGTCCATGAGCTCCGTCCGTTCGGTCCCGGGCTCACCGTGGATCCCGATCCCCATCTCGATCTCGTCGTCGCCAAGGTCGAACGTCGGTTCGCCCTTCTCCGGAGTGACACACGACGTCAGCGCCATCCCCATCGTCCCGACGTTGTCGATCACTTTCTGTGCGACCCGCCGGACTTCGTCGAGGTCGGCGCCCGCCGCGGCCTTCGCACCGGCGGCCTTGTGGACGAGGATCGTCCCGCAGACGCCGCGGCGGCCGGAGGTGTACAGTGAGTCCTCGACGGCGACGTCATCGTCAACGACGACCGTTTCGACGTCGACGCCCTCCATCTCGACGAGCTCGATGGCGGTTTCGAAGTTCATCACGTCGCCCTCGTAGTTCTTGATCACACAGAGGACACCCTCGCCGCCGTCACAGGCGTCGATGAGCGCCTCGAACTCGTCCGCCGTCGGCGAGGAGAACACGTCGCCGGCGGCCGCACCGTCAAGCATTCCGTCGCCGACGTAGCCGGCGTGTGTTGGCTCGTGACCGCTACCGCCGCCGCTGACGACGGCGACCTCGCCGTCGACCGGTGCGTCGTCCCGCACCATCACCTGCGTGTCCGGGAGACGCTGGAGGTAGTCCGGGTGCGCCGCAGTCATCCCGTCCAGCATTTCGTCGATGATGTCGTCCGGATCGTTGACCAGTTTCTTCATACAACTATATAATGGATGATGATTGACTAAAAGGTTAGCATGAGGGTCGACCGAGGACCTGCGGCCGACTGTCGGTCGGGGGGGGGACGGAATATCTACTGGGAAACGACTGGACGTCCGTTGAGAGCCGGCGAGACGTCCGTTCACTTATTACACGGAAGGCGCTAATTCATCCGTGTCCGACCGATCGACCCCGACCGCCACGGAGACGGCTAACGCCGATTCCACCGTGACGCGTGAGGGCCGTTCGCTGGCCGTCGCGCAGGACCTCGGCGTTCCGCCGTCGGTCGCGATCGAAACACTCCGCGATACGCGGGCGTGGCCCGAGTGGAGTCCGACGATCGATGGCGTCGAAAGCGAGGACCGCTTCGTCCGCGAGGGAACCCGCGGTCGCGTCCGCATCGCCGGCGTGTGGGTCCCGTTTCGGGTCACGTCGTTTTCCGGCCGTCGATGGGAGTGGCGGGTTGCGGGCATCCCGGCGACCGGCCACCGCGTCGAGGGGTACGCCGGGGATGCCGACCGATCCCGCGTCGTCATCGAGGTTCCGCTCGTTGCGGCCGGCTACGTCCCGGCCTGCCGGTCGGCAGTCGGGCGATTCGCGGCTCTCGTCGGGGACGGCTGAGTCAACACGGCGAGCCGGCGGCTCGCGACCGGCGGCCACCGTAGCGGGCGCCGTTTCCGGACCGTGTCAGTCCCCGTGACCGCGTTCGAAGGGGTCGATCTCCGTCGATCCCGGCTCGTCCTCGTCGTGGGCGAATCCCGGGCCGGCCGTCGCCAGTTCGAAGACGAGCCCGTCGGGGTCGCTGAAGTAGATGCTCTTGAAGTACGTCCGATCTTTCACCTCGGAGACGTTCACTCCCTGCTCGCTGAGGTGTTCGCGCCACTCGCGGAGGGTGTCCTCGTCTTCGACGCCGAACGCGAAGTGATGGCTCGCGCCCGGCCCCGGTGCCCCTTGGGCGTCCGGATACTCAAAGTAGGTGACGTTCGTTCCCGGGTCGCCCCCGGGGGTTGACGAGAAGTAGTAGTGTGGCGTACCGGGGTCGTCGTAGTTCTGCGTCCGTTTGATCGTGTGCCAGCCGAGGACGTCCTCGTAGAACGTGACGGTCTCGTCCATGTCCGTACAGATGTTGGTCACGTGGTGGAGCCCCGTCGTCGGCGGTGCGTCGGTCATGGTCACCGTAGGAGCTCCAGCCTCAAAGTAGGGACGGCGGAACGGGGTGGACTCACCGGGGATCGGTCCGTGACGGGGACATCGAACCGGGGCGATGGACCGACCATGGGTGAACGGAGCGGGTTTACCGGATTATAGGCGCTAAGCCCCCGTCCTCAAGGAGCGAACGAAGTGAGCGAGTAGGGCGGGGATACAGCGCCGTCATCATTTTACTTTCACCGCACGGCATGGCCTTACTACCCCTGCGGTCGATGCCAGTAGTACGATGCTTGCCACGCTTCCGATGGTGTTCAAGCGTGGTTCGAAACGCCTCCGGCGTTTCGTCATCACGAAAGAGCGGAGCTCTTTCGAACGACGACAAGAAGCGCGCACTGTCGGTTGTGGCCAAGTGTCCATCCGGTAGGAGTGGGACACTCCGAACCACCCGTGAAGGGAAGTCGCCTGCGGAGTCTGGAACCGTCCTCAGAACCGAAGGTTCTGATGGGCCGCACGAGAACGCCGTTCTCGTGGACGCTGTGTCCACGTTGGATGTAAGTTCCGACACAGAAACAGGAAGCCCTGTCCTCAACAAGCGAGGGGCGGGTAGCCCCGAGCGCGGTAGGTCAGGGTAGTTCACACTGTGTTCGAAGCCGAGCGGTTCGAT
>JAQCNI010000088.1 GCA_028275105.1 Halorubrum sp.
GGCTGTCTCTTACCCATAAGTTCACCGAGTCTCAAACAGACGTTTCAGACGCTGTTGAGCCCAATCTATAATCGGAAGATCGAGGTGAGGAGTGATTCGGGCAGTGATCTCGGCAGTTGGGGGTTACTGAATACGGGTAAACGAGATCGGCAAAATCGTTCCATAAGGGCGTTACAGCTGTAGATATCGGGATTTTTGCTCGGGGTCCTCGAGTTCGGCAACGACTCGATTTGTGGGTAAGAGACAGCCCTGAACGGCGGGGATGAATCCGATAACCCCTACACGAACCACGTTCGATGTGCCTAAAGGGATTTTTAACAAACCAGAGACATATCTAAAGGTAACCGAGGCGGTCTACCCGCCCCACTAATCGGACAATATCGGGATTTCCTCATTTCAAGCGGAAGATACCCTCTTCCGTGCCGAAATGGGGTGTAGGCAGTCAGAAGTACCTCCGAATCCCATGCCGGGATAGGAGTAACGGCTGGTTGGCACAGCCAGTAGCCGTCATCGAGGCGTCTACGAACCTTCAACATCCCAAACCAGCGGTGCGGTGCCGTGGGAATCTTCGCCCTTCAGGGCGGAGAGGATTTCAAGTCCCCCGTATCGATCCTCGCGTTCGAGGCCCGGTGAGATCAGATTAAACATGGATCAGTTTCGACGCCGAATTATTCATTATATACGATAGTCAATCGGCACATATTTTTCCGATCGTCCAAAAAGTATTTATTCGAGTAAGAGTAAACAATTGATGTAATGGAAGTAGATCAGAACACGAATGCCGCCGAAGCGCCCATCGCCGTATCGACCCGCGTCCCGGCCGACGGGACCGCCGAAGAACCGGACGAATCGCCGATCGTCCCGCAGACCCGCTCCTCATAACCACGGCTCGCGACGGTTTTAACGGCCGTCTCCGAGGTATGTGGACGTCCATCCGGGCGTGAGTTGCCCGCGTATCGACTGACTACGGAAGAAATTGCGACACGAAGGGGAACCCGTCTCGGCGGATCTCAGTCGTCGTCCGCGGCGGCGTGTCCGTCGTCCCCTGCTCGCCCGCCGTCGTCGATGCTCGGCGGGTACGTCCCGCGGTCGAGTTTCAGGTCGGACTGTGGTCTAGCCATACACGTCAACGCGTATCCTTCGGCCTCCTCGTCGGTGAATCCCCGGGCGGCGGGCTGGGTCACCTCTCCTTCGAGGATCTCCGCCGAACAGGCGAGACACATTCCGACCCGACAGGAGTACTCCTGGGCGATCCCCGCCTCGATACAGGAGCTGAGGACCGTCTCGGTGTCGGACACCTCGATCGTCTCGCCGGTGTCGACGAACTCGACGGTGTACTCGGTCATACGCCGAAGTTCCCGTCGATGGAGCAAAAGGGTTCCCCTCGATCGCGGTGCTCGTCCGCCGTCGACCGCCGGCGATCCTCGTGGGAACCCCCATCGGACCGCCGCCGACCCGAACTGTTAACTACTACCACGAGCAATCGACAGCCGGAGTTTCTTGCCTCGTCCCGACAGCAACTTTTAAATCGGGGCACGACGAGTTAACATGTGGCATGATAGATAGACTGGAGAAGGAAGTGGACATGTTGGAACGACACTTACAGGTACTACGAATGGTCATCGATAACGCACCGATCGGCATCGTGAAGATGTCCAACGAGACCGGATATCCACATCATAAGGTCCGGTACTCCCTGCGCGTTCTCGAGGAGGAGAATCTCATCGAGCCGTCGAGTCAGGGGGCGATCACGACGGAACGGACCCACGAGTTCGTCGACGAGCTCGACGAGAAGCTCGATGATACGGTCGAAAAGCTCGGAACGATGCGGATCGATGACACGGCCGAAGTCGAGAGTTAGTTCTTTGCGATCCGATTCGTTTCCGACGTGGCCACCCGTCCCGTCCGTCGACCGGTCGGACCACTGATCCCTTCGGATCGCACGTCCCCCGGCTACAGGTCCGGAACCGTCATGTGGAACCCCCCGTCCCGGGATTCGACGAGACACAGGTGGTACCCACGCTTGCGCGAGAGTTTGACGAAACTGTCCCGTTTCGACCGACCGAACAGGCCACCCCCCACGGCGTCGCTCGCCGCCTCCAGCGCTCCCGGTTCGAAGAAACTGGCGGTCACCGCGAACGCTCCGGCGAAGGAGTCGTTCGCCTCGGCTATCGCCCCGCCGTTCGCAACGAGCGACTCGAGGGTTCCCCCGGCGGTCGGGGTCCGGGTGTCGTTCAGTTCGACCACGAGCAGCGGGTTGCCCATCCGGTCGCGCAAGACGAGATCGAACGCCCGTTCCTCGCTCGTTTCCTCGCCCCCCTCGCGGGTCACCGTCGACACCGAGCCGCCGATCTCAACGCGGTCGATCCCGGGCAGCGCGTCGTAGAGGTCCCGGAGCGCGCTCCGGTTGTCCGTCTCGCTCACCTCGAAGGGGAGGGATTCGACGACCCACTGCGTGAACCGGTACTCCATCGTCCCCGTCAGAAACTCCTCGAAGGGCTCGCCGTCCACGAGGAGCCCGTCGGTCTCGAACGTCGTATGGCGTTCGATTCGGATGTTGGACCGGAGCGCGTCCCTGTCGGCGGCGCCGTCGTGTGCGTCCTCCAGCGTCGCGCCCCCCTTCGACTCGTACCTGACGAACAGATTCGTCCCGTCGCGCGCTTCGGCCGCGGAGATGCTTCGTTCGCCGTCCGGAAGCTGCTCTTCGGCCGCGGAAAGCTTCTCCCGGAGTCGCTCGACTTCCGAACGGAGCTCGTCGACCGTCGCGTCGAGTCGGTCTCGCTCGTCTTCGACCCGTTCGTACTCGTTCTTGAGTTGTTCGTGTTCCGTCTCGAGCTCGTTCAGGGCCTCCCGTAGCTCGTCATGCTCCCGTTCGAGTTCGTCGCGCTCGGCCGCGAGCGACTCGCGTTTCGCTTCGACGTCCTCGAGCGCCGACTGGAGCCGTTCGAGCCGTTCGCGGCCCTCCTCACCCGTTTTATCGTCCGAGCGGGAGACCGCGGTTCGGTTCGTCCCGACGCCCTCCGTCGAACGCGGGGAGGTCGACCGGTCACTCGCGTCCTCGGATCGGGACCGTTTCGCCTCGCTCCCGCCGGCGTCGACGCCCCTCGCACTGGCGTTCCGTCCATCCGCTCCCGCTTCGCCGTTCCGCGCCTCCGCGCGCCGTTCGCCCGTCTCCGATGGGTCGAGCGCGGGGATCGATCCCGCCTCCCGCCAATTGGCTTCCTCGGAGAAGACGTCCTCGTCCGCGTCGTCGTCGGACGCCGACCGATCTGCCGCGGCAGCGGAGCGGTTCGCCCCGGTCCGGTCCGACTCTCGTCCGCCACGCGTCGCCGGCTCGACGGGACGGTCCGGGGTCCCCTCGGGTTCCTCGGGCGCAGGCGACCCCCTCTTTGTGGGCGATTCGTCGGGTTCGGCGGGCGACTGCGCGTGTTCGGCGGGCGACTCGTCACGCTTGGCGGCCGCCTCGTCTTCCTCGGCAGTCGGGGTTTCGGTTTCGGCGGTTGGCTCGTCCGCCTCGCCGATCAGCTCGTCCTCCGCCGCACCTCCGACCGGCTCGTCGTCGGGCGTTCCGATGGCATCGTTCCCGTCGTCGACGCCTCCATCGGGTCCAGCCCCGGTCGCAGCCTCAGCCGGTCCGTCCGTAGTGTCTCCGTTCCCGCCGGGACCCTCGTTGCCCGCGGAGTCGTCGGGCCTCGCCGCGTCGGTTGCGGCGTCCGCCTCCGCACGACCGTCGCCCCCGGTCCGTTCGTCGTCCGACCCCCCTTCGGCGCTCCCCGTTCCGTCGCCGATCCCGGCAGCACCCCGGTCGGGCACCGGGAGTTCACCGACGTCGAGGTCCACCTCGTAGACGGTGTAAATCCCCACCTCATTGTCGGCAAGTTCGAACGCGTCGTCGCCGGTTTCGAGCCGGCGCGAGTTCCCGACGTAGGCCGCCGCCATCGACTCACCGGCGGTGTACGCGACGTAGTAATCGCCCGAGAGAACGTTCTCTGAGAGTTCGATGTACCCGGTGAATCCGCCCCGTGAGAGCTTTTGATCGGCCGCGGACAACGGCGTCTCGTTCGTGTAGTACTGGGACCGCGGCTCGCCGCCGCGTTCCTGCATTGCGAAAAGCACGGAGAGGACTCGATGCGGGGCCTCGTAGATCGTCCCGGAGGCGTCGGCAAACGCGTCTAGATCCGCGTCGACGGTCCCAACCACGTGGCCGTCGAACATGAATAGCCATCCGACCCCGTTCGTCGCCGCCCCCGAAAAGCCCCGGTCCGCGAACCGCCGGAGCCCCTCGAATCCGCCGGAGAAATCCCGTTGATCCCACTCGGTGATGTCCTCTTTTCGCCGTGCGTCCATCCTTGAGTTCACCTGACCAGCACCGACTCAAATACTTTCCGGAGCGTCTGACGGGGAGACGGTCGGCTCACTGTCGTTTCGTCGTCGATCGCGATGGATTTTCCTCAGCGCGGTCGGCGACGAGACCGACGTGGCCGGCGACGAGACCGACGTGGCCGGCGACGAGACCGACGTGGCCGGCGACGAGACCGACGCAGTCGGGGACGAGACCGATACGGTCGAGTGTTCACCCCTCCGCGTCGCCGACGGCGTCGATGGCCTCACAGCCGAGCGCGACGACGTCCGCATCGAATCCGTCCGCCCGCAGCTCCGCAGGGGTGTACCACGACCACTCGTCGGGGCTCGCTTCGTCGTCGCCGGCCGGATCGATCCGACGGGTCGGCACGCGGGCGTAGTAGAGGTGGTCGATGTGCTGGTGGCCGACGGACCCGTCCGGGTAGACGTCGATGTCGTGGAGCATCTGGTGGGCCGGCTCCGGAAGCGGTCGGCCGTTTGGGGCGTCGACGTCGGCGCGGTCGGCAACGAGTTCGGCCTCCAGTCCGGTCTCCTCGCGGACCTCCCGGGTCGCCGCCTCGTGGGGGAGTTCGTCGCGGTCGATATGGCCCCCTGGCGGGAGGTGGATCCCCAGTCGGCCGTGCTCGTGAAGCGCCGTCGCACCGTCGTTGACGACGTACACGGTCGCCGTGAAGTGACGGGTCGTCTCCATATCGCCCCCTCGGTCCGGGCGGGTTTGTGCGTTCGGAAACCACCCGCGCGATCCGTTCCCGTTCCGAACCGTTCACTCGACACCGTCGGGTTCTTTCGGCCATCACGATCGAACGGTCCCCATGACTGGCCTCGACGACGTCGAAGCCGTTGCCCGCGCCGCCGTGCTGGCCGGCGGCGCCGAACTCCGCGACCGGTCCCGGAACGGGGACGCCGCGGGCGACTACGGCGGGACCGACGTGAAGGCGGCCGCCGACGAGGCGGCTGAGGCACGAATGCTCCCCGTGGTCCGCCGGGCGTTTCCCTCGGTGTTCGCCGAGGAGGCCGGGCACTTCGAAGGGACCGGCCGGTACCGTTGGGTGATCGACAGTTGGGCGCCGACGGTCCACTCGGGAGTGTTCACACGTGGACGGATCCAAGGGCTGGTACAGTTCCATCCCAACGAGGAGGAGCGGGCCGTCACCGAACTGCTCGCGCCCGAGTCGGGTGCGGCCGTCCGCCGGGAGGGACCCGTGTCCGTTGCGGCGTGTGGCGAGGCCCCAGTGAACTACCCTACCCTACTCGCTCACGGCTGAGGCCGTTCGCTCTTTGAGGGTAGGGCTTCCTGCTTCTACGACGCGCTTTGCAGATACCGACGTATCCACAGGGAGCGCAGTCTCCACAGGCGTTCCTTCGGAGTGTCCCACTCCGACGTCTTCGAGGCCGCGAGAAAGAATGTTCCACGCCGCGTTCGCGTCCCTGTCCGCCTCAAACCCGCAGGCGGGACAGGAGTGTTCACGGACCCACAACGGCTTGTCCGTCGAGACGCCGCACGCCGCGCACTCTTTCGTCGTTCCTCTCGGGTTGACCGCGACGAAGTGCGTCCCCTCTCTTTCGCACTTGTATTCGATCAACGAGAGGAACGTTCGCCACGCGGCAGACGCCGTGTTGCGGCTGTTCGACGGCGACTCCATCATCCCCTTTACGTTCAGGTCTTCGACCACTACAAGATCGTACTCCCGAGCGTAGTACGCCGAGAGTTTGTGTAGGAAGTCGCGGCGCTTCCGTCGGAGGTCAGCGTGACGCTCCGCGACGCGCCGTCGTTGCTTCTCGTAGTTGTTCGACCCGTGTTCCTTCCGCGAGAGCGTCCGTTGCTCGCGCTCCAAGCGGTCACGTTCGTCGGAGAGATCGAGCGATCCTACGGCGGTTCCGTCCGTGTCGTGGGCGTAGGTGAGAATCCCTACATCGATTCCGACGCACTTCTCGGGATTCTCAGGCGGTTCGGGCGGTTCTCGGTCCATTTCGACGCCGAACGTGGCGAACCACTCGCCCGTCGGCTCCTTCTTGACCGTGACCTGTTTGAGTTTGGCGTCGTCGGGGATTGCGCGGTGAAGCCGTATCGGGATGTCCGCAAGTTTCGAGAGTGACAGGACAGTCTGACCGCCCTTCTTGTCGAGCTTGAAGCCATCGCCAGAAATCTCCGATTTCTGGCTGCCAACCAGAAGTCGAAGACTTCTGGTGACCGGACTGACTGTACGTGAAACTGCGGAACTCTCGTGGCGGCTTCCACTTGAGTTGACCGACGCCGTAGCCGTTCTCCTTGAGCTTGGAGAGGCTGTTGAGGTTGTCGAACAGTCGTTCCACGACGGTTTGGAGAACCTTCGAGTACACGTCCGAGAGGCCGTCCCACCACTTCTTCAGGTCGGGTATTTCCGACCGAAGCGTGGTCATGGACGGAAGTTTACTGTGTTCGTCTTGGTACTCGTTGAGGCGGTGGAGCGTGTGGTTGTACAGTTGCCTGTAAATATCGCGGTTGCGGTCCAACTCCTCTCGGTGGGCGTCGGACGGCTTGAGGCGATACTTGTAGGCGTAGTACATCAGTTCTCCCGCTGGTCTTCGACGTACTGTTTCAGCACGTCCAAAGACACCTGCCCCGTCGAGATGAGGCAGTACGAGTCGTTCCAGAACGAGTCACCCCACAGTTCGGTCTTCAGTTCATCCTCGTACACGTTTCGGATACGGCGGGCGGTTGCGCCCTTGACCGTGTTGATGAACCTCACGAGGTCCGTGGTGGGTTTCGCTCGGAACAGGATGTGAACGTGGTCGTCCTCTCCGTCGAGGTTCGTCAGTTCGACGCCGTAGTTGTCCGTGAACCCGCTGATGACCCCGCGAATGAATTGGGTTCGCTCCTCAGTTAGCACTCCGCGCCGATACTTCGTGGTGAGTATCAGGTGGTAATACAGGGAGTACGTCGAATGCGCTCCCGAATCGAGGTCGTATGCCATTGGGTTCATATAGTTATATCGTACCCCAACGCAAAAACGCTGCGACTACGTGGAGCTGTGGGCCTGCACCCGTATTGCTGTACGAACAGGTGATGACGGCGTTGACGGATCGCAGAGCGATTCGTTCGCACACCAGAAATCTCTGATTTCTGGGGACGCTGTATCCCCACCCTACTCCGCTCCCTTCGGTCGCTCCGTTGAGGGTGGGGGCTTAGCGCCTATATCCAGCTAAAGGATCTCCGGCGGACGATATCTCCGAGAACGTGAGTCGCGGCCGGGGATCGGTCGACTACGGGGTCGGGCACGGGTCGTCTTGGTCGGCGCGGACGATTCAGCTCATCGCGATGCCTTCCTCGGCCTCAAGCAACTCGTGATACCGGTTACGGATGGTGACCTCCGAGATGTTCGCGACCTCGCTCACCTCGCTCTGGGTCACCTTCTCGTTGGTGAGGAGGGCGGCGGCGTAGACGGCGGCCGCGGCCAACCCGACCGGCGACTTTCCGGAGTGGATCCCCTGTGACTTTGCGGTCTCCAGCAACTGTCTGGCGCGGCGCTCCGACTCGTCCGAGAGGTCGAGGTCGGACGCGAACCGTGGGACGTAGCTCTCGGGGTCGGCGGGCTGGATTTCCAGCTTGAGCTCGCGGACGACGTAGCGGTACGTCCGGGCGATCTCGTCCTTCTCGACGCGGGAGACGCCGGCGATCTCGTCGAGACTCCGTGGGGTCCCGGCCTGCCGTGCGGCCGCGTACAGCGAGGCCGTCGAGACGCCCTCGATGGAGCGGCCGGGAAGGAGGTCCTCGTCAAGCGCACGGCGGTAGATGACGGAGGCGGTTTCGCGGACGTTGTCCGGAAGCCCGAGCGCCGAGGCCATCCGGTCGATCTCGCCCAGCGCTTGCTTCAGGTTCCGCTCCTTCGAGTCACGCGTCCGGAACCGTTCGTTCCAGGTGCGGAGCCGCTGCATCTTCTCGCGCTGGCGGCTCGACAGCGACTTGCCGTAAGCGTCCTTATCCTGCCAGCCGATGTTCGTCGAGAGCCCCTTGTCGTGCATCATGTTGGTCGTCGGGGCGCCCACGCGGCTCTTTTCGTCCTTCTCGCGGGAGTCGAACGCGCGCCACTCCGGCCCGCGGTCGATCTCATCCGCCTCGACGACGAGCCCGCAGTCGACACACACGGTCTCTCCGTGTTCGGTGTCGGTCGCGAGCTGGCCGCTACACTCGGGACAGCGTAGTTCCTCGTCGGCCGACGTTTCGGTCTCGTCTTCGGTTTCGACCTGCTCGTCGGCGTGCTCCGCCGTGTACGTTCGAACGTTCTCGCTCATTGGTTGGATCGGTAGAGGGTATCGCGGAACCGGGAGATGGATCTCGGATCTGCTTCCTCACTCATAGATATGGTACGACGGCATTTAAATCTATGGTTTGAAATCGACGGGGGAAACGACGGATCGTTCCGGCCATTTCCCGTGAAACGCCGTTTTTGGTTCCTGTCCTCGCGAAAACGTCAGTGATCGATCGTGTCGTTTTCGGCTCCGCCTCGGATATATATTCGTTTCGCATCTCCCGGTCCGTTGACACCACGTCCGCCGG
>JAQCNI010000100.1 GCA_028275105.1 Halorubrum sp.
AAATAAATGACATGGCAGATCACTCAGACGCGACACGAAGCGTACTCGTCACCGGCGCGACCGGGAACCAAGGCGGCGCGGTGGTCGATCACCTCCTCGCCGCGGAGACCGACTTCGAGGTGTCCGGCCTCACCCGCGACGCCACGAGCGACGCCGCGACGGCCCTGTCCGACCGCGGCGTGACGGTCGTTGAGGGCGACCTGAACGACCCCGACTCGCTGCGGGACCACGTTGCCGCCGTCGACGCCGTTTTTGCGGTGACGAACTTCTGGACGCAAGGCTACGAGACGCAGGTCCAGCAGGGGAAGAACCTCGCCGACGTCGCCGCCGAAGCGGACGTCGACCAGTTCGTCTTCAGCGGCGTCGGCAGCCACGAGCTCAACACCGGCGTTCCGCACTTCGACTCGGCGTGGGAGATCGAGCAGTACGCCGCCGACCTCGACCTCCCGATGACCGTGCTCCAGCCCGTGTTCTTCTTCCAGAACCTGGAGGCGTTCGCCGAGGACGTCGTCGACGACGACACGATTGCGCTGCCGCTCGCGGAGGGCGTCTCGCTCCAGATGATCGACGTCGACGACCTCGGCCACGCGGCCGCAGTTGCGCTCGCGGACCCCGAGCGGTTCGTCGGGGAGCGCTACGAGCTCGCGGGCGACGAGCGCACGCTCGCGGAGACTGCCGCGGTCCTCTCGGAGGTCACCGGCCACGACGTCGAGGCGTACCACGTCCCGGTCGAGGAGGCGTACGACTCCTTCGGCGAGGAGTTCACCGTCATGTGCGAGTGGTTCAACGACGCGGGCTACACGGCGGACGTCGACGCCCTCGAGGAGACGTTCGGCTTCGAGTTCACGACCCTCCCCGAGTACCTCTCGGAGGCGGGCTGGAAAGCTAAGCAGGGCATGGACTCCGTGCCCGGCTGGGTCAAGGCGCTGTAGCCCGTCGTCATATTGATACCCACGCCCCGAGTGGATACCGTATGGACGCCGAGCGCGAGGTACTCGACGTGTTGGCGCGGAACGCCCGCGAGGACATCGACGACATCGCGGCCCAGACGGGCCTCGACGTAACGGACGTGGAGGCGGCGATCGAGTCGCTGGAGGCCGATGGCATCGTCCACGGGTATCAGGCCGTCATCGACTGGGACGGCATCGAGGAGGGGAAGATCCGGGCGGTCGTCGAGATCAACGTTGAACTCGACCGCGAGACCGGTTATGAGGAGGTCGCCGACCGAATCGCCAAGTTCCCCGCCGTCGATGCGTTACACCTCGTCTCCGGCGACTACGACTTTGCCGTCGAGGTGCTCGGCGGCACGATGCAGGACGTCTCCCAGTTTATCTCCGAGCAGGTTGCTCCGATGCCGGCGGTGACCCAGACGGTCACCCACTACATCATGGAGACGTACAAGGACGGGGGGGTTCGGTTCGCCGACGGCGACGACGACGACCGGCTCTCGGTCTCGCCATGAGGACGGCCGACCGCGCCCGCGACCTCCCCGAGTCCGGGATCCGGAAGTTCTTCGAACTCGCGGAGGCGCGCGACGACGTCATCTCGCTGGGCGTCGGGGAACCGGACTTCTCCGCGCCGTGGGCCGCCCGCACCGCCGCCATCGACGCCCTCGAACGGGGCCGGACCTCCTATACGTCGAACCGCGGAATGGCGGCGCTCCGCGAGGGGGTCGCCACCCACCACGAGCGGTACGACCAGTCGTACGATTCCGACGAGGAGGTGCTCGTCACGACCGGAGCGAGCGAGGCCGTCGATCTGGCGTTCCGCGCCCTCGTGAACCCCGGGGACGTCGTGGCGCTCCACGAGCCGACGTACATCTCCTACGCCCCGGGGATCGAACTCGCCGGCGGCGAGCTGCTGTCGGTCCCGACCCGCGCCGCCGACGACTTTGCGCTCACCCGCGAGCGACTGGAGGCGGCCGGCGCGGCCGACGCCGACGTGCTCGTCCTCTGCTATCCGAACAACCCGACCGGCGCGGTCATGAGCGAGGCCGGGTTCGGGGAGGTCGCGGCGTTCTGCCGGGACAACGACCTCCGGGTCGTCGCCGACGAGATCTACGCGGCGCTCACGTACGGCGCCGACCACGCATCGATCGCGATTCAACCCGGGATGCGCGAGCGTACCGTCGTCGTCAACGGGTTCTCCAAGGCGTACGCGATGACGGGACTCCGGCTCGGCTACGCGCTCGGCCCCACCGACGCGATCGACGCGATGAACCGGATCCACCAGTACACCATGCTCTCCGCGCCGACGACGGCCCAATACGCCGCCGTCGAGGCGCTCCGGAGCTGCGACGACGAGGTCGCGGAGATGGTCGACGAGTACGACCGTCGGCGCCGGCTGGTCGTCTCGCGACTCAACGCGATGGGACTCGACACGTTCGAGCCCGGCGGGGCGTTCTACGCGTTCCCGGACTGTGGCGGCGACGACGAGGCGTTCGCGGAGGAACTTCTGCGGTCGGAGGGGGTCGCCGTCGTCCCCGGATCCGTCTTCGGTGCGGGCGGTGAGGGCCACCTTCGGGTGTCGTACGCGACGTCGATGCGTGACCTGAAGGCGGCGATGGAGCGAATCGCGACGTTCGTCCGAGACCGGAACTGACGGCGACACGCTTCGATCCGCGCCATCCATCCACAAGCTTAATGAATTGACGGGTACACCCACCCCGTTCGCTTTGACTTTCCACTGCCAACGCAACTCCTCTTCGAGCTCGTGACGAATCCAATCACAGAACGTCTTGAACGTGAACTCATCGGGCAGGTCGCGCCCGCCCCGTTGCGGGCGGGCGACGACCGCCCACCTGAGAACGAGCCACAGGTTCTCCAGCAGTGCTGCGACTACCATGATGGCAAACCGCACGACGGGATCACGCGTCGTCGTGATCCCGCGTGCTTGCCGCAGCAACCGATATGTCGTTTCAATACCTGAACGCTTCCTGTAAAGGCGTTCAACCTGCTTCGGTGACCGATCAGTGACGCCGCAAGCCACGTAGCCACGGACAACTTCGCCGTGCTTGCCCCGATCACCGTTCTGGTAGGAGACAGCGACCGCGAGCGGGAAACGCAGTTCCCGCTCGCTGTCCTTGTATATGACCAATACAGAGGATACAGTCAGCATACAGGGAGCGGGAGTTCGCTGTGCCGGTTAGGAGACATCCAAATGGAGCGTGGAGTGCCGAGCACCGATTCGCGCTGACAGCCCTGGGCAGAGCAGTTCTCAGGTTGCGAAACCATTATGTTAGTGTGCCCTAATATTAACAACTACTGAAATGAGTCAGCAACCGTCCTCATCGACTCAGGATGAACCAGCCCGGCCAGACAGGGAATGCTGTACCGCATCGCATATCCTGACCGAGTCGGAACTTGCGTCGGACGTACAGATACTCGCGGCCCTTGGAAACGACACGCGGTACGAGGCGCTCCGATTGATTGCCGACACGGAGGGAGACGTCTGCGTCTGTGAACTCGAACCAGTGCTCGGTGTCAGTCAGAGTGCGATCAGTCAGGTGCTCTCGCAGCTCTACGCCGCCGGACTGGTGTCACGGCGCAAGGACGGTCGATGGCGATACTATGCTGCGACACCCCTCACAACGGTAATCCTGAGTACCCTCGATGAATCGCGAGGTGGAAACAATGAGTGACAAGTCTGCCTCTGACTCCCCCAGTGATGACCTCGCTCCCGACGAGCAGCGCCGGGCAGTCCGACGACGGTATACACGGATCGCGAGCGAAGCATCGAGTTGTTGCAGCGGATCGGGCGACACACCCGACGACGACCTGAGTCAGCAACTCGGGTACTCAAAAGATGAGGCGGCTGCCGTGGCCGACGGAGCGAACCTCGGTCTCGGCTGCGGAAATCCGAATGCGATTGCCTCTTTACAACCCGACGAGACCGTTCTCGACCTCGGCTCTGGTGCAGGCTTCGATTGCTTCCTCGCCGCACAGGAGGTCGGTGACGCAGGACACGTCATCGGTGTCGATCTGACGCCGGAGATGGTCGAGAAAGCCAGAGAGAACGTCGGCAAGAACGATGCGAGGAACGTCGAGTTCCGGCTCGGCGAGATCGAACACCTCCCGGTCGCCGACGAGACGGTCGACGTCGTCATCTCGAACTGCGTGGTCAACCTCTCTCCGAACAAACAGCAGGTGTTCCAGGAAGCCTATCGAGCACTCCGGCCCGGAGGCCGACTCGCAATCTCGGACGTTGTTCTGACCGCTGACCTGCCCGATGCTGTCCACGCGGACCCGGAGTCCGTCGCCTCCTGTGTGGCGGGTGCCTCGCGGATTTCAGATCTGGAGCAAATGCTCTCGAACGCGGGCTTCGAGGGGATTCGCATCGAGTCCGATGAAGAGAGCGAGGAGTTCATCCGCGAGTGGGACGCGGAGCGAGACGTGAGCGAGTATGTGGTTTCGGCGGAGATTGAGGCCGTCAAACCCGACTGAGAGATTGATATGAATCTCCAGGAGTTCAGAGCGACGATTCCAGCTGCGAACGACGTAACGTATCTGAACACCGGGTCGAGTAGCCCGAGCAGCATCGACATCGTCGAGTCGATGCAGGACTTCCTCGAGTACCACGGCTACGAATCACCGACCGGCCCGGGTATGTATTCGCCTGTGTACGAGATATTCGAGAAGACACGGCAAGATGTGGCCAACTTCCTGAATGCCCGACCCGGGGAGATTGCCCTGACACAGAGTACAGGCGACGGCATCAGTCGTGTCGCGAACGCCATTCAGTGGAACGATGGCGATACGATCGTTCGAACCGACCTCGCACATCCCTCTGGCGTTGTCCCGTGGCGTGCTCTGGAACGGGACTTCGGTGTCAACACGAGCGTTATCGAGACGACCGATGGGCACGTCGATTTGGACGACATGAAAGAAGCCGTCGCGGACGCGCGACTTGTCTGTCTGAGTTCCATCACGCGAAACTACGGGACCAG
>JAQCNI010000103.1 GCA_028275105.1 Halorubrum sp.
CAGGAAACCCCTCTACGTGCCTGTCCCGCCGAGTGAATTGCGCCACGTCCACGCATGGGGGCGGAAGGAAACCGCCAACACGGGGAAAGCCCCGCCCTCAACCACCCGAGCGCACTGCGTGAGGGAGTAGGGCGGGGTAGTTTACTCGAACAACCCGTCGACGTCCCGACGAACACGTTCGGCGCGGTCGACGTGGTCCGCGATCCGCGCCGCGACCTGCGGGCGCGCGTCCGGTTCACGCACGAAATCGAACACGAGTTCCGTGACCGTGGTCCGCCCCGTCTCATACTCCTCGCGAGCGATCGTCGCCGCCGCCGACAGGGTTGCTTCGTCCCCCTCGTCGACCGACTCGGCCAGCCCGGGTGCGGCCGCGAGCGTCGCCGCCAAGTCCAGGTCGTCGAACCCGACGGCCCCCCCGTCGATCCGGAGGGTCGGCGGCGACGCCCGGTCGACCGTTTCCGGGTCGGCCGCGAGCCGCCGACACCACTCGCGAACCGGTTCGATCGAGAGCCCACGATGCCCCTCGTCGACGCCGCCGAGGTACCCGACGGCGTTCGACGCACAGCCGGTCGCTCCGGATCGGTTCCCGGACGTCGCGTGATGGGTCGCCGCTGCGGCCGCGATCAGCCCGTTGAGGAGCCGCTCGTCGCCCCCGGACTCGAGCGGGAGCCACGCGGTCTCCCACGGCTCGTGTGCCGCGAGCAGGTGCCCCTCGTTGAACAGGGCCGCCCCGGCGTCGAGCGCGACGGCGACGTCATCGCGGTCGGCGGGATCGAACTCGCGACCGGTCATACCGTCCCGTCGGTGACGCCGTCATATAATGGGTGAGGCCGCGTCGACGGCGGCCGACGCGTGAGGCCGTGATCGGAGTGGGGTCAGCGGCCGTGGAGGGCCGAAGGACAAGGGGCGCGCGGCGATCGTTCAGTCGACCAGTCCTTGGGAGACGTCGACGATCCCGTTCCCGCACTCGACGACGACGGTTCGCCCGGCCTGATCGCCGACGTCACAGACGGTCGTGGTTGAGTCCGTCCCGACCGTTCCGTCGCCGACGCGCCCGCCGGTCGGGCGGAACTCGCTGTCGACGTGGACGTCGTATCGGCCCGGCGGCGCGAGCTCAACCTCGCTCGCGACCTCCCCGGGAGCGAGTTCGTACGTCGCCTCGTGTTCGGGCGGACGGTCGGGCTTCGACACCGACAGCGTGACCCGATAGCGTCGGTCGCTGTCGTAGTTTCGGAGATGGACCTGTTCCGTTCGCGTGTATACGTCCGCCGAACCGTCGGCGTCGGTCGCGGACGACTCGGCGGTCCGGACGCGTCGTTGCTGCATACCCGTCGTTTCAACTACCGGGAACAAATATCCGCGCTAGGCTCAAAACGGCGTTTGAGCCACTCGCCGGCTTGGTCGCCCCGGGGTCGATCCGGGGTGACCCGCGGAACCGGTCCCGAGGCGTCCGGTTGGTCGGATGTGGACCGATGGAATACATATATGAGGAGCCACAACCTACCGAACGTGTCGGGTAGTTTGTTACCGGTCATCGCGGTCATCCTCGTGTCGGGCTTGGCGGTCCAACTCCTCGCCAACCGGGTGCGGGTCCCCAGCGTCGTCTTTTACCTCGCCATCGGCGTCATACTGGGGCCGGAGTTCCTCGAGGTCGTCACGCTGGAAACGTTCGGGGATGGGTTGGAAACCATCGTCGGTCTCAGCGTCGCCATCATCGTCTTCGAGGGCGCGTTCGCGCTCCGGCTGGACCGGATCCGTGGGGCTTCGACCGTTTCCTTCCGTCTCGTGACGATCGGTGCGCTCGTGATGTTCGCCGGGACGGCCGCAGCCGTTCGGTTCTTCGAGGGGGCCGATTGGGAGATAGCGCTCCTCATCGGGGCGCTCCTCGTCGCGACGGGGCCGACGGTCATCACGCCGATCCTCGAGGTCGTTCGCGTTAGGGACCACGTCGCCGCGGCGCTGGAGACTGAGGGAATCGTCAACGACGTGACCGCCGCGATCGTCGCGGTTGTCATCTTCGAGACGTTGCTGCTTGACGACCTCGGCGTCCCCGCGACCCTCGTCTCGTTCCTCGAACGGTTCGGGGTCGGCGTGGCCGCCGGGCTGCTCGCGACGCTCATCATCTACCTACTGCTGGACAGCGAGTTCGTTCCCGACCGCGACGTTCAGGCGTCCCAGTTTCTCATCCTGGCGGCGGCAGTCGGGTCGTTCGCCGCCGCCGAGGCGGTCGCTGCGGAGGCGGGTATCGCGGCCGCGGCGACGTGCGGGATCGCCCTCGGGAACCTCGACCTCGATAACCGGGAGGAGATCGAGGCGTTCGGCAAGAACACGACCCTGATCGTCCTCTCGTTCGTGTTCATCTCGCTGGCAGCCCTGATCGACGTCGATGCGATCCGCCAACTCGGCGTCGGCGCGATCGGGCTCGTACTCGTCATCATGTTCGTGCTCCGTCCGCTGGGGGTGTTCATCGCGACCGCCGGCGTCGAACGGTTCACCCGACCCGAGCGACTGTTCCTCGCCGGCGTCGGCCCGCGCGGGATCATCCCGGCGAGCGTGGCGACGCTGTTCGCCATCGAACTGGAGTTGACCGGCAACGTCGCCGCGGGGGAGTTGCTCGTCGGGACGGTGTTCGCCGTCATCTTCGCCACCGTCGTCATCGAGGCCGGGTTGGCGCGGCAGATCGGCGATGCCCTCGGAGTATCACCAATGCGCACGATAATCATCGGCGGCGGCCGGGTCGGCCGGTCGCTCGCCACACGACTGGAGAACAGGGGCGAGTTCGTCGTCATCGTCGAGAACGACGAGCAGCAGGTCGAACGGGCGCGGTCGGAGGGGTTCTCCGTGGTCACCGGCGACGGGACGGACACCGAAACGCTCCGGCGGGCCGAGATCGAGAACGCCAAGATACTGGTCGCGGCGACCGGGGACGACGACATTAATCTCCTCGCGTGTCAGATATCGATCACGAAATTCGACGTCGAGTCGGTGTACTCGCGGGTGAACAACCCGGAGAACGTCGACGCATTCACGAGCATCGGTGCGACCGCGATCGACTCCGCGACGGCGACGGTGACGGCGATCGACGACGAGATCGAGCGCCCGGCGCTCTCCCACTGGATGAAGGAACTCGGGGACAGCCACGACGTTCAGGAGGTTGAGGTGACCTCCCAGGACCTCGCCGGCAAGAGCATCGAGGCGCTCAACGCCCAGATCCCCGACGGCTGTTTCGTCGCCGCCGTCACACGTGACGGCGAAGCCGACGTCCCGTCCGCCGACCGGGTGCTCGAGTACGGTGATCGGGTGACGTTCATCGGCGACGTTGCTGCGGTCAAACAGGCGATGCGACGGTTCCACCCCCACGAGTAACTCTCGCTGTTCACCTCGTAGCCGCACTTCTGGCACTCGAAGTGTTCGCCGTGTCGGTTGTCCTCGTGCGTGAACCCACAGTTCATCCGCGAACAGCGTTGACTCGTGTAGTTCGGCTCAACTTGCTCCACGGAGACGCCCTGTTCGGGCGCTTTGTACTCGACGTACTCGGAGAGGCGTCGGAACGCCCAGACGTGGTGCCAGTTCGCCTACGGAAGCCGCTCGCGGATGTCGGTTACATCCTCGAACACGATTACCGACGCGGACCGCTCGCTGTCGCTCGCGGTATAGCGTCGGTGAAACGTCCTGACGGAGATTTGAACTCCGGTCCCTGGCTCCGCAAGCCAGGAGGATAGTCCACTACCCTACCAGGACTCGGACGTATCTATCGCGGAGATACTTAAGACGGTTACGGTCGGTTGCGACGCTCCGGGATTGCTGCCACGTTCAGGGATGGGTCGTCCCGTTTCCGGCTCGAACGCGGGCCGAGGTTCTTGTACTGAAACGACATGAGGGTACCGTATGAGGACGGATACGACGGGGCCGACGGCTCGACTTCCCCCCGCAATCGGGGACGCGAGAATCGCACAAGGACAACGCTTATCCGCCGAGTCGACGACCCACGAGGTACGCGTATGGGAGCTATAGAGGACGTTTACGAGGACCTCGACACCGACGTCGAGTTCGAGGAGTTCGCGGCGGCAGTCGAGGACAAAGTCGAGCAGATGGGGGGACTCGCCGACGAGGAGACGGCGGCGATGCTCATCGCCCACGAGCTACGCGACGCGGAGGCCGAGACCATCGCGGACATCGAGCCCGGCATGAACGAGGTAAAGTTCCTCGGGAAGGTGACCTCCATCGGCGACGTCCGCACGTTCGACCGCGACGACGAGGACGCCGACGGGCGGGTCCGTAACGTCGACGTCGCCGACGAGTCCGGCTCCGTCCGGGTGGCGCTGTGGGACGGGATGGCCGTCGCCGCCGAGGAGCAGTTGGCTGTCGGCGACGTCCTCCGCGTGATGGGGCGGCCCAAGGAGGGGTACAGCGGGCTCGAGGTGAGCGCCAACGAGGTTGAGACGGACGAGGATGCCGAGGTCGACGTCCAATTGCTCGACACGTACCAGGTCGAGGACCTCTCCTTGGGCGCCTCCGACGTCGACCTGGTCGGACGGGTGCTCGACACCGACTCGATCCGAACGTTCGACCGCGACGACGGCAGCGAGGGCCGCGTCGCCAACCTCACGCTCGGCGACGAGACGGGCCGAGTCCGGGTCACGCTATGGGACGACAAGGCCGACCTCACCGACGAGTTCGAATCCGGGGAGGTCGTCGAGGTCGGCGACGGATACGTTCGGGAGCGCGACGGCGACCTCGAACTCCACGTCGGCGACCGGGGCACGGTCGAACGCGTCGACGAGGACGTCGAGTACGTTCCCGAGACCACGGACATCGCCGACGTGGAGATCGACCGGACCGTCGACATCGCGGGCGGCGTCATCGAGACGGACCCGAAACGGACGTTTGACCGCGACGACGGCAGCGAGGGGCAGGTCCGGAACGTCCGCGTCAAAGACGAGACGGGGGAGATCCGGGTCGCGCTGTGGGGCGAGAAGGCGGACGCCGACGTCGACCTCGCGGACCGCGTCGTCCTCACCGACGTCGAGATCGAGGACGGCTGGCAGGACGACCTCGAGGCGTCGGCGAACTGGCGCTCGACCGTCTCGGTGCTCGACGCCGACGCCGGCGCGGCGACGGGGAACGATGCCGCGAGCGGAGCGGGACTCGACGCGTTCGCCGACTCCGCGGACCGGAGCGACGGCGCGGATGGCGCCGTCGTCGACGGCGGCGACGGTGCGGCGGCCGCGACCGCCGATCCCGCGACTGCGGACGGCGACCCCGCGGCGACCGACGAGATCGAGTTCACCGGGACGGTGGTCCAGACCGGCGATCCGGTCGTACTGGACGACGGCCAACGGACGAAACGCGTCGAGACGGACGCGAGCCTCCGGCTCGGCGAGGAGGTGACCGTTCGTGGGGCGGAACGCGACGGGACGATCCACGCCGCCGACGTGTTCTGACCCCGAATCGGCGGCGCTCGATGCGATCGGTTCCGATCCGCCGCACCGAATGGCGGGCTGACGAACCGCTCAGCAGCCCCGAGCCCGTCGTTCGGGCGTGGAGACGCCGGTAACGGAAAGCGTTATACCGTGGACGGACACGACTGTGTGTATGAGTGTCGAGTTGCCGTTCGCGCCGGTCGACGGGATCATCCGGCGGAACGCCGGCGATCTCCGGGTCAGCGCCGGCGCCGCCGAGGAGCTCGCCCGGCGGATCCAAGCACACGGCGCGGAACTGGCGATCGACGCGGCCGACCGGGCGACCGAGGACGGGCGGAAGACGCTGATGGCGTCCGACTTCGACGTCGAGCAAGTGATCGACCGCAAGGATCTCATCCTGCCCGTCGCTCCCATCGACCGGATCGCGCGGCTCCGCATCGACGACCGGTACCGGGTCGGCGTCGACGCGCGGATCGCGCTGGCCGACATCCTCGAGGATTACGCCGACAACGTCGCGAGCGCCGCCGCGACGCTCGCCCGCCACGCCGCCCGCCGGACCGTACAGGCCGAGGACATCGAGACGTACTTCGCGCTGTTCGAGTAGATGCGCTTCGGCTACAACGAACGGTGTCTCGCCCACGACACGGGCGAGCGCCACCCTGAGAGCCCGGACCGGCTGCGCGCGATCCGTCGCGGGCTCGCGAAGCGACACGGCGTCGAGTACGCGGACGGGTCGCCCGCGACCCGCGAGGCGGTGACCGCCGTCCACGACGGGGAGTACGTCGACGAGTTCGAGTCGTTCTGTGCCGACGGCGGCGGCAGCTGGGACCCGGACACGGTCGCCTGCGAGGCGACGTGGGACGCCGCGCTCGCGTCCGCGGGCCTCGCCCAGTGGGCGGCCCTGACGGCCCTCGACGGCGATGACGGTCGCGAGACCCCGTTCGCGATCGGCCGGCCGCCGGGACATCACGCGGTCGCCGGCGACGCCATGGGGTTCTGCTTTTTCAACAACGCCGCCGTCGCGGCTGAGACCGCCATCGACGACGGCCATGCCGACCGGGTCGCGATCTTCGACTGGGACGTCCACCACGGCAACGGGACACAGGACATCTTCTACGACCGCGGTGACGTCCTGTACGCCTCGACCCACGAGGACGGGCTCTACCCCGACACCGGCGAGCTGACGGAAACGGGGACGGAAGCGGGCGACGGGACGACGGTGAACCTCCCGCTGTCGGCCGGAGCCGACGACGACGACTATCTTCACGCGGTCGACGAGGCGATCGCCCCGGCCCTCGACCGATTCGCCCCCGACCTCGTGATCGTGTCGGCCGGCTTCGACGCCCACCGTCACGACCCGATCTCCCGAATGCGCGTCTCCTCGGAGGGATACGCGCTGTTGACCGACCGGATCCGAACGCTCGCGGACGATATTGGGGCGGCGACCGCGTACGTTCTGGAGGGCGGCTACAGCCTCGACACGCTCGCCGAGGGCGTGTCGATGGTCCACGAGACGTACGACGGCCGGGACCCGGTCGCGTCGGACGGGGAACCGACCGAGAAAACCGAGGAGCGGGTCGCGGAGCTCCGGACGGCGCTAGGACTGTAGCCGAACCTGCTCGACCCGCCCGACTTGCCGCCGGCGACGATACGCACCGACCGGATTGAGCGGCGGCGCGCTCCGGTGAGCGCCCGGCGGGCGCGACCCCGAGCGCGAGGGAGGTCGAGGCGGCCCGCCGGCGGGTCGGGCGGGTCGCCGAGGCCGAGGCTGGGGAGGCGTGAGGCGCGGCTGCGGTGCTGGCGGGGTGGGGCTTTGTGCGTGTTCTCCGCGTCAAGCACTCCGTTCACGATCGGTAGCCACGAATCCCGCCCGCTGCGCTCGCCGTATTGTCCGTCGAAAACGCCCGGAGCGGGATTTGAACCCGCGTCACGACCGTGACAGGGTCATATGATGGGCCACTACACCATCCGGGCAGGTCGCATCCGACCGTACCGGTGTCCGGCAAATAAGGCTTGCTATCGGGACCGAGGGTGGGGAGCGGTAGCATCCTCGCGACCGAGTCCCCCGGCATCCCGGCGGGCGGTACGTTTTTGTGCTCCAACGCCGAGAGTTCGTATGACGACCTCTCCGTGTCGTCGTGAGCCGTGCGCGGCGGACTTGGCAAACCTTATGCCCGTGGAATTAATAAGAAACTGTAGTATCTCGTGATAGCTTTTCCCCACCACCAGCACCCATGGTCGACGTAAGCCAACACGAACTCGTCCCGGATCACGTCCTGCTCGATGACCCCGAAGAGATCGAGGCGATCCTGGACGAGTACGACGTGAAAAAGACGAACCTGCCGAAAATCAAACGCACCGATCCCGCCGCCCCCGACGACGCCGAAGTCGGGCACGTGGTGAAAATCGTTCGCGACTCCCGGACGACCGACCGGGCGGTCGTATTCCGACTGGTCGTCTCATGAATAGGCAAGACCGACGCGTCATTTCGCGCGAGTACTTTTCGGACGAACGGCTCGCCGAACACCACTTCCGATCGTTCAACAACTTCCTGGACCGCGGAATGCAGGAAGTGGTCGACGAGAAGGAGACGATAGGGACCGACATCGGCGACAAGGAGGGCCAAGAGCCCGTCTACGTCGAACTCGGGGACGTGCGGATGGTCACTCCCCGCGTTCGCGAGGCCGACGGCTCCGAGGAACTGTTGTATCCCCAGGAAGCCCGCCTGCGGAACATCACCTACTCCGCGCCGGTGTTCATGGAGATGTCCATCGTGCGCGGCGGCGAGGACGAGCCCGAGACCGTCGTCGACACCACGGAGACGAAGGTCGGCCGGATGCCGATCATGGTCGGCTCGCGGAAGTGTAACATGGCCGAGTTCACCGACGAGGAGCTGATCGACATCGGCGAGGACCCGGTCGACCCCGGCGGCTACTTCATCGTCAACGGCTCCGAGCGCGTGCTGATGACGAGCGAGGACCTCGCCCCGAACAAGATCCTCGCGGAGTACGACTCGAAGTACGGCGACGAGATTCAAGTTGCCAAGACGTTCTCCCAGCGCCGCGGCTACCGCGCGCTCGTGCTCTGCGAGCGCAACCGCGAGGGGCTCCTCGAGGTGTCGTTCCCCTCGGTGTCCGGGTCGATCGACTTCGTGACGCTCGTCCGCGCGCTCGGACTCGAGTCCGACGAGGAGATCGTCCACCGCGTGAGCGACGACCCCGAGATCGTGAAGTTCATGCTGGAGAACTTGGAGGAGGCCGACGTCCAGACGACCGAGGGCGCGATCGAGACCCTCGGCGAGCGGGTCGCCTCCGGACAGGGGAAGAACTACCAGCTGAAGCGGGCGAACTACGTCATCGACCGGTACCTCCTCCCGCACCTCCACGAGGAGGGCGTCGAGGAGGAGGACGTGCGGATCAACAAGGCATACTACCTCTGTCGGATGGCCGAGGCGTGCTTCGAACTCGCCTTGGACCGCCGGGAGTCCGACGACAAGGACCACTACGCGAACAAGCGCCTGAAGGTCTCCGGCGACCTCATGCGTGACCTGTTCCGGACCGCGTTAAACAAGCTGGCCCGCGACGTGAAGTACCAGCTGGAACGCGCAAACATGCGGAACCGCCAGCTCACGGTCAACACGGTGGTCCGCTCGGACGTGCTGACCGAGCGGCTCGAACATCCGATCGCGACGGGCAACTGGGTCGGCGGGCGCTCGGGCGTCTCCCAGCTCGTCGACCGGACGGACTACATGGGGGTGCTCTCGCACCTACGTCGCCTGCGCTCGCCGCTGTCGCGCTCGCAGCCGCACTTCGAGGCGCGGGACCTCCACGCGACCCAGTGGGGCCGCATCTGTCCCTCCGAGACCCCGGAGGGGCCCAACTGCGGGCTCGTGAAGAACTTCGCGCAGGCGATGGAGCTGTCACAGACCGTCGAGGACGAACAGGGGCTGAAACGAGAACTGGCGTCGATGGGTGTCGAGGGAATCCCCGGCATCGAGGGCGTCGAACGACAGACGGCGGACGACTGATATGGCACAAGCAGAACGCGAAACGAAGGTGTACGTCAACGGGAGCCTCGTCGGGACCCACCCGGACCCGGACGGGCTCGCCGACCAGATCCGCGAGGCGCGCCGGCGGGGTGACGTCTCGGATATGGTGAACGTCTCGGTGAAAGAACGGACCCAGGAGGTGATCGTCAACGCCGACGCCGGGCGCGCCCGCCGGCCGCTCATCGTCGTCGAGCACGGCGACCCCCTACTGGGCGACGAGGAGATCGAGGCCGTCGAGCGCGGCGAGGTGGAGTTCGAGGACCTCGTCGAACGCGGCTATATCGAATTCATCGACGCCGAAGAGGAGGAGGACATCCTCGTCGCCGTCGACGAGGAGGACGTGACCGATGCCCACACGCACCTCGAGATCGACCCGCAACTCGTGTTCGGCATCGGCGCGGGGATGATCCCGTACCCCGAACACAATGCGTCGCCACGGATCACGATGGGGGCGGGAATGATGAAGCAGTCGCTCGGGCTCCCCTCGGCCAACTACCGGATCCGGCCGGACACGCGTCAGCACCTGATGCACTACCCGCAGCTGGCGATGGTGAAGACGCAGACCTCGGACCAGATCAGCTTCGACGAGCGGCCGTCGGCACAGAACTTCGTCGTCGCCGTGATGTCCTACGAGGGGTTCAACATCGAGGACGCCCTCGTGATGAACCAGGGGTCGGTCGACCGCGCGCTCGCTCGGTCGCACTTCTTCCGAACCTACGAGGGTGAGGAGCGTCGCTACCCCGGCGGCCAAGAGGATCGGTTCGAGATCCCCTCCCAGGACGTCCGCGGGGCGCGGGGTGAGGACGCGTACACCCACCTCGACGAGGACGGCCTCGTCAACCCCGAGACGAAGGTGGACGAGTCCTCGGTGCTTTTGGGCAAAACGAGCCCGCCAAGATTTCTGGAGGAACCCGACGACATGGGCGGTCTCTCCCCGCAGAAGCGCCGCGAGACGAGCGTGACGATGCGCTCGGGTGAGTCCGGCGTCGTCGACACGGTAACGTTGATGGAGGGCGAGGACGGCTCGAAGCTCTCGAAGGTGAAGGTGCGCGACCAGCGCGTCCCCGAGCTGGGCGACAAGTTCGCGTCCCGACACGGGCAGAAGGGCGTCGTCGGCCACCTCGCGCCCCAAGAGGACATGCCGTTTACCGAGGAGGGAGTCGTTCCGGACCTCGTGATGAACCCGCACGCGCTGCCGTCCCGGATGACGGTCGGCCACGTGCTGGAGATGCTCGGCGGGAAGGTCGGGTCGCTTCGCGGCTCCCGGGTCGACGGGACGGCGTTCCAGGGCGAGGAAGAGGACGAGTTGCGCGGGGCGCTGGAGGATCACGGCTTCAAGTCCTCCGGCAAGGAGGTGATGTACTCCGGCGTCACCGGCGAGAAGATCGACGCGGAGATATTCGTCGGAACGATCTTCTACCACAAGCTGTACCACATGGTGTCGAACAAGCTCCACGCCCGCTCGCGGGGCCCGGTTCAGGTGCTCACGCGGCAGCCGACGGAGGGGCGCGCCCGCGAGGGCGGGCTCCGCGTCGGAGAGATGGAGCGCGACACGATAATCGGCCACGGCGCGTCGATGGTGCTCAACGAGCGGCTCCTGGAGTCGTCGGACGCCGAGCAGGTGTACGTCTCCGCGGAGACGGGGCTCGTCGCCGTCGAGGACCGCGAGCAGCGCCGGGTGTACGACCCGGTCACGGGCGACGAGGACGACATCCACGAGCTCGAAGTGAGCTACGCGTTCAAGCTCCTGCTCGACGAGATGATCGCCCTCGGAATTCGACCGAGACTCGAACTGGAGGACGCGATATAAATGTCAGTACAAACACCAAAGGTGCTCGGCGGTATCGACTTCGGGCTGATGGACCCGGAAACGTACCGGGACATGTCCGCTACGAAAGTGATCACGGCCGACACGTACGACGACGACGGCTACCCGATCGACATGGGGCTGATGGATCCGCGGCTCGGGGTCATCGACCCCGGACTGGAGTGTCGGACCTGCGGCGCCCACTCCGGCTCGTGTAACGGCCACTTCGGCCACATCGAGCTGGCCGCGCCCGTGATCCACGTCGGATTCACGAAGCTCATCCGGCGGCTATTGCGCTCGACGTGTCGCGAGTGCGGGAAGCTCGCGCTCACTGACGCGGAACGCGACGAGTTCGGCGAGCGGCTGACCCGCGCGGAGGAGCTTGGCGAGGACCCTCACGACGTCCTGAAGGCGGCCGTCAGGCAGGCCCGAAAAGTATCGACGTGTCCGTTCTGTGGCGAGCCGCAGGCGGACATCAAACACGAGAAGCCGACGACGTACTACGAGGTCCAAGACGTGCTCTCGGGCGACTACTCGGAGCAGATCGCGGCCGCGATGCAGCCCGACGAGGAGGCGGACGACCCCGGCACTTCGCCGCGGGAACTCGCCGACGAAACGGGAATCGCTCTCGAGCGGATCAACGAGATCATGGCCGGCGAGTTCCGGCCCCGCAAGGAGGACCGCCGCGCCATCGAGAGCGCGCTCGACGTCGACCTCACCGAGGAGGACATGAACAAGCTGATGCCCTCGGACGTTCGCGACTGGTTCGAGGACATCCCGGACGGGGACCTCGAGGTGCTCGGTATCGACGCCGAGGGCTCTCGACCGGAGTGGATGATCCTGACGGTGCTCCCCGTCCCGCCGGTAACGACGCGGCCCTCCATCACGCTGGACAACGGCCAGCGGTCGGAGGACGACCTCACTCACAAGCTCGTCGACATCATCCGCATCAACCAGCGGTTCATGGAGAACCGCGAGGCCGGCGCACCCCAACTCATCATCGAGGACCTCTGGGAACTGCTACAGTACCACGTCACGACGTTCATGGATAACGAGATCAGCGGGACGCCGCCGGCGCGCCACCGCTCCGGACGCCCGCTGAAGACCCTCTCACAGCGGCTCAAGGGGAAGGAGGGTCGCTTCCGCGGGTCGCTGTCCGGGAAGCGCGTCAACTTCTCGGCGCGGACCGTCATCTCGCCGGATCCCACGCTCTCGCTCAACGAGGTCGGCGTCCCCGACCGCGTGGCCAAGGAGATGACCCAGACGCTCAACGTCACCGAGCGGAACCTCGAGGACGCGCGCCAGTACGTCCGGAACGGCCCCGAAGCCCACCCGGGCGCGAACTACGTGCGCCGTCCCGACGGCCGCCGGCTGAAGGTCACGGAAAAGAACTGCGAGGAGCTCGCGGAGAAGGTCGAGTCCGGCTGGGAGGTGAACCGCCACCTCGTCGACGGCGACATCGTGGTCTTCAACCGACAGCCGTCGCTCCACCGGATGTCGATCATGGCCCACGAGGTGGTCGTGATGCCGTACAAGACGTTCCGGCTGAACACGACGGTGTGTCCGCCGTACAACGCCGACTTCGACGGCGACGAGATGAACATGCACGCGCTCCAGAACGAGGAGGCCCGTGCCGAGGCCCGCGTTCTCATGCGCGTCCAAGAGCAGATCCTCTCACCGCGGTTCGGCGGCAACATCATCGGGGCGATCCAGGACCACATCTCCGGGACGTACCTGCTCACGCACACGAACCCCGAATTCGTGGAGACGCAGGCGCTTGACCTGCTCCGGGCGACGCGGGTCGACGAACTGCCGGAGTCCGACGGCGTCGACGACGAGGGCCGGAATTTCTGGACCGGCCGGACGCTGTTCTCGGAGCTGCTACCCGACGACCTCTCGCTCGAGTTCACGTCGTCCGCGGGCGACGCCGTCCGCATCGAGGACGGTCAGCTCGTCGAGGGGACGATAGACGAGGACGCGGTCGGCGCGTTCGGCGGCGAGGTCGTCGACACCATCACCAAGGTGTACGGAGAAACGCGAGCGCGCGTCTTCATCAACGAGATCGCTTCGCTGGCGATGCGCGCGATCATGCACTTCGGCTTCTCGATCGGGATCGACGACGAATCGATCCCGCCGGCGGCCGAAGAACAGGTCGACGAGGCGATCGGCAGCGCGTACGACCGCGTCAACGACCTGATCGAGACGTATCGCGCGAACGAACTGGAGTCGTTGCCGGGACGCAGCGTCGACGAGACGCTGGAGATGAAGATCATGCAGACGCTCGGCAAGGCCCGCGACTCCGCCGGCGAGATCGCCGACCAACACTTCGGCGACGACAACCCGGCGGTCGTGATGGCTCGATCCGGCGCGCGTGGGTCCATGCTCAACCTCACGCAGATGGCCGGCTCCGTCGGCCAGCAGGCGGTCCGCGGCGAGCGAATCAACCGCGGCTACGAGGACCGGACGCTCGCCCACTACAAGCCGGACGACCTCTCGGCGGAGGCACACGGCTTCGTGGAGAACTCCTACCGGGGCGGACTCACCCCCGAGGAGTTCTTCTTCCACGCGATGGGCGGCCGCGAGGGGCTCGTCGACACGGCGGTCCGGACCTCGAAGTCCGGCTACCTCCAGCGCCGGCTGATCAACGCGCTCTCCGAGTTGGAGGCGCAGTATGACGGGACCGTCCGGGACACGTCCGGCCGGATCGTCCAGTTCGAGTTCGGCGAGGACGGCACCTCGCCGGTGAAGGTGTCCTCCGGCGAGGGCGACGGCATTGACGTGGGCGGGATCGCCGACCGCGTCCTCCAGGCCGAGTTCGACTCGGACGAGGAGAAGGATCGGTTCCTCGGCGAGCGTGCGCCGCCGACGAATCTCTCGGAGCACGCCGGGCCGGGGCTGAACAAGGCGGACGAGTTGGGGGTGGAATCCGATGACTGAGTACGAACACGTCACCGACGACATGGAGGCGGTGGTCGAGGCCACCGAGCTCCCAACGCGGCTGAAGGACCGGGTGTACGAGACGATCGAGGCGAAGGCCGAGGAGTACGGTCAGGTCTCGATAGACCAGGCGACCGACATCGCGACGGGCGTCGAGAACCGGTACGTCGAGACCCGCGTCGACCCGCTGGAGCCGGTCGGGACGGTCTCGGCGCAGTCGATCGGGGAGCCCGGAACGCAGATGAGCGTTCCGTACGACGAACGAGTGATCGTCCGCCGCGACGGCGAGACGGATATCGTCGAGATCGGATCGCTCGTCGACGACGTCGTCGACTCCCGTGAGTCGCGTGAGTTCGACGACCACGAGGTCGCGATCGCCCCGGACGGGTTAGAGGCGCTGAGTCTCGACGACGACGAGCGGGTCCGATGGAAACCGGTCGAGGAGGTCAGTCGCCACGGAACGCCCGAGGAGCTACTCCGCTTCGAACTCGAATCGGGGCGAACGGTCCGGGCGACCAAGGCACACTCGTTCGTCACGCGGCGGGACAACGACATCGTCCCCATCGCGGGTGACGACCTCTCCGAAGGTGATCGGCTCCCGGTGGTCGGTTCCTTCGAAGTCGATGGGACCGAAACGGTCGATCTCCGAGAGTACCTCCCGTCTACCGACTACTGGCATACGTCGGCGTTGACCGACGGCGGGGTCGATGCCGTGCCTGCCGGCGAGGCACAACTCCGGAACAAGCGTGAAGCGCTCGACACGGGAGCCATCGACGAGGAGGCGGTCTATCCGGTCGGCGGAACCGTCGGGCTCCCGGAGCAGTTCCCGCTGGACCCGGAGACCGGTTTCTTCCTCGGTGCGTGGCTCGCGGAAGGATCGGTAACGGATCACTACGTCTCGGTATCGAACGTCGATGAAGCGTTCCAAGCCGAGATCCGAGCGTTCGCCGACCGGTTCGACCTCTCGGTGAACGAGTACGAGAACGACAGTGGATTCGCCCGCGGATACGACATCCGTCTGAACGGAACGGTTTTGGCCGACTTCATCCACGCAGCGTGTAGCGAGGACGGGGACAAGGTCGTTCCCGGCTTCGCGTTCGGCGCGACCGACGAGTTCGTCCGCGGACTCCTCCGCGGGTATTTCAGCGGAGACGGGAACGTCGGGCGAAACGCCGTTCGGTCCAGTTCCACGAGCGACCGGCTCACGGCCGGGATTTCGTTGCTGCTCGCACGGGTCGGCGTGTATTCGACGCTCGGTGAACAGGACGGCTCCCGGACGCTCCGCGTTCCGAAGAAACACGTCCGTCGGTTCGCGAACGAGGTCGGGATGGTCGGCGAGCGAGGCGGATCGCTCGAATCGCTCGCGGCGGAACTCGATACGGACGGTCCCGACTCGACGGATCAGATCCCGAGCTTCGGCGACTCGCTCCGGGAGGTCGCTTCCGATGCCGGGATACCGAGCAGGCAGGTGAACGCCGCGTCGAACCGACAGCGGATCGGTCGATCGCGTCTTCGGCGGATCGTCTCGGAGGCCGAAGAGGCGGGCGTCGATTCTGCTTCCCTCGATGAACTCCGACGAGCAGTCGAAGGCGACGTCGTCTGGGACCGGATCGCGTCCATCGAGACGATCAGTGACGATCACGAGCACGTGTACGACTTCTCCGTCGCCGGACTGGAGACCTTCACCACCGCCGAGGGCGTCGTGACGCACAACACAATGAACACCTTCCACTACGCCGGCGTCGCGGAGATCGACGTCACGCAGGGGCTTCCGCGGCTCATCGAGCTGGTGGACGCCCGGAAGACGCCGGACACGCCGATGATGACGGTCCACCTCGATGGCGAGTACGCGACGGACCGCGAGAAGGCCCACGAGGTCGTCTGGTCGATCGAGTCGACGCGAATACTGGCGCTCGGCGACGTGTCGACGAACGTCGCGGACATGCTCGTGCGGATCGATCTCAACGACGACACGCTGTTGGAGCGATGGCCGACCTACGGGGACCCGACGGCGGTCGCCGAGATCATCGCGGAGACCATAGAGGACGCGCTCGGCGTCGACGCCCGGCAGGACGGGACCGTCATCGAGTTCGGCCCGGGCGAGCCGAGCTATCGCGAGCTGCTCCAGCTCGTTGAGCAGCTTCGCGAAATCGTGTTCAAGGGAATCGAGGAGGTCGAGCGCGTCGTCATCCGAAAGGAGGAACTCGAGGACGGCGAGGAGTTCGTCCTCTACACCGAGGGGTCCGCCTTCGGCGACGCCCTGGAGATCGAGGGGGTCGACGCCTCGCGGACGACGTGTAACAACATCCACGAGATCTACCGGAACCTCGGGGTCGAGGCGGCCCGCGAGACGATCATCAACGAGACGAAGAACACGCTCGAAGAGCAGGGGCTCGACGACGTGAACGTCCGTCACCTCATGCTCGTGGCCGACATGATGACGAACAACGGCGAGATCGAGTCGATCGGCCGGCACGGCATCTCGGGCTCGAAGGACTCCGTGCTCGCCCGCGCCGCCTTCGAGGTGACGGTCAATCACCTGCTCGACGCGGCGGTCCACGGCGAGTACGACGAGCTCGACGGCGTCATCGAGAACGTCATCGCCGGCAAGCCGATCTCGATCGGCACCGGCGACGTCGACCTGCGGATGGGGTCGCGCGTGGTGTCGGATGGCGGCCGCGAACTCGCCGATGCGGGCGACGGCGATGCCCACGTATCGTCCGACGCGACCGACGACCGGGCCGACTGAGCGCATGCGGATCGAGCTCTCCGACGAGGCACGGCGGTACATCGGGCGGTTCGACGAGCTGACCGGCGTCGCGCCGGCCGACTGTCTCGTTGAGGGCGACCGACTCGTGTTCCTCGTTCCCGCCGGCGAGATGGCGGCGGCGATCGGGCAGGCCGGCGAGACCGTCGAGTCGGTCGAACGAGATCTCGGCAAATCCGTCGACCTCGTCGAGGATGCCGACACGGCGGAGGCGTTCGTCGCCAGCGCGCTCGCGCCGGCCGCGGTCAACGCGGTGACGGTCTCCGAGCAAAACGACCGGGTCGCGTACGTCGAGGTGCCGGAGCCGGACCGGGGGGTCGCGATCGGCGCGAACGGCCGGAACATCGAGACCGCGCGGACGCTGGCGGCGCGCCACTACGACATCGACGACATCCAGTTGAGCTAGGAATCGGCGGTCGATGCTGGCGCGGTCCTACGAACGCCGGTGTGCTCCCGCACGCAAACGTCCCTTGAGCGGATTGCGCACCCACACGCGAGCGTCCATCGGATGTGGACGTGTCATCGGATGTGGACGTCTCCTCGGGTTTTTGCGTCCACGTCGCGGCGGTTCGGTATGAACCGACGACGAGTTCTCGCGACGCTCGGGGCCACCGCCACGGTCGGCATCGCGGGCTGTAACGGCGACGGGACGGCCGACGACGGGGCGGCGGACGGCGAGTCTGCCGGGGACGATGGGGGTACCGACGAGAGCGCCGGTGCGGACGGGCCGTTCCCGAACGCCGACTGGCGAGATGACAGCGGGCTCGACGTCGAAACGCTGGCCTCGCGCCACGTTGCGTCGGCGGTCGACGCCGGCGGGATCACGCTCCTCTCGGCGGCGGACACGACACACGACGGCGACGAGGAACCGACCCCGTGGCTCCGCTCACAGGAGTACGAGTCGAGCTACGACCTCGAGAACGAGCGACAGTCCCTCAGACAGGAACTAACGGGAACGGACGAGCCGGACATCTCCGAGCTGTACGTGGCCGACGGCGAGGCACTGATTCGTCGCCAGGTCGGTTCGACGGTTCGGTACGACCGCCGGGCAGTCGACCGGTCGACCGAGGAGTTCGAGACGCGGATGCGACGCGAGGCCGCAACCGGCATCCGACCGCCGGATTCCGACGGGGAGGACGACGCGGGAAGCGTCTCGCGGGGGCTCGAGAACTGGGACCCTACGCTCGACGGACGCGGGACGGTCGACGGGGAGCCGACGGCCCGGTTCGTTTCCGACGCCTTCGCCGCCGATCGGTCGATCCCGGAGATGACCGAAACCGCCATGGCGACCGTCGAGGTGTTCGAGTCGGGGTTCGTTCCGCGGATAGCACAGTCGTGGGAGGGATCCCACGACGAGACGACGGCGAGCGTCGCCGTCGACATCGAGCACCGCGACCGCGGCGCGACGGTGACGGAGCCCGACTGGGCCGCGGACGCCCGCGCCGCGGCGGACGGCGGATAGTTCCGACACCATCCGGCGACGTCCCGGTTCCGCCCAACGACGGGTTCTCAGGAACCCTCACCGGCTCAACGGTCGCGTGCGCCGGCCTCTCCGTGATCAAAACACCCACAGATCGGTCGAGACCACCCGCTTAGGCGATCTGCGGCCGTTTCTCCGCCCCGAAAGACGACGCTTAAGTAGCTCCGTCGGGAACGACGTGTACGATGGCGAACGGCAAATATGCCGCCCGTAAGCTCAAAAAGGACCGGCAGAAGCGACGCTGGTCCGACTCCGAGTACGCTCGGCGCGAGCGCGGGCTCAAGAAGAAGTCCGACCCCCTCGAGGGCGCCCCGCAAGCCCGCGGGATCGTCCTCGAGAAGGTCGGGATCGAGGCGAAGCAACCGAACTCGGCGATCCGGAAGTGCGTCCGGGTTCAGCTCATCAAGAACGGGAAGCAGGTCACCGCCTTCTGCCCCGGTGACGGCGCGATCTCCTTCATCGATGAGCACGACGAGGTCACCATCGCGGGGATCGGCGGTGCGAAGGGTCGCGCGATGGGCGACCTCTCCGGCGTCAACTACAAAGTCGAGAAGGTGAACGGCGTCTCGATGATCGAACTGGTTCGCGGGAATGCGGAGAAGCCGGTCCGATGAGTGGAGAGGAAACCGAGGTTGACGACGACGTCGCGGCCGACGAGCCCGATCCGGATGCGCCCGCCGCTAGCGAGACGGCGACGGAGAACGCCACGTTGTTCGGCGTCTGGGAGGTCACCGACATCGCCTACGAGGATCCCTCGACGAAGCGGTACATGACGGTGACGCCCATCGCCCACACGATGGGGCGACACGCGTCAAAGCAGTTCAAGAAGAGCGAGATCTCGCTGGTCGAGCGGATGATCAACCGCCTGATGCAGACCGACGAGAACACGGGAAAGAAACAGCAGGCGACCCGGATCGTCCGTGATGCGTTCGATATCGTCCACGAACGCACCGAGGAGAACCCGGCTCAGGTGCTCGTGACGGCCGTCGAGAACGCCGCGCCGCGCGAGGAGACGGTCCGTCTGAAGTACGGCGGCATCTCCGTCCCGAAGGCGGTCGACGTCGCGCCCCAGCGCCGCGTCGATCAGGCGCTGTTGTTCATCTCCGACGGCGTCGCCAACGCGACGTACAAGTCGACGACCTCCGCCGCCGAGGCGCTCGCGAACGAGCTGACCACCGCCGCCGACTACGACGCCGACCGCTCCTACTCCATCGCACAGAAGGAGGAGCGCGAGCGCGTCGCCGCCGCGGCCCGTTAACGCGGCGCAGATCCGTGTTTTTTGCTCGACGGAGACCAGTTTGTGTCAACGTCCGCGGACTCAACTCACGGAGCCGCGGCACCACTTGCGGTCGAGCGTGGGCCGATTCGGGAACCGATCGATGGATGACGGGAGTGGGCGTTGCGGTTCACCGGTACCGATGCGACAGTTAACCAACCGTGAGCGATAGCGACGGGTACACATAAAGATCGTGGCCCTTACCGAAATCAGTGAAACGGCACTATTTGCGAGCTGATAGAACGCCTCGTGATGAATACAGAGCGCATAGTCTACAATGATACGAGGCTTAGTACCCTGACCACTTTATCCGCCGTCATACCTACTAAGCGACGTAGTCTCGGTTTCGACTTCGCGCGACGGATAGCAGGAGTTGACGATGGTTCGAGCGAAGCGATTCCAATATGATAGCCCACTCATCTGTTTTATTATCCCCCATCTTCACGTTCGGATGACAATGGTAAATTACAGTGGCCGGCGGCGACGGTTCCTGCAGGCACTCGGCGTCGCCTCGGTTGGCGCGCTGGCCGGTTGTAGCGCCGGTAGTTCGGAAGACCGCTCGCTGGCGAACCAGAGTTCGACGGTGCTAAGCCGGCTGCCGAAGCTCGAACCAGGAGAGTACGACGGCAAGGCGGTGACCGTTCAGTCGTTTGTTCCCGAGCAGCTGGACGGGTACACGGAGTCGATGGAATATCTCCAGACGCTGGATGGGGCAGTTCCGTTAACATTCGACCTCGACATCGCGTCGATGACGGAGGCGTTCATCGCACTCGACGGGGCGGTCGTGTCGCTGACGCTGCCCGAGGGGGAGTCATTCGACGAGACGCTCGCGGACCCGGGAACCAAGTCCGGGTCCGCAGGCTCTTACACCGTCTACGAACGCGACGACGGGCTGATCGGCGTGGACGGTACTCGGCTGCTGCTCGTCCGGCCGGACGACCGGGTCGCGGTCGCCACCCGCGAACTGCTGGAGCGGGTCGCGGATGCGGAGGCCAGGGACGGCTCAGAATCGACGCCGACCGACCGGGCTCAGGGCGCCGCCGAGACAATCGAGACGATGGACGCCGACCACTTGCTCTCGGTCGTGGTGCCGTTCGGTCAGGACGTCTTCGGGGACGAGTCGGAATACGTTTCGGGCGCTCGCGCGGTCACGTGGGGGATGACCGTTAAAGAGAAAGACGACGGGAGCGCCTCGGTCGAGTCGCGGATCTCCGCCGGGTTCCCGTCGGGGGAGGCCGAGAAGGGGCCATTCCTACAGTACGCACACGATGAACAGCCGGTCGATATCGACACGTCGTCGGTGGAGGGGGACGTGGTCACGGCCCGTGGAAGCAGAGGGTCGTCGTCGGTGAATGGCGAGAACTCGTATCTTCGCCCCCGCGGCTTCGCCGACGCTGTCTACGTCTGCGTGCGAGCCAGCCAGTGGGAGTGGGAGTTCGACTACCCCGACCACGGTGTCGCCGGAGCAACGGAGTTCGTGCTCCCCGTGGACCGGACTACAGTGATCGAGGCGTTCAGCACGGACGTCCACCATGGCCTCGCCGTTAACCCCCTGCCCGAGGCCAAGGTCAGGGCTGAGCCCGAACGAAAGCGTTATACACGGTAACCCCAGCTGAGATTGGCGATTCGACCCTTTTCTGTACGGAACTCTGCGGTGAGGGTCACGCCGACCACACGGCCCCCGTCAGCGTGGTCGACGACACCGCGTTCGAGGAATGGATATCGAACGCCTAATCGAATCCAAGTCTGGTCGACAGCGCGGCCGCGGATCAAGTTCCAGCGTGGCCGGTTGGGTGAAGGCTCGGATCAGTGGGATTCTGTTCCATGTCGCGTCCGTGGACCGGACAGAAGACTGGGCCCGGGCACTCATACGGCACGTCAATTCTGGACTACTAGGGGTCTTCAGATGCGGGCGTTTGATAATTTTCCCGGCCAGTATCGTGCTGAATCTATCCTCTGAGGGCACTGGAGAAGGGGGTTTAGCTATATGATTGTACGTAAGAGAGCCTTTACCTGAATTGAGGCGCTAAGGCCCCTTCCTCAACGAACGAGCGAAGCGAGTGAGTAGGGAGGGGATACAGCGCCTCCAGAAATCGAAGATTTCTGGTGTGCGAACGAGACGCGGAGCGTCTCGTCAACGCCGCACAGTTCTCAAACACGTTCGACGCTCGGCCCACAGGCCCACGCAATCGAAACA
>JAQCNI010000104.1 GCA_028275105.1 Halorubrum sp.
GACGTGTCGCTGTAGCGGGGTCGTCGCCGGCGGTTGCGGGCGCGTCCTCGCTTAGCCGTTCCGTTCCTCGACCCGCCATCCGTTCCCCTGACGACCGTTTCCGACCGACCGTTTCGTCCCTCACCGACCGTCCGCCACCCGAGGGTTTACGTACGAAGCCGGGGCCATCGCCGGTCGTGACCCCGTTCAGCGACCTCGCGTCGGCCGCGTACTGCCCCCGTCAGCTCTACTACCGACGGCGCGAGGACGACCGGGAACTGCCGGCGGAGGTCAAAGAGCGGATCGACCTCGCGTACCGGTACCCGGATTCGGTCGACGCGTCCGACGCGACGCTCCGTCGGCTTCCGCTCCGCCGGTCGCCGGCCACGTACCGGCGAAACCTCTCGCGGCTCCGCGAGCGCGACGTGTACGACCGGCTCGTCGATCCCGTCCGTGAACGCGCGTTCCTCTCCGGTCGCGACTGTCACGGCATCGCCCACAAGGTGCTGGGGCCCCTCGACGACGAGGGCCGGATTCCCGTGATCTGCTCGCCCGGCGAGCCCCCCGAGGAGGGCGTCTGGGAGCCGCAGTCGGTGCGGGCCGTCGCCGCCGCGAAGGCGCTCGCGTGGGAACGGGAGCGGACGGTCCCGCGGGCGGTGGTCGAGTATCCCGCCGTCGGCGTCGCCCGGACGGTCCGGCTCACTACCCGTCGGAAGGCGACGTATCGCCGGTCGCTCCGGGCGGCGCGCGCCGTCGACGGCCCGCCGAAGCGCGTCGACGACGACCGGTGTACGAACTGCGAGTACCGCGACCGATGTGGCGTCGGCCGTCGCTCGATCCGGTCGCTGCTAGGGTGAGGCCGAGATGGATCCGGCTGTCGTCGCCGCCGGTCCGGCGGGGGGAACGGCCGCTCGACGGTGGATCGTCGACGGATCGTCGATGGGTCGTCGACGGATCGCCGATGGGTCGTCGACGGATCGCCGATGGGTCGTCGACGGGTCGCCGATGGATCGTTGGTTTGGGTCCGGTTTGGGTTACGATCCATCGGCCAAGGTGGATTCGACCCGGTTATTTATTACCCTGAAACCCATCGGTGCGGGTACGAATGACACGAAGCGATCGTGGCAATTCGGAGGATAGAGAAAGTCGCCTCGCGGCGGCTGGCCGCGAAATCCGCCGAACGTAACGACCCTGTAGACACCCGGGACGGCCCGCCCCACGACGGCGACGTCCCGACGACGAACACGGAGGCCCTTTTGAACCAACCCACACACCTTGACGAGGTACAGCTGCTGGATACGACGCTCCGCGACGGCGAGCAGATGGCGGGCGTCTCGCTGACGCCGGCCGAGAAGGTCGACGTCGCCCACGAACTCGACGCCGCCGGCGTCCACGTGATCGAGGCCGGCTCCGCGTGTACGTCGGCGGGCGAGCGCGAGGGGATCCGCCGGATCGCCGACGAGGGGCTCGACGCCACCGTCACGAGCTTCGCGCGCGGCGTGAAATCGGACATCGACCGCGCGCTCGACTGCGGGGTCGACGGCGTCAACCTCGTCGTGCCCGCCTCGGACAAACACGTCGAGACGAAGGTCGGGTCGAGCCGCGAGGAGGTCGTCGACACCACCGTCGAGCTCGTCGAGTACGCGACGGACCACGACCTGTGGGTCGAGGTGCTCGGGGAGGACGGCTCCCGGGCCGACCTCGACTACCTCGAACGCCTGCTCGGGGCGGGGCTCGACGCGGGCGCGGACCGCATCTGTTACTGCGACACCGTCGGCGCCGCCGGCCCCGAGCGCACCGTCGAGGTCGTCTCCCGGCTCGCCGATCTCGGGCCGACAAGCCTCCACACCCACGACGACCTCGGGTTCGGGTTGACGAACGTCCACGCCGGGTTGAACGCCGGTGCGGACACCGTCCACGGGACGGTTACGGGGGTCGGTGAACGCGCCGGCAACGTCGCCCTCGAGGAGGTCGCGATCGCCTTGGACCGCTGTTACGACGTGGACACGATCGCGATCGAGCGGCTCTATCGCCTCTGTCGGCGGGTCGCGGACGTAACCGGCGTCGCGATCCCGCCGAACAAGGCCGTCTGTGGCGCGAACGCCTTCGCCCACGAGTCCGGAATCCACACCGACGGGACGCTGAAGGACGGAACGATGTACGAGCCGTACCCGCCGGAGACGGTCGGCCGCGAGCGGCGGCTCGTGCTCGGTAAACACGCCGGACGCGCGGGCGTCGCCGCCGCGCTCGCGGAACACGAAATCGACGTGAGCGACGACGAACTGCGGGAGGTCGTCGCCCGGGTGAAGGAGCTCGGCGACCGCGGGAAACGCGTCACCGACGCCGACCTGCTCGCGATCACCGAGGACGTCCAGGACCGCGACCGCGACCGCGACGTCGAACTCCTCGACCTCTCGGCGACCTCCGGGGGAAACCTCCCGACCGCCTCAGTCCGGCTTCGCGTCGGCAACGAGGAGCGCGTCGCGTCCGGGACCGGGGCGGGGCCGGTTGACGCCGGGCTCGAGGCCGTCCGAACGGCGCTCACGGCGGGCGACGCGGCCGACGGCGTGTCGTTCGAGCTCGATTCCTATCACGTCGACGCGATCACCGGCGGCACCGACGCCGTCGTGACCGTCGAGGTCGACCTCTCGCGGGGCGACCGGTCGGTCTCCGTCTCCGCGTCCGACGCCGACATTACCCGGGCCAGCGTCGTCGCCATGGTCGACGCGCTCGACAGGCTCTCCGCGCTGGCGGATGACGCCGGCGACGGTGGGAGCGGAGATAACGGGACGACGGCGACCGTCCCGCCGACGGAGGAGTGAACGGCCGGAAACCGACTTTCGGCGGGCGGCCCGCATCGCCGGACGGCCTGATTCGCGGGCGGCCGACGGCGCCGCTGAGCGCGACCGTCCTCAGAGAACGCGCCGTTCGTCACCGAGCCCCCGTCCGGTGATGGCGCTCGGCGTGCCGCCGCTCTGAATGATGTTGAACGCGGTCATCAGGTCCGATCGCGAGATGAGTCCGACCAGGACGACGTCCTCATCGAGGACGGGTAGCCGCCCGATCCCGTGTTCTTGCATCACCTCAAGTGCGGTCATCGCGTCGGTGTCCGGCGTCACCGAGGCGATCTCGGTCTCCATCACCTCCTCGACCCGGTAGCCGTCGCGCTCGACCTCCCGTACCCCCTTTGCGTCCTCGAGCGTGACCATGCCGACGAGTTCCCCTCCGTGCATGACCGGGTACCCGGTGTGCCGCTCGGTGAACATCCGATCCATCAGTTCGGCGACGGTGGTATCCTCCGAGACCGTGTGGAGCTCCGCCCGTGGGGTCATCACGTCGTCGACGGTCACGTCCTCGAACGCGGCCTTTAGCGTCGTCTGTTGGGCCTCGCCGGACGCGGCGATGTAGATGAAGAAGGCCAGCAGGATGAGGAGCCAGTTGCCGAACAGCCCGACGATCCCCATCAGAAACGCGAACACCTTGCCGATCGCCGCCGCTCGTTGTGTCGCCTGGGCGTGCGGCTGGGTGCGGGCTAGAAGCGCCCTGAGCACGCGTCCCCCGTCCATCGGGAACGCCGGTAGCATGTTGAAAACGGCGAGGACGACGTTCAACAACGCAAGGTAGCCGAACACGAACAGGGCCGCGTTCGCCCCGGAGGGCATGACGCGAAAGGCCCCGTAGGAGACGGCGCCGACGGCGACGCTGACGGCCGGCCCGGCAACGGCGATCCAGAACTCGTGTTTCCAGTCCTCGGGGAATTCGGCGAAGTTCGCGAGCCCGCCGAGCAGCCACAGCGTGATCGACTCGATCGCGTAGCCGTATCGCATCGCGACGAGCGAGTGACCGAACTCGTGGAGCAACACGCCGCCGAACAGGCCGAGCGCGGCCGCGAGCCCGATCGCCCACGGCGTGAGTCCGCCGCCGATCGCCGCCGCGTCGATGCCGGCCCCCATCGTGTCGTTCATCAGTCCGGAGATGGTCGCCACTTCGCTGCCGATGAGGTACGCGAACAGCGGCAAGACGAGGAGGAACGTCCAGTTGAGTCTGACCGGAATGCCCAAGACGGTCCCGATTCGGATCCCACGCATACCAATAGTTGGGTCGGTGACGGATTAAATACCTAGGGGCGCCACACGCCAGCGTCGACTCGGCGCGGTCGTCGGGGGCTTGATGTCGACGCGATCGGTCTCGTGAACGGGGCAACACCTATTGGCCGCGGTCGGGTTGAATCGACAATGGTTCGTAGGGAAGGTGTCGTTCGGCGACGTGTCGGACCGACTCTCCGGTCGGGGCTCCCGACGGATACCGGACGCCCCCCGGCGGTGGCGGTCGGAGACCGGGCGGGGGTGATCCGTGGATGACCGACGCGGACCGATCCCGGCTGGGCGGCTGGGCGGAACGGCCCGAGGCGGCGGCCGAACCGCTCGACTACGTCACGCAGGTCGGCGTCGCCGCCGACGGGTCGCCGATCGAACTCCACTTTGTGTTCACCGACGACGGGCTGTACGTCCCGGCGATCGTCCGTCGGCCGGAGGGGGCGGGGCCGTTCCCGACGGTCGTCTGTCTCCACGGCGGCTCGGGCGGGTTAGTGGGGGCCGCGCCGTACCGAGGAGACGGTCCACAGCGACGGCTACGTCGAAACTCGATCGACGTACGACCTCGACGAAACCCGGCAGGCGACCCTCGACGGGGCCGTCACCTTCCTCGACGAACACGTCCGCGACCGGTGATCACGGAGCGCGTACGGTCCCGAGATCCGACTACAGCCTCGGATCCTCGCCCCAACTGACGGCGTTTTTCGGTCGGATCGTCGGAGACCCTCCGGCGCTGGGTTTATATACAGGAGGACTAAGATGAATGTAACCGATGGCCATCGATCCCGAGTTCGAACGAAACCGCGAGAAGGGCGACGAGGAGAACGGCGTCACGGTATGGGGGCCGGTCGACCCGCCCGAGAAGCTTGGGATCCGCGGCACGCACGTCGCCGTCGACTTCGACATCTGTCTCGCCGACGGGGCATGTCTGGAGGACTGCCCGGTCGACGTCTTCGAATGGGTGGATACCCCCGGCCATTCGGAGTCGGAGATCAAGGCGAACCCCACCAACGAGGACCAGTGTATCGACTGTATGCTCTGTGTCGACGTCTGTCCCGTCGATGCCATTGACGTCGATCCGGGCCGCGCCGGACGGATCTAACGGGACCGCGTTCAATCTCCGGGTCGCCACGCCGGCGCTCCGTCTCTCCGCCGGCCGGACTGATACCGGCGCGGTTCGGGTGGCCGGCGTCGACGTCGCCGACCGCACCGAGGGCGCGCCGGTGGCCGCGCGCGACGCGCTGGGTCCGGTCGTCAAGGTGTACGTCGACGCACGAACCGACGATGAGCCGGTGTGAGTCTCCGAGTCCGAACTCCGGCGACTCCACGCGGCGACCAACGACCGGTTGGCCGTGTATGCGCGGTGTTACGGGGTCGAGACCGGTCCCGACGTGACCGCCCGGGCGGTCGCCGAAGCGCTCCTCGACACCCACAACGCCGTCGACGTCGCATCGCCGTTGCCCGGCGTTCGGGAGGCGTGACCGGTCGCAACTCGGGGGGCCGCCAGTTCATCACGGTTTATGATGGTAATGTTTAACTGCGGTCCTCGGTACCTTTTCGCATGGAGCTGGCACAACACGTCGAGATCGAGGACCGCGACCGCAAGGACATCTACAACTACGTCGAGCGGCGGGGCTCGGTCCCGGCGGCGGAGGTACGCCTCGAGCTCGGGTTCGAGGAGGCGGCGTTCGGCCACCATTTAGCCGTCCTCCGTCGCGACGGATACGTGCGAAAGGTCGACGACGACCTGGAGATCGCCTTCGACACCGGCTCCGGCACGTCCCACGAGTCCGCGGGGACGCCGTTCCGGATCCGAACGGCGCGGCAGGCGGACCTGTCCGGGCTCGTCGGCGTGATCCGACAGGTCGCAAAGGAGCGATCCTACATCGAGGCGGAGACGGTCGCCGACGTGATCGACTACGAGGAGATCCTCCTCCGGAACAACGAGTTGAACTCCCGCGTGTTCTTCGTCGCCACGGTCGACGAGCAGGTCGTCGGCTGGGTCCACCTCGACTTACCGGAGACGGAGAAGCTCGAGCACACCGCGAAGCTCACCGTCGGCGTGCTCGAGGAGTACCAGCGGCAGGGGATCGGCGGCACGCTCCTCGAGAAGGGGATGTCGTGGGCCCGCGAGAACGGCTTCGAGAAGCTGTACAACAGCCTTCCGGCCACCAACGAGGAGGCGATGGCGTTCCTCGAGAACAACGGCTGGCACACGGAGGCGGCCCGGAAGAACCACTACCGTATCGGCGAGGAGTACGTCGACGAGGTGATGATGGCAGCGTCGCTGACGTAGTTCGACGCGTACCGACGTCGTTCGACGCGTACCGACGTCGTTCGACGCGGATCAGCGTTCGGCAGGCTCGGTCGTCACCCGCCACGTCGTCGCTCCGGTGTACGACCACCGTTCGATCTCGAGGTCCGAGGTCGACTCCCGGAGCTGGACGATCAGGGCGCCGATCTCCTTCGGCGAGAGCCCGACGTCGTCGGCGATGAACTTCGCTTTGAAGTACGTCTCGCCGTCGGCGGCCTCGGCGCGGAGGAACGACGCCAGCCGCTCCGCCTTCGAGGCTTCGGGCGGTTCCTCCGCGCTGGGCGTCGCGGCACTCATGATCGGGACCCCTCGGCGGCCGTGGCCGACTCGGAGGGATGGTTGTGCTCGTGGCCGATCACCATACACGCGACGTGGAGCGCGAGCAGCGCGGGGAGGGTCCACCCCCCGTCGAGTTCGCCGACGCCGTAGGCCGCTGGGAGATACACGACGGGGAGGAACACCGTCGCCCAGAACGCGGCCGCACGGACACCGGTAACTGTCAGATGCCGGAAACGAGTGGAGAGCGCCGTTCCGATCCGGACCGGCGCGCGGAGGGACGAAGGGGATGTTTTGCTTGACATCGAGATCACCTGTCTCGTTTCCCCCATGGACTCCCGTCATGATATAAGGGGCAGAGCGTTACGGCGTATTCGC
>JAQCNI010000111.1 GCA_028275105.1 Halorubrum sp.
GGGAACAATCGTACTACATCGGAACGGCTGGTCAGGTATCCAGCGAGACGATTGGACAGTATATCGAACGTACAGAACACGTTTGAGTGTCGGCTTCACCCTCGGGGTCAAGCCCCGAGGCACTCGCCTTGCTTATCTGTAGAATCAACCGGGAGAGCTTGCGTGCGAATCGAACGAGGGCGGAATGGTTTGATCGGTCAGCGTTGCGGTCGATCAGTGAGAGATTGGTATTGGCGACGGCGGATCGATGACGACCTCCAAAGCCCCAGTCGCTCGATAAAATGTCGTTGCTGGCGGGGTGAATATCGCTAGAGCCCCAGCCGCTCTCGCGGCTGCCCCTTTGAATCCTACCCCGCCCCGCAGCAGCCTCACGCCTCCCCAGCCTCGCGGCTCACTGCTCGCGGTTTCACCGCTCGCAATCGAGGTGCTCGTTTCACTCGCACCTCGCGCCGTTCGCCGCGTCCACCGGAAATCAAGGACTTTCGAGCAGCCGGCGCTCCGCGCCGGCGACCTCGCGATCGGATTCGCGTCCTTCGGACGCTCACCGGAGCGCGCCACCGTCCCACGGATCGACCGTTCCGTTGGCTGTACCGAGCGATTCCTGTGTAGGTGTGGGAAGGCTGCTATGACGTGCTCGGATGTAGTACCGCCTCGACTTCGAGTGGCGGTCAACTGTGGATCGCTTCGTCACGATCGTCCGGACCGTCAGAGTGCGGCCCCTCGTAGCCGTCGGGGACGTAGGGACACAGCGGGTCGCTTGCGAGCGAGTCGCCGGCGGTCGCGTACGCCCGCGATCGGCTCCCGCCACAGACGCCGCGGAACTCACACGCCCCGCACTTGCCCTTCAGACGATCCGGCTCCCGGAGGCGCTCGAAGAGGGGGGTGTTCCGGTAGATGTCGACGACGGACCGGTCGCGGACGTTGCCCGCGGACTTCGGGAGGAATCCGGAGGGGTACACCTCGCCGGTGTGGCTCACGAACGCGAACCCGCGGCCGGCGGTGATGCCGCCACTGCGGGGCCCCTGTCGACCGCTCGCTCCGTCCCGGCCGCCCGTTTTATTCCCGCCGCCCCGCTGTATTCCGACGCGTCGGTAGAACGGGGCCTCGGTCGTTTTGACGCCGAACCGTTCCTCGTCGGCGACGCGGTGGAGCCACGCCATCACGGACTCCGCCTGGTCGGGCGTGATCGGGTCGAGCACCCGCCCGCGGCCCACGGGAACGAGGAAGAACACCGACCACAGGACGGCCCCTAACTCACGGACTCGGTCGCGGATCGCCGGGAGCCCCGACACCGTGTCCGCGCAGACGGTCGTGTTGATCTGTAGCGGGAGCCCGGCGTCGGCCGCCACCTCGGCGGCGGCGATCGTGTCGGCGAAACTGGCCTCGCCACGAAAGGCGTCGTGGCTCCCCTCGGTCGCGCCGTCGAGGCTGAGCGCCAGCCGCCGAACGTCGGCGTCGGCAAGCTCCCGCACCCGGTCGGGCGTGAGCGACCGGGTCCCGCTCGGCGTGACCGTCATCCGGTTTCCGAGGTCGTCCCCGTACGCGATGAGCTCAAGCAGGTCGTCGCGCGCGAGCGGGTCACCGCCCGAGAGCACGACCAGCTGTCCGTCGCCGAACGCGGCCGCCTCGCGGAGCAGGCGCTTCCCCTCCGCCGTGCTCAGTTCGTCCGGATGGCGGGCGGGATTCGCGTCCGCGCGACAGTGTCGGCAGGCGAGTTCACACGCCTGCGTGACCTCCCAGACGAGCACGAGCGGGCGTCGGTCGGTGTCGACGTCGTCGAACATCCGTCGGTGGTAGGGTCCGCCGGCACTTCAACGGTCGAACGAACGTGTTCGTGGTTCAAATTTGCCGAGGGGAACGGGGACGCGCCGATCGGACCGGTCGACCGATCCGAGCGATTCGGTCGCCCTCGACCGAACAGTTCGGCCCCCGCCCCACTCGACGAGAATACCCCGGGGGGATATACGTTTACGGGCCGAACGAACCACCGCATGACTCACCGCACGCTTGACCGACGAACCTTCATCGAAACCACCGCGGCGCTCGGTGCGACGACGCTACTCGCCGGCTGTTCCGGCGGCGGAAGCGGCGACGGAGGCGGGAGCGACGACGGTTCCGACGGCGGGGAGTTCCTCGCAGCGGAGCCGAACTACGACGGCTGGTTCGAGAACGTCGGTAACTACGACGGGACCGTCGATCGAACCGGAGCCGACGAGGTCACGGTCGCGGTCGGCGCCGGAAACGGCCTCTCGTTCGGGCCGGCCGCCGTGGCCGTCTCGCCGGGCACGACCGTCGTCTGGGAATGGACCGGCGAGGGCGGCGGGCACAACGTGGCCGAGTCCGATGGCGCGTTCGAGAGCGAGACCGTCACCGAGAGTGGACACACGTTCGAACACACCTTCGAGGAGTCCGGCATCGTCACGTACGTCTGTACGCCCCACAAGGCGACGGGGATGAAGGGCGCCGTCTCCGTCGAGTAGGGGCGTCGCCGCCGGTCCTCCGCGGTCGCTCCCGATGGAACCAGTCCCGACCGCCGACACGATACCGCCGTTCCCACTCGATGGGATCCCTCTGAGGGGATATACGTGTTCCACGTCCGTTTTGGACCATGAGTTCACCCGACGATCACGCGGCGGATGGTCACGATCACGAGGAGACGGCGGACCCGATCACCGAGGAACTCCATCACAACTCCTGGTCGGCGAACCTGGAAAAACCCCGGTACGCCGACGACGTCGAGCTCGCGATCCGGGACGGCCTGACGGCGATCGACCACACCGCTCCGGGCCACCACGTCAACCTCGTCACGCACGGGGAGCTCGGCCACCCGGAGGGGTTCCTCTACGACGCCATCGAGCGCGAGTACGACGACCTCGACTGGGAGTACGTCGAGCAGTGCGGCTGTGGCGGCCACGTCAGTCGCGTCCACGTGGCCTGACGGCGCACGACCGCGCGCGGCAACGGGACACCCCCTACGCCGATCGATCCGCGTCGAGGACGCCGTCCTCGTTACTTTCGTTTCCCCCGCCGCCACCCCACTCGTCCGCAACGTCGTCGACTCCCCCGTCGAACGTCCCGTCGACGTCGCCACCGGCCGTCGCCCGTTTCCCGAGTTCGCCCTTCAGTTCGGCGGCGTCGAAGTCGTGGTCGGGCCGGATCGAGACGAAATCGAGGAACCGACCCGCCGCCAGCAACTCGGCCGACGTGTAGCTCGTCAGCGCCGAGTCGACCGCGTGGGCCGCACCGACGAGGGGTTCGAGGGCCGCGAGCGCGCTCGCGAGGTCGTACGACCGGGCGTCCGCCCGGCCGTCGTCGCTGACGTTCGTCGCGTCGATCACGTAGATATCGCCGTCGTGGATCAACACGTTCTCCGCGCGCAGGTCGCCGTGGGCGAGCCCCGCGTCGTGGATCCGCCGGAGGACCGCGAACAGCTCCGGCGCGAGCGCGCGCTCCCGCCCGTGGTCGAGTTCGTCGAGCGTTCGGAACTCCGGGAGGTACTCCAAAACGACGACGCCAAGCTCGCCGATCTCCAGCGCCTCGATCGGTTCCGGCGCGTTGACGCCGAGCTCGCGGACTCGTTGCGTCGCCTCCAGCTCGTGTTGTGCCATCCGATAGGGCGTTTCGTGGCGCTCGAAAAAGCCCTCCGTGCCGGCGGAGAACGCGCCGAGATTCCGGCCCGTGGTGAACAGCGCGTGGACGAGCGTGTTCCGTTTCGTGATCACCTTCACGAACAGGTCGTCGTCGACGACCATTGGGGTCGAGAGCCAGTTGTCGGCGTCAAGGAACTCGATCCGTATCGTCTCTCGGTCGTACCGGTCCGCCAGCTCGCGAGCGACCCGCTCCAGTTCGGGCCAGCTGACGCTCCCACGAACCAGCCGGCGGAACTCCATATGCCGGACCACGCCCCGACGACTCATAAATGGTCGCGGCCGGGGTCGGTGTGGCGATACGGGGGTCGATCAGGCGTTGTGGGTCCCTTATTCCCTATTTGTCGGTTATTCCTCCGTTTTGTCCCCCGCTGCCCGGTCCACCCCCGCCGGCTCGTCCATGACGCAAACCCGCGAGCGCGAGAAGGAGATACGCCTCGACCGACACCCTGGAGTCCGACACGATTCCAACCGATGGGGAATCGTCCGGCTTCCCATAAGAATGCACCCCGGATCGCCCTCACGCGCCCTCGCCGCCGGGATCGACGAGATCGTCGTCGACGCGTCGGAGGGTATCCCCGAGTCGGGAGCCCTCCGGGACGGCTTCGAGAAAGGCGTCGGATCCGAACGGTGCGTCGCCGTTGATCGACAGGTAGCCGAGATCCGTCGGTCCGCCGTCGAGTCCGGTGAGAAACCCGACCGTCCGATCGATCGGGACGTCCCCGGCGGTCCCCGTGCGGTCGACGGTGGCGTACAGCGTCCGATGGGTCGCGACGTGGTGGACACAGGTCGGGGTCGGGGCGAACAAGAGCCTGAACCGCGCGCCCGGCGACGTTCTGCCGAGTCTCGGACGCAGCCGATGCCCCTCGTCGGCGTGGAAGTACCGCTCGGCCCGCCGGAACTGCCGGAGGACCGCGTTCGCGCCGGTCGCCCGGCGCACCGCGTCGTCGGCCTTGAGTTCGATCACGTGGTCCACGCGTTCGGGTGCCCGGAGGCGAACGTACACGTCGACGACCCCCCGGCGACCGTCGGCGTCGTACGGCTCCTCGAGACGGATCTCGGGGTGGTCGTGGACGGCGTCGTAGTGATCGACGAGCCGCGTCGCCAGGTCGTCCTCCCGCATGTGGTCGCGGAGGTGGCGACGGTGCTTAACTCCCCGCCACGCCGGTGTTGGTTGACGGCCGAAATGGGGCCGGCACCGACGCCAGATCTAAATGAATATTCGTGACAACTCTCGATCTCGTTTCCCACAAAGTAGGAACCGCCAAAGGGTTTGTACGTCTTCGCCGGCTATGATCTACTGATGACACGAAGGCTTTCCAGACGGCGGTACGTGGCGGGAACCGGCGCGGCGTTGGCGACCGGGTTGCTCGCGGGCTGTTCCGGCGGTGGCGATGGCGATGGCGGCGGCGATGGCGGCGGCGATGGGGGTGGCGGTGGCGGCGGCGATGGCGGTGGCGATGGCGGCGGCGGCGGCGGCGGCGATGGCGGCGGCGGCGGCGATGGCGGCGGCGGCGATGGCAGCGGCGGCGGCGAGAGCGTCGACGACGTGCCGTCGGCCATGGACGATTACCTCGCGGACGCCAAGCTGTACGACGGGACCATCCTCGACATGACCGGCAACGACGAGGTCACCGTTGAGGTTGGCGCCGGCGATATCGGGTTCGCGTTTGACCCGCCGGCGATCCGGGTCGACGTCGGAACGACCGTTCGCTGGAAGTGGACCGGTGAGGGCGGCGCACACAACGTCGCGGCTACGTCGGATTCGCCGGGCGACTTCAACAGCGGCTCCGCCGTCGACAGCGCCGAGGAGACCTTCGAACGATCGTTCGATGAACCGGCCGTTCAGCGGTATTACTGTACGCCCCACCGGATGAACGGGATGCTCGCCGGGATCGACGTCGTCGAGTGACGGATCTCTCCCGGTCGTCGGAACTCCCGGAGCAGGCTACCGCAGACACGACCATCTGACGTCGACGAGCCGGTCCCGATCGCCCGAGACGGTCGGTCGAGCTAGATGGTCGTTCGCGTTGATGTCGCGCTCCGCCAGACGCCGGAGGGCGTCCTCCAGTGACCGGTCGGAGCGTGGCGACGCGGCCTCGCGGACGTACGGCACGTCCCGCGGCTCGTCGATTCGATTTTGAACCTCGATCCGGTCGGTGAGATCGCTGCCGAACGCGCGTGGCGGTTGGTGAAACTTCCAGCCGTCCACCGTGACGAGCAGCCACGTGTCGCTGTGAACCGAGTGGTACTCGCCGACCACACGGTCGGGATCGAACGCGACGATCCGGTTCAGAACGGTCGTTTTCGTCCGGTACAACGCGTCCTTTCGGGCGGAAGTGACGTTGCTTCGCGTGACGTCCCCGCGCTCGTAGGCCGCCGTCGCCTCGTCGGCAAGCCGCTTGGCGGCCTTGTTCACGACGTACAGTGATTCGAGCAGGTCGTCGTCGGGTTCGAGCGGTTCCACGTGGATCTCCGGCCGTGGACGGGTCCGCGACCGGTTACGTTTCGACGTCCCGAGCGCAAAGACGTTTCGTCGCGCGCACGGGGCGCGGTCTCGTGGTCGTCTTTCCTCTCGCAGCCTCGTAGCCGTCTCACGTTTCGCGGATGGATACTTCTTTAAGCACGCGAACGAAGGTCCACGCACTCATGGCGTCCGACCATTTGAAGCTGTACACGGTGATATACTTCGCGCTCATGTCTCTCGGACTCCTGAACTTCGTGCTCTTCGAGGTCGAGTTCTTCGACTTCACCTACCGACAGGCGTTCGCCGGAACCATGGTCGCGTCCGTGGTCAAGACGTTACTCATCGTCGCGTACTTCCAGCACCTCCGGTGGGAGAACCGCTCGCTGACCTACGTGATGGCCCTCGCGTTGGCCTTGGCCCTGCTACTGATGGCGGCCGCGACGTACTCCATCTCGTAGGCCGGCCGCTCGAGGACCGACGGCATTCAGATCCACGGGGTCTCCGGATCAACGACGTTCCGCGGGGTTTCGTCCCGCAGCACCGCCGCGACCCCCTCCGCGACGCCCTCCGAGAGATCGTCGTAGCTCTCCTCCGAGTACCACGCCGTGTGCGGCGTGAGAACGACGTCGTCACGGTCGAGCAGCCGGTCGTCCGCGGCCGGCGGCTCGGTCTCGAGGACGTCGACCCCTGCCCGAGCGATCTCGCCGTTCTCGAGCGCCGTGACGAGCGCGGCCTCGTCGACGACCGGCCCGCGGGCGGTGTTGACGACGATCGTGTCGTCGTCGACCCGCTCGAACGCCGCCGTCGACAGGAGGTGTTGCGTTCCTTCGTACAACGGGACGTGGACCGAGAGGTAGTCGACCCGATCGAACAGTTCGCCGAACGCCACCCGCTCCACCCCGTAGTTCCGCATCGTCTCTGCGTCGACGTTCGGGTCGGTCGCGATAACGTCGACGCCGAACGTCCGGAGCTTGGCGGCGAGCCGACGAGCGATCCCGCCGAATCCGACGAGACCCAGCGTCCGGCCCGCGACCCGATGGATCGGCCGGCCGAACGTCCACATCATCGGACCCCCGGCCCACAGGTCCGAGCGCCGCCTCGGCCGGATTTCGATCATCGTTTTACGTGTGCGTCGAGACGCGTGGGTATGATCGAACCATACTCGAACGCCGTCGCCGTTCCGTGGGGGAGTCGATGG
>JAQCNI010000112.1 GCA_028275105.1 Halorubrum sp.
TGTTCGGAAGGTGCGACGGCAGGCATCGGGGGCCGTGGACGCCCCGACCGTGACCCACCCGACCGCCCGAGGCTATCAAGCCGATGGTCGGATGGGAGTATCCGACTAACCCACGGGAAGCCTCGGGGCTTGACCCCGAGGCAGTTCACAAAACATAGGTAAAATAAACTCATCTGAACAGTTCTATGATACCCTCCATCCACCTACTGTCACCCACTGCCCCGCCAACATCCCCCTATCGTCCCGTTGACTCCACCGCGTTGAGCCGGGCGTCGAGTTCCGCGTCGATTCTGTCGACGAGGGTCTCGACGGACTCGTCAAGGTACGTCGCCCACTGGTCGATGAACCCGGACCGCCCCAGCACGCGGACCACCCGATAGATCGGTCGTCGCGACTCGAACCCGTCGGGGAGCCCCCCGGCGCGCTCGCGGTAGCCCGCGTACACCGCGTCGCCGAACCGGGCCGGCCCTTCCGCATCGAACCCGTTACACAGCTGATCTCGCGCACGGACCAGGTCGCGGGCCGGGTCGCCGACGTGCGCGAGTTCCCAGTCGATCAGGGCGATCCCGGGGACGTTTGGATCGACCTTTCGGTGAGCCTCCACGTGCGTGCCCGCTTGCGTACCGTCGCGGTCGAGGACGAACGCGTTGGGTTTTGCGATGTCGCCGTGAAGCAGCGCGGCCGGCGCGCCGTTCAGGAGCGCCCGGTTCGCCTCGACGCAGTCGATGACGGCGTCGAAGTGGCGTTCGAGCCGGTCGGTCGTACCGATCTCCCGGGTCCGTTCGATCGTCGCGCGCAACACGTCCGTCCACTCCGCGACCGCCAGTTCGAGTCCCGCGTCGCCGATCGTGCCGTGGGTCGCGTCCCGGGACGCCCCAGTGGCCCCGCCGACGATCTCCGCGTGGGTGTCGAACGCCGCCTCGTGGAGCGCCGCGAGCGTCGCGCCAACCCGCCACAACAGCGCCTCGCGGCCGGGCGATTCGGCAGCGTCAAAGGCGGACGGGAGTTCCCGTCCCGGCGCGGGTGCGGTCGCGAGGTACGGGACGGCCGCGTCGGCGTCAGCGGCAAGTACCGCCGGAACCGGGACCGATCCGCCGTCCGCCATGTGCTCCAGAACTGCGCGCTCGCGGGCGACCCGGCTCCCGTCACCTTCGACGGCGACCTTGAGGTACGCGCGTCCCTCTTCGACGAAGTCGACGCCGACGGTGTCGTTGCCGCCGTTCCAGGAGGGGCCGAGGTCGCCGACGAGACGGTCGACGGTGCGGTCCGGGAACGCGGCCGCGAGAGCGATCCGGACGGGATCGTCCATGTTCCTCCGATCGACCGACGGCGAAAAACCGTTCCGGCCGAGTGTTTTTGAGCCCCGACGCCGAACGCCGGGATATGCCCCAGATCCACCTCGACGAGGAGACGGTCGAGCGGCTCGACGCACTTCGGATCGAGGACGAGGAGTACGACGAGATCGTCCGGGAGCTCATCAGCAACTGCGAGGCCGAGGAGCTAACGCTGCTCCGCGCCGGCGACGCCGAGTGAGACGAAGCCGGCCTGCGTATCGCCCCCAGCGGCGGCAGGATCGGCCGCTGCGACCCGCGGATCGACCCCTTCGACGCGGCGGGATCGACGCCCTACTCCTCGTAGGCGATCCGCACCTGATCCCACCGTCCCACGTCCTCGAGGTGGGCCTGTAGCTCGTCCGCGTACTCCTGTGCGAGCCCTTCGGCCGCCTCGACCTCCTCCGCGTTCGGCCCGTCGTCGCCGCCGCCCATGCCGAGCGCACCGAGGATCGAGTCGATCACGCCGCCGCCCGAACCGCGGTCGTCGCCGCCGGGCGCCCCGCCCATGGCCGCGACCTGCGACCGCACGGCCTCCAGTTCCGGCATCACCGCGGGAAGGCTCTCCGTGTTGGCGACGATCCGGGCGCCCTCCGGGTCGTCCGAGTTCTCGATCTCGAGTTCCGTCGCGGTCATGATCAACCCCCACTCCTGGCTCGAGAAGCGGGACGCAGCCACGCGCTCGTTGAATCGGTCGTCGACGGTCATCCGCTCGCCGACGATCGCATCCGTCCAATCGGCCATACCCATTCTTCGGTCGTGTCGGTAAAAACTCGTTCCCATCGCGCGGGGACGCGCCGAGTCGCGCTGTCGACCGGAAAAATCGGCCCGAAAGGACCCGACGCGGTCCCCTCAGCAGGAACAGTAGTACTCCCGGTCGACGAACTCCGTCTCGAACAGCTTCGCCGCCGGGCCGGGATCGGAGGGGCGGTAGGCCCCGGTCGTCAGGATCCGGTCCGTGTGGCCGGGCGGGGTCGCACCCGAACCCGGCCCGTTCACCCGGGTCTCGTCATCGTTTGCGGTCACCGGCTCGGTCCGGCCGCCGGCCTCGAACGCGCCGGAGACGAGGGTCCGCCAGTCGGCGTCGGAGAGTCGATCCCCGACCCCGTCGTCCGTCGAGAGCAACGTGAGGTAGTCGCGGAGGTACACCCACCGCGCCGGGGTGATGCCGGTCGACTCGTACTCGGCGTCGGTGACGGCCGCGTACGCCGCCATCGGGAGGTTCGCGCCGGCCGCGACCGGCAGCGAGATCCACTTCCACGGGCGGGTGTTGACGTCGAGGAGAAGAAACTCCTCGCGGTCGTGGTCGTACACGAACTCCGACTCGCTCATCCCGTGGTACCCGGCGTCGTCAAGCACGGCGAGCGCGTGCGATTCGATCTCCGGCTGGTCGGTGGTCTTGACCAGACAGGAGGTGCCGAACTGGAGCGGGAACCGGCGCGCCGCGTTGCCGACGACCGCGAGCGCGTCGTCGACCCCGGACGGGGGGACGTACGACGCCAGCGAGTGGTCCCGGCCCGTCTCGACGTTGACCCGCTTCTGTGCCATCACCTCCACCCCTTCGGCGGCGGCGGCCGCGACGACGTCGGCGAACTCCTCGCGGTCCGTCACCGTCATCACGTTCGTACCGAACGCCTCCTCGAACTCCCGTTTGCGGGCCGGCTTTACCACGAGCGGGAAGCCGAGGGCCTCGGCGGCCCCGTCGATCCCGACCGTTTCCGGGCCGGCGCCGTCGGATGGGCCCCCGCCGTCGGCCAGCCGGTAGGTCTCCGGATACGGGATCCCCAGGCGCTCGCAGGTCGCATACAGCCGCGCCTTGTTCAACACGTCGTCGATCGTGTCGATCCCGGCGTAGGGGACCCGAACTCCGTCGGCGTCGGCCTCGGCGTACGCGAGCGCCCACTCGTCCATACAGCCGAACGCGACCGCCTCGGTCCCCGCGGCGTCGACGACGGCCTCGACGTCCTCACGGAACCCGTCGAGGTCGTCGAGGGGGTAGGTGACCGCGCCCGCGAAGTTGACCGCGTCCGACGGCGGCGCGAGTCCGTCGTGGGTGACGGGGGGATCTGTGGGGTTGCCGTCCCCGCCCGCACGGTCCAGCGCGATCACGGGGATGTCGTGGGCAGCGAGCGCGCGGGCGACGCCGAGCCCCGTGACGTGTGCGTTACTGACGAGCGCCGGCGGCCTCTCGAAGCGGACGTCGGCGAGCGCGTCCATCAGCTCCCGTGTCGAGCGAAACCGGTCTGCCATACCCCTCGTGTGAGCGCCACGTACAAATGGGCACCAGTACCGGTCCTGCGTGCCACTATCGGTGACGGGACGTCGGGGGACGCCGGCGAACCGGCGGCGGTCCCGGAACGGACGGGAAACCGTGACGGCGACCTTTTTGGGCCGTAGCCCCTGCGTGACGTATGAGCGAGAGCGACGCCGACGGTGGTATCGAGGGCGAGAGCGACGGGACTACCGGCACCGCCGACGAATCGGTCACCGAACTCCCCGGTCGCGTTCGTCGGGCCTTCGCCGATCACGGATCGTTTACGTCGGCCGGCGACGCCGTCTGGCGGTCCGAGACGACCGCCTTCGACGCCGAGGTTGCTGCCGAGACGGCCGAGGAAGGACGGGTCCGATTCGTGGTCACCGTCGCGGTGCCGACGCTGTCGGCCGCGACCGCCGACGGCGTCGCCGACGTGGTCGAGACCGGGTGGACCGACACCTTCGAACGGCGGATCGCCGCCGTCGCCGGGGTTACCCGCGGCGAGCACGCGTTCGATCCCCGGACCGGGCGCGACGAAAACACGGTCGTCGTCGAGTTCGACCTCGTCGATATCAACGAACGCCGAGGAGTCGACGACGCCGGGGCGCTGATCGATTTCGTCGAGGGCACGTACGTACAGGGGATCATCCCCGGATACGAGTACACTGACCCCGTCTCCGGGCTCATCTCGTCGGCCAGACAACAGGGCGGGGGAGCCGACAGGAGTGACGGGAGCGACGGGAGCGACGGGAGCGACGGAAGCGACGGGAGTGACGAGCCCTGAAACGGAGCGTCGTCCGGGGTGGTGCCGAAACCGGCGTCGTCCACGGGGGTCGGGCAGTGACCGTCGGATCGACCGCCGGCACGCCGACGCCGATAGGAGGAAAAGCCGGGGGGCCCTACGCCGGATATGCTCGCGCTGATCGGGTTCGTCTCCCTCGCCGCCCTCGTGGCGTTTCATACGCTCGTCGCCGGAGTGGCGACCCGGTTCTTCCGGCTCCGACTGTCGACGTGGTGGGGGCGGGCGCTGTACACGGTCGTCCTGACGCCGGTGGTGTTGTTCGTCTCGACCCTGTTTTTCACGGGCGTGCTGGGGGTCGGAACCGGCCTTGTCGTGGGGAGTGCGGGGATCGTCGTCTCGCTGCTCGTCGGCCTCCCGCTCGCCTTGGGCGTCACGATCGATTACCTCTACGTCCAGCCGCCGGCGGAGTACGAACTGCCCGACACGAGGTGAGGAGACGGGGTCACCACGCCGCCCGAAGCACGGCCTCGATCCGCTCCGGCGACTCGTCCATTTCGGTCGGCGCATGCGCCATCGACCGGTCGTCGGCGACGAACGACGCGATCGTCGGGAGGTCGGCCTCGCGCGTCGGGGCCAGATCGCGGAGGCGATCCGGGACGGCGAGCGCGTCGCGGACGTCGGTCACGGCCGCCACGACGGCCTCGGCGACCGCGTCGTCGTCGCGACCGGCGGCGTCGACGTCGAGTCCGGCGGCCAGCGCGCGGCGGCCCGCGTCGACCTCGTCGAAGAGATACGCGAGCACGTGGGGGGCGAGGACCGCGTGGACCGCGCCCTGTTGGACGTCGTAGCGCCGCGCGAACCCGTGCCCGAACGCGTGGATGACGCTGATCTTCCGGTCGATCTGGACGAGCAGGGCCCCGGCGACCGCCCGGTCCATCGCCGCGCTCTCGTCGCCGACGCGGTCGCCGGCGACGACCGGGAGCGTTCCGGAGAGGAGTCGGAGCCCGTGGACCGCCGTGGCGTCACTGACGGGGTCCGCGTGCTCGGCGTACGGCGTCTCGATCCCCTTGTCGAAGCCATTCATCGCCGAGCCCGCGAGCGCGCTCCGCGGCGTCGTCTCGAACAGCGCCGGGTCGGCGAGGTCGGCGATCGGCGTCGCCGAACCGCTCACGGATATCGGCTGACCGGTCGGCGACTCGGCCGCGGCCAACACCTCCAGGGAGCCGCCGGGAGACAGGTCCGCACCCGCGAACGTCGTCGGCACGACGACGACGGGGACCGCCGGCTCGACCGTCGGCTGCGCGACCGACCCCTCGTGGGCCTCCGCTTCGAGCGCTTCGAGGTCCCGGCCGTCGGCGGCGAGCACGGCCGCCTGTCGAGCGACGTCGAGGCTGCTCCCGCCGCCGACGCCGACCAACACGTCCGCATCGGCGTCGCGCATGGCTTCGATGACGTCGAACGCCGTCTCGACGCGCTTGGCCGGCGTCGTCCCGTCGAACGTCCCGGCGTATCGGTCGTCGAGCCCCGCACGGATGGGGTCCATGAGGCCGTCGTTCGCGCCGACGTGCGACCCGCAGACGACGAGCGCGTCGTCATAGCCGCGGTCGCCGAGGTATTCGCCGAGGTCGCTCGCGCGTCCGCGTCCGTACAACACGTCACAGCCCGCATATCCGTGGTCGAAGGCGTCAGCAACCGGGAGCATGGCCGGTCGTATCGGCGCGGGTGGCTTGTAGCTGGGGGTCACGGCGACGGTCCTCGGACGACGGAATAACCAGTATGCGCCGTAGTTTCGGGCGATTTCGGCCTGATATCCATCCTCTCAACACCACGTCGGACGACGACCCAACTGCGGTCGACGGACGGCGACCGATCCCGTTTCATGCGGTCGATGCTATCCCCCGTTCGAAACTCAACGGACCATCTCCGACCGAGCCCGGTACAAGCACTCGGGTACCGACGTCTCACCGAGGCTGCGGTCTCATAGTGATTACTGCGAGTCCGTACCGCCGCGACGATCCGCGTCGGTGATGAGAGCCGCGTAACGGGCGTCTTTCGACACCGTCCATGAAACTATTCGCAGTAATCACTATCACTTGCGATCGGCCGTCCGCCGCCAGCCGGCGATGGCGGCGTCGATGACCTCCAAGGATGCCGTGCTGCCGTCCGCGTCGCCCTTCTCGAACTCGTCGTCGCCCCGCCCCATCTCGTTCGTCACGTGAGCGAAACACACGACGGGGCGATCCAGTTCGGCGGCGACCGTATAGAGCGCGGCTGCTTCCATTTCGACCGCCAGGACGCCCTCGGACCGTGCCCGGTCGATCGCGGTTTCCGTTTCCCGGAACGGCGCGTCAGTCGTCCAGGTCGCTCCCGTGTAGACGGGACGGGAAACGGACCGACACGTCGCCGCAACCCGTTCGCGGAGCGACGAGTCCAGCGTGGCGTATCGTCCCGGGCGCTCGTAGTGGTGGCTGGTCCCCTCGTCCCGCAGCGCCCGATCGACGAGGACGAAGTACGGCGGGTCGTCCTTCGGAACGATCCGACCGGACGAGGTCACGCTCACGAGGAACCGACAGCCGGCAGCGAACAGCTGCTCGGCGACGAGGACCGCGAAGGGGGCCCCCACCGCATGGCCGACGATACCGATCGCCTCGCCGTTCAGATCGAACCGGTAGAGTTCAGTGTGATACCCCGGCCACGTTCCGTCCTTTTCGGCACGACCGGTTGACTTCAGGTGGCGAACGATATCGCCGTCGGGGTCAAGGACGCAGACGTCGGGTACCGACCGTTCGGGAAGCCCCTTCTGGCGGCGCGCCTCCCGGAGGAGGGAGTCCGGCGTGAACACCGACGGTTCGTCGTATCGCTTGGCTTCGGCGAGCGGCGAGTCGAAGCGAGCGTCCGGATCGGCCATGTCATCCACCGTGGCACGCGGCGGTCAAACCCGTTCCGGAACTCACGGCGGGGCGTCGAACCCACCGAACCCGCCGGGTCCGTCGGTGATACCGGACTCCGCCCGGCCAAGGACTCGGAGCCGCGGAGCGACCGGTCGACTCCCCACGAGTCGACTGCCGACCGCCGTCGCGACGCCACAAGAGCCATCCGACCGGCCCGCGGAGGAGCCGATGGTACCGACATCGACGCCGTTCGTGACATCCCACATGAAACGCTATCCACCGATCCCGTCCGTGTCCGGCGTGTCGGACGACGCCCTCGCGGGACACCTCTGGCTTCTCGAACTGGTCGACGGCTGGCATCTCCGATTTCGGATGGAACCGTCGGGGCTCCTCCGATTTGGCGACCGCGATGCCGTCCACGACGATCCGGGGGACCTCCCCGACGCGTACCGACACGCGGTCCGCCACGTCCGGGAGCGGTTCGACCGCGACGCCCTCCGGGACGCCGTCGACGACGTGACCGACGTGACGTTCTTCGGCGTCGCCACGCACCGCCGCGCCGTCGATTACGACTGGGACCGGATCCCGTCGCTCCTCGGCCACGACGTCTGGTCGGACGACGCCGGGGCGTTCCGACCGCCGGACGCGACCGAGCGGATCTTCGAGGCATTCGGGCTCGACTCCGTCAACGTCTTCGAGCGGGAGCGGCACGCGCGTGATTTCGACCCCGAGGGGTACGCCGTGCCGACGTCAGCGTGGTACGACGGGCCGGCAGCGGGTATCGTCGTCCGCGCGAAGGCGGGCGGGCGGGCCGCGATCCGGAACCCCGAGGTCCCCGCGGATCGGGAACCGGAGCCGGAAGCGGAATCGGAAGCGGAACCGCTCGACGAAACCATGGCGGAGTTGGTCGAGATGTACGCGACCGAGTCCGAACTGGAGCGGTTTGCGGCCGAGGTCGGGGAGCGCGGTGACCCCCTCACGGTCGACGCGCTCGCGGAGCGTACGTTCGAGGGATTCCTCCGCGTCCACCACCGACGGCTTGACCCGGGGAGCGGCGGGCAGTCGCCGGCCGCGATCAGGACGGTACTTCGCGACCGAAGCCGGGCGTTTCTCGACGACCGTTCCGAACGTTGACGCGCCGGGTCACTCGCGGTCGAACGTGAATGCGGAGACGAGGTCGTGCCCGTAGAGCCCGACCGCGACCCCGAGCGTCGCGGCGGTGCCCACGGGGAGCACCCTCAGCCAGCCGGCCATCGTGCCGACTCCGACTCGACCGGCGACCCCAGCGGCGACCCAGAAGGCTGCCGTCGCCGCGAGGACGAGGAGCCCGCCGGTCACGCGGCGGTCCTCGCGCCCCGTCGTGACGCCTCCGGCCGCGCTCGCCGTCGCCAGCAGATGGAACCCGATCGCGAGCGGCCAAGCGCGGATCGACGCCGGGAGCGAGCCGAACGGGCGCAGCTGGTCCGCGAGGAACGCCCACAGCGGATAGGCGTTCACGACCCGCGGCGAGGAGAGCGACCCGGGGTTGACCAGCCCCCAGAGGGTCACGAGCGTGAGGTCCCCGGAGCCCGACGTGAGGACCGCAACTGGGACCGCGAGCAACGCGGCGACGACGGCGAACTCACGCCGGGTGCTGACGACTGGTCGGTCCGGCCGGTTTATCACACTGCCGTCTACCGTCCCCGTCGTCATAACTCCCGTGTGCCCGGTCGACATCCGAGGGCGATGGGGGAGACGAATCCGCGACGCGGAACGCTCTTGAGCGCGGCCCGCCCTTCCCCTCGTATGCGAGTAACCGTCGTCGGCAGCGGCTACGTGGGAACGACGCTCGCGGCGTGTCTCGCTGACGCGGGCCACGACGTGACGGCCATCGACATCGACCCGGACGTGGTCGCGGCGATACGCGAAGGTAACGCCCCGATCCACGAACCGGGGCTCGACGACCTGCTGGAGCGCCACGCGGGCGACCGGCTTGCCGCGACGACGTCGTACGATGCGGTTCCCGCCTCCGACGTCACGTTCCTCGCGGTGGGGACCCCCTCGAATGCGGACGGGAGCATCGACCTCGGCGCGCTCTCGGCCGCCGCGGAAGCGACCGGCGAGGCGCTCGCCGACCTCGGGCCCGACGACCGGCACCTCGTCGTGGTCAAGAGCACGGTCACGCCGCCCGGGGTCGCGACGATCCGGGAGGCGGTCCGGCGGGGCGCGAGCGGGGCGGCCGACCGCGTCGGCGTCGCGACCAACCCCGAGTTCCTCCGAGAGGGAACCGCAGTCGACGACTTTCGCAACCCCGACAAGGTCGTCCTCGGGACCGACGCCGAGTGGGCCTCCGACCGGCTCCGGCGACTGTACGAGCCCCTGATCGGGGACCGGGATATTCCCGTCGTCGACACCGACCCGGAGACGGCCGTCGCCGTCAAGTACGCGAACAACGCCTTCCTCGCGTCGAAGGTCTCGCTCGCGAACGACCTCGGCAACGTCTGTAAGGCGTTCGGGATCGACGCCTACGAGGTGATGGAGGCGGTCGGGCTCGACGACCGGATCGGCGAACGGTTCCTGCGCTCGGGGGTCGGCTGGGGTGGGAGTTGCCTGACCGGCGATCAACGAGTGCTGGCTAAAGACGACGAAGGAACACGATTCGTGACGTTCGAGGAGTTCTTCGATCGATACGTAGACGAGGACGCGGAGCGCGTCGACGACGTCTCGGTACTCAGTTACGACGAAAGTGGGAACAGCACGTTCAAATCGGTTATCGGTGTGACCCGTCGCAACTACGACGGCGAGCTACGCCGCATCAGGACGAAGATGACCAAGGAAGTGAATGTTACCGACGATCATCCGATGCTCGTCGTCGAAGACGGTGACCTCGTCGTTCGACAGGCGGGATCGCTAACCGAGACGGACCGACTTCCGGTACAGACCGACGTCACTGTCGATCCAGTCGGTCACTTCGATCTCATCGACGTCATCGGGGACGATCCTGAGTTCCCGTCTGAGAAGGTGTATGTGAAGCCGGAGTTCGACCTCTCCGACCGGAAGGATCACCTACGGAACGTACTCGACGGATATAATCGACGTCACAACTACGACCGCGTTCACGAGTTCTGCCGGAACAACTACCTCTCACTCGACGTCTTTCTCGAGTTCGAGGCCGAACTCAACTTCGGCCGGTCGGACGTCTCTCTATACACGACGAGGGGGGGTGGACGGACATACGTCCCGGCGATCATCCCCGCTGACGAGCCGTTTTGGCGGTTCATCGGCTACTACATCAGCGAGGGTCATATCAACGACGACGAGTCCGGACACGGATCGACGGCACGGAGGCGCGTCGCGCTGAGTTTTCATCCGACCGATGAACCCGAATACGTCTCCGACGTAGAAGCGTACTTCGAGTCACTGGGGATCCGATACACGACACGACAGCAAGAGACTGCGACGCAGATCGATGTTTCGAGCCGGATCTTCGCACGATTTCTCGAACGGCTCGGTTGCGGGACGGGTTCGTACACCGCGGCACTCCCGGACGCGGTTTATCAGGAACCGGAGCCACATCGTACAGCCGTTCTGTCGGGACTATTCCGCGGAGATGGACATATCGCGTACCCGAACCACTCGAACGCCGTCGTTTACGAGTACGGATCCGTGAGCGAGGAGCTGATCGCCGGGATACAGCTGTTGTTACATAGCATCGGCATTATCCCCAGCTACAAGACGTCGACGTCCGCGAAATCCACCAAACCGGCACACTTCCTCAGAGTAAGTTCTACTGAGCAGATCGACCGGCTCAAAGAGCTGTTCTTGGACGCTGACATCGTAAATATCGACCGACGACTCGACAACTACGCGAAGGAGATTGCTCCTACAGGCCACACCGACGGCGGCACGCATACGACGGTTCGTGTCCGAGACATCGAAACGGTCAATCCGGACGATCCGGTACCGGTCTACTCCCTCGAAGTCGCGGACACCAACACGTTCGTCACGACCGACGGCCTCGCCGTACACAACTGCTTCCCCAAAGACGTCGACGCGTTGCGCGCGGCGGCCCGCGAGGCGGGGTACGAACCGCCGATGCTGGACGCCGCCGTCGCCGTCAACGACGACCAGCCAGACCGAATGCTCGCGATGCTCGACGACCACGTCGACGTCGCGGGCGAGCGCGTCGCCGTGCTCGGACTCGCGTTCAAACCCGGCACCGACGACACGCGGAACTCCCGGGCGATCCCCGCCATCGAGGGGCTGCTCGACCGGGGAGCCGAGGTGGTCGGCTACGACCCGGTCGCGACCGACAACATGCGCGAGCGGTTTCCCGATGTCGAGTACGCGGGCTCGGCGATGGCCGCGCTCGACGGCGCGGCCGGCGCGCTCGTCGTCACCGACTGGGACGAGTTCGCGGCCCTCGACGACGAGTTCGACGCGATGGCGGCGCCGGTCGTGATCGACGGGCGGCGGATCGTCAAGCGCCGCGACGGGATCACGTACGAAGGACTCACGTGGTGATCGGCCGTGGCGGTGAGCGCGACCGGTCGCGAGTGGGGCCGGTCGCGAGCGTGACTGGCCGCGAGCGGGGCCGTGGCCGCGGCGATCCGGGGCGTATCCCCTCCGTATTTATATGCGGTGGCGGAAAAGACGGCGTATGGCGGCCCTCCAAGCCCTCCGCCCGGCAGCCAGTGGTGTCGTTCGCAACCCGATCCTCGTCGTCATCGCGGCGGTGTTCGGACTCTCACAACTCCCGAGTCTGCTCGTCCCGACGGGACGGCCGGTCCTCGCCTCGTTGATCTCGCTCGGCACCACGGGCGTGTTGATACTCGTGCTCCCGTTCCTTCAGGGCGGGTTGTTGGGAATGGCCAGCGAGGCGATCGCCGGGCGAACGAGCCTCGGGACGCTGATCGCGGATGGAAAGACCAACTACGTGTCGCTGCTCTTGGCCTACTTCGTCCTGTTGGCGATCAACGTCGTCTTCGGGGTCCTCGTCTTCGTCGGGGCGTTCGTCGGCATCATCGGGGGATCGGTCGCGGGTGGCGGGGCCTCGTCCGCCGGCACGGGACTCGTCGGCGGCGGGTCGACCGTGCTCGCGGTTATCGCGATCATCGCGCTCGGGGTTATCCTCGTGTATCTCCTCGTCACGCTTTTCGTCCAGTTTTATGCCCACGCGATCGTGCTCGACGACCGGGATGTCGTCGCCGGCTTCCGCCGGAGCGTCGGCCTCGTTCGGTCGAACCTCCTCAGCGTCCTCGGCTATTCGGTGATCCTCGGCGTCGGAAGCATGCTTCTCGGCACGTTGGCCGCCGGTGGTTCAGTTCTCTTCGGGCCACAGGCGCAGGGATCGGCGGGCGTTCCATCCCCGTTCGTCGACCTCGTCTCGGTGGAGCCGACCGTGGCGGTCGTCGGCGTGGTCGCGGTCGCATACCTCGTCCTCACGGGCGTGTTCGGGGCTTTCTACGCAACGTACTCGGTTGCGTTCTACGAAACTATCAGCCGGGAGTCCGACGCGGACCGGCTCTGAGGATCGCGACTTGGCCCGGGATCCGGCGTGTCGGCTCCGACGGCTCCAACGTTGCTCACGGATTCGACGGTCTCCGGCACCGTCATCACTAATCCCGTCGGGTCCCTCGTATCGCCATGAACACGCAGGACGGCGGTCACTACGACGCGGCGGTCGACGCGCTGGCGGCCCGCGAGTACGAAGCGGCCGGGGACCGATACACGCGGGGAGGGCGGCGCGTGCTCGCCGACCCCCGCGCCGACCTCGATCCGTTTTCGGCCGACGGGAAGGGGTGGGTCGGGCAGGGGGTCGCACAGCTTCTCGTCGGCACGCTGGCGTACCGCGTTGCCGGCGCGGAGGGGCGCGCTACGCAGCGAGCGGTCGAGGGAATCGCGGTCACGCGGGACCTCGAAACGGGGCTCGACGCCCCGGCCCAGCGGGCGTGTCTCGCCGAGTTCGTCGCCGACTTCCGCGTCGCCGGCGGGCTCGACGGCGCCGCCGACGCGTACGAGGCGGCGGCCGAGCGGTACGAGGCGGCCGCGGACGAGGTGGACTCGCCGCAGGCGGTCGCCACCACCCCGC
>JAQCNI010000116.1 GCA_028275105.1 Halorubrum sp.
ATGAGCGAGACCGCACGCGAGGAGCTCTCCCGCCGGATCGCCGGCGAGATCACGCTCAGCGACGATCCCGGGGCGACGCTCCGGAAGTGGCGGACCGACTTCGACGTCTCCCAGACTGAGCTCGCCGACCAGCTCGGCGTGTCGTCGTCGGTGGTTTCCGACTACGAGAGCGGCCGCCGCGAGAGCCCCGGGATCGGCGTCGTCCGTCGGACCGTCGAGGGGCTCCTCGACATCGACGAGCAGCGGGGCGGCGGTCGGCTCCGGCAGTACGCGCGCGTCCTCTCGGCGGGGTTCGAGAGCGACATCGTCCACGACCTCCGCGAGTACGCCACCGCAGTACCGTTGGAGGCGTTCTACGAGGCGATGGGCGCGACGGAGATCGTCCGTGGCGACTCCGACCGGGTCAACGGGCACACCGTCATCGACTCCATTCAGGCGATCACGCGGCTCTCCAGCGAGGAGTTCTATCGGCTGTACGGCCAGTCGACGAACCGGGCGCTGGTGTTCACCCGGGTCACCCGTGGGGAATCGCCGCTGGTCGCGTTACGCGTCGTCAGCCCGACGCCGAACGCGGTAGTCCTCCACGGGATCGACGCCGACGACCTCTGGGAACACGCGGGGGACCTCGCGAGCGTCGACGGGTTCTCGCTGGCGACGTCAACCCGGGACCTCGACGAGTGTCTGACCGACCTCCGCGAGCTGTGACGTGAGCTCGGTGTCGTCACGCCGGTCCGACGACCCCGACCGACGACGTCACAACCGCGCCCCTGAAACCGATGGCGTGTCTGTCGTCGGGTATGACCGAGAACCGGGACGAGGCCGACGACGACGCGAGCGACGAGACGAACCGTGACTACGCCGACCGACTGACCGCCAACCGGCGGGAGAAGGACGAGTTCTTCGGGGACCACCCCCAGTCACCGATCCCGCCGGAGCACCGCGACGACTTCTCCGGACTCGACTACTTCGAGCCCGACCCCGAGTACCGCGTCGAAGCGACCGTAACCGTCCACGAGGAGCCCGACCCCGTCGAGATGGAGACGACCGCGAGCAACCCGGTCCGGTACCTCCGGGTCGTCACGTTCGACGTCGAGCTGAACGGCGAGGATCACACCCTCGCAGGGTACCGACAGGCCGACGACGAGGGCGGCCTCTTCGTCCCGTTCCGCGACAAGACCACCGGCCAAGAGACGTACTACCAGGGCCGGTACATGGAGCTGGAGCCGGACGAGGAACTCGATGACGGCGACGACGTGGTCCTCGATTTCAACCTCGCGTACAACCCGTTCTGTGCGTACAGCGAGACGTTCGCGTGCCCGCTCCCGCCCGAGGAGAACTGGCTGGAGACGGTCGTGCGCGCCGGCGAGAAGGCCCCCGACCTCGGGTAGTCGACGGGAAACGCGAACGGGTCGGGCACCCCCGGTCCATCGGGCCGATCGAACGGCCCGCCCATCCGCCCCGGCGCGCTCCGGTGAGCGTCCGATGGACGCGAGCCCGAGCGCGAGGGAGGTCGAGGTGGCCCGCCGGCGGTTCCGGCGGGTCGCCGAGGCCGAGGCTGGGGAGGCGTGAGGTGCGGGGCAGTTGTGGCCGCGGTGCCAGGACGCCCGGCATCCCGGATCGTCCCGGAGTCGTTCGAAAACCCGGTGTCACAACGTCGGAGGTGTCCGGACGCTCGATGACTCACGATCGTCCCCGAGCATCGAGTGGATGGGTCGCTCCGGCCCCACGATCCACAAACGCCACGATCCATCCCCGAACCGCCCTACAATCCGCTCTCGTATCGCTCGATCGCACGGTCCGCGCCCGCCGACAGGAACCCGGCATCGGTGCCGACGATCAGGAAGTCGAACCCGGCGTCGAGCCACGCATCGATCCGCTCGTCGCTCGTCGCCAGCGTCCCGACCGGTACCCCCGCGTCGTCGGCGGCACCGAGGACCGCGTCCATCGCGTCGACGAACGCGGGGTCGTCGAACGCCCGGAACCGACCGAGTGCGGCCGAGAGGTCCGCGGGCCCGACGAACAGCGCGTCGATCCCGGGTACGGCGGCGATCTCCCCGGCCGACTCGACCGCCCGCTCGGTCTCGATCTGCGCGATGACGGCGATCTCGTCCGTCGCCGTCCGGACGTACTCGTCGATCCGACGGCCGTAGTCGGACGCTCGACTTCCCGCGACGCCGCGACGCCCACGGTAGCCGTCGGCGTCGACGCGGTCGGCCGCGTCGGTTCTACCACCCCCACTCCCGGCAGCTCCGCTCCCCCCGTCCGCACTCCCGCTCTCGCCGTCGACCTGCGGCGGATACCGACAGGCCTCGACGAACTCCCGCGCCGCCTCCGGGGTGTGGATCCGCGGGGCCATGATCCCCGCCGGTCCCGTGTCGAGGAGGCGTTTGATCCGCACCGGGTCGGCGTCCGCGACCCTGACGAGCGTCTCGGTTTCGCCGGGCGCGGCCTCGACCGCCCGAACCATGTCCGCGGCCGACTCCGTCGTCGTCGGCGCGTGTTCGGCGTCGACCGTCACGAAGTCGAACGCCGCCGTCGCCAACAGTTCGGCGACCCCCGCCGACGGCAACGAACACCAGCCGCCGACCGGTCGGTCGCCCCGGTGAAGCTTCCGTTTCAGGTCCATGGACGGGGTTCACGGACGGGGGGTAAAAGCGTCCGGAATGGACCGGCGGCGGGACGATCGCTTCACGTCCGCGGATCGGGACGGGCAACGGTTTGCGGATCCAAGCGGAGACCGGACGGAGGTGGCGACGGACGACGAACGGGATCGACGGCGATTCGACGAAGCGACCGCGGCGGAACGCCGCCCGAACTACAGTCGACCGACGTTCTCGACCGAGACGGACTCGACGTCGTCAACTTCGACGAACGCCCCCTCAACGGCCTCGGTGCCGCCGGCGTCGTCCGGAACGATGACGGTCGGCAACAGCGCGACGAGGCCGAACGCGACGTCGTCGCGCTCGAAGCCCCGGATCCGCGCCCCCTGCGGGAGGACCGCCTCGAGTTCGTCCTGAAGCGCGTCAAGGTCAACCTCCGGGCTGTTCGGCATGACCTTGATCTTGGCGGCGACGTCGCCCATCCTCAGGGCCCCCGGAAGCCACAGCGGTGACACTCGTAGAGGTTGCTCTGCTTGCGGCACTTCGCGCATCGGTAGATGGTCGCGCCACAGTCCGGGCAGGCGAACCGTGCGGCGTTCATCCCGGACACCTGGATGCCACAGGAGACACACTGCCGTGAACTCCGGCTCTCGGTATCGCTCATATCAGTTCTCACCGGCGCGCGACGTTTAACCGTTGTTCTTTGCCCCGGCGCGTCCCGATATCGCCCGACTCGGCCGTCACCACAGCATCAGCGGCCCGATCAACACCCCCATCAGATGGACGCGGCGCGCGCCGAGCCGCGGGGGGACGAGCCCCAGCGCCGCGGCGACGACGAACACCCCGACGCCGAATGCCCCCGCGAACGCGAACGACACCCCGACGAGCAGCCCCAGCACCGCGAGCGAGAGCCGGGTGTAGTCGGCGTTCCCGACGACCCGCAGGTAGGTGTCGCCGACGAGGAGGACGAGCGCGAACCCGCAGGCCGCGGCGGTGGCGGCCGCGACGAGCAGTATCGGCAGCGCGAGCGGGACCCCCGCGTCGTCGATCGCGACGGTGACGCCGGTCCGAGGGGTCCCGAGCGCGGCCAGCGCGAACAGCGCGAAAATGGTGTTTGCCGTGTTGGCCCCGCTCGTGGCGACGATGAACCCGCGGTCGGCCTCGCGTTTCGGGACCGCGGGGAGCGCGACGACGGCCGCGATCGCCGCGGAGACGCCCGGGATGTAGCCGACGACCGCGCCCGCGAACGACCCCGCGGCCGCGCTGACCCCGAGGTCCCGTCCCCCCATCGTGATCCGGGCGTCCGACTGCGGGGGAACGCCCTCGCCGCCGAGCGCGTCGACGAGGACCGGCGCCCCGAACAGCCCGGTGAAAAGCGGCGCGAGCACCCCGCCGGCGTTGAGCGGGGCCGACGGGTCGACGTCAAGCGTGGCCACGCCGAGCGCGGCGCTGGCGAGGAAGGCGACGAGACCGCCGATCGCGGCCCGTTTCGACGATTCGGTCGCGACGAGGAACACGACGACGCCCGCGAGCAACAGGGGGAGGTGCGCACGGACGGTCGGATACCCGCGGACCATGACCCACGTGATCGGCACCGCGAGGGGCACGGCGAGCGCGACCGCGAGCCCGGACCCGACCGCCGACAGCCGGAGGGCCTCACGGCCGCGACCGGCGACCACGAGCCGGTGACCGGGGAGCGCGGCCACCGCCGTCGCGGCGTCGGGAACCCCGAGCGCGAGCGCGGGCACGATATCGAGGAACGAGTGGACGACGCCGGCCCCGAGCATGGCGACGCCGACGAGCAGCGGGTCGGCGGGAATCGACGGGGCGAACCCGGCGAGTAACAGGGCGAAGTTGTTCGCGTGAAGCCCGGGGACGAGCCCGCTCGCCGTGCCGAGCGCCGCGCCCCCGAACAGGAACACGAGCGCGGCGCCGGCGAACGTCGGGTCGATGACCGGGCGGACCAGCGCGTCCATCCCGACGAGGTGGCCGCGGCTCCCGGGATAAACGTCGGGACGGGTTCGATGAACGCGGAGAAACTGGTGACCGGGGAAACCCGACTCGAAAACCAGCAACCGAAAGCCCGGAGTGAAACGACGGTCGGGAGTGAAACGACGGTCGGGAGCGAAACGACGGTCAGGAGCGAGCCGACCGGAACTGGACCGGTCCCGTCAGGCCGAGGCGGCCGCCTGCGACTTCTTTTGGGTAACGTAGCCGGCGATCCGGTTCCGGACGCCCTTCGACTCGACGGTCGTTAGCGCCGTGACACTATCCTTGTTTGTCTCGAAGTCAGTGTTGAACGACTCGGGGTATTGCTCCAGGAGGACCTTCCCGAGCTGTTTGATGTACTTGGGTTTGATTGCCATACCGACCGATATTCCCGGCGCGGACTAAAAGGGTTCGTTCCCGCGCGAGCGACCGTAAGCGAGACACGCATCCCCGGTCGCCGTCGCCTCCCCGGAACTCACTCCGAGCCTGACGTCCGCTCGGCGGCGAGGTCGCGCCACCCGGTCGCCTCGTCGATCCGCGCGAACGCGTCGCGTTCTGCGGAACCGCCACAGCGCTTGACGACGTCCGCGAAGTACTCCAGGCGGTCGAGCAGTTCGGTCGTCTCATACGCGGGGACGTCGAGCCGCGAGGCGGCGACCGTGGCGTCGACGACCGCCCCGAACCCCCGGTTGACCGTCGGTGCCCGCCGGTCACGGACCGCCCCCTCGACTGGATGGAGCTCCCACGTCCGGATCGTCGTCCCGTCACTCGTTTCGCTTCCGGTCTCCTCGGCCCGAACCTCGACCCACGCGTCGGCGTTCGGGAGGACGGGCTCCGGCTCCTCGCGGACGGTAAGCGCCGCGTCGACGAACTCCCGGGGGTCGACGGTGAACTGAACGACGCCACCGCCGCATTCGCCGAAGTTCCGCCAGGTTCTGGTCCGTCCGTACGTCCGGGCCGTGACGGGACCGCCGGTGCTCTCGGGCGCATGGAGTCCGAGCGCGGCGACGTTCCACAGGTCGTTCGGGCCGCGCGTCGCGACGACGGACTCGGTGACCCCGCGGAGTTTAACCGGCCAGCCGTCGGGGGATTCGACGCCGTCGCCGGGGGGCCCGGAATCGTCCTCGGGTCTTCCAGGGTTCGGAGTTTCGTTCACGATCCGACCTCCACGCCGCGTCGAAGCGCGACGTACAGGGCCGCACAGGTGATGTCCGCGGTCGTTCCCGGGTTGATACCCGCGTCGACGAACGCGCTCGCCAGGTCCTCGGCCGCGTCGAGGTCGACGCCGTGGACCGCGTCGCCGTCGGGGGAACCGTCGAGCGGACCGTTCGACGCCCCGTCGACCGGCACGTCCGTGGAGTCGAATCCGAACGCATTCACGGGGTCGGCGGAGTTCACGCCGTGGGATCCGGTCACGATCTCGGCCGCGTATGCGCTCGCCTCCCCTGCGGTCTCCGGGCCGTGATCGGTCGCGACCAGCGTGTCCGGTTCGGCCGCGAGCACCCCAAGGAACGCGCGTGCGGCCCGCTCCGTGATCGGGCCGTCGTCGTCGACGATCCAGTCCGCGGCTCGAAACGTCCGCGGGAACCCCTCGATCCACTCCTGGGCGTTGCGGTCGGGGACGCGGTCGTCCCTGGGCGCTGCGGAGAGCGCGAGCACGTCCCGGAGGGTCAGTTCGCGCTCGCGGAGGGTCGGTTCGGCGTTCGCCCCGCGCCGCACGTCCATCGCGGTCGCGTCCGGCGGGGGATCCCCGACGGCGACGTCAACGTGCTCGAACGCCCGGTAGAACGCGACCGCGTCGTCGACGGTGGTCGCCCGGGTCACGCGGTCGAGTCCGGCGGGCGAGAGGGATCCGTTGCGGGTCGCCCGGAGCAAGGGGACGAGGAGCAACAGGCACCCGAACTGGGTGTTCGTTCGGGCTCGATCAGCCATCCCGGCGACGGCGCGCTCGAACGCGTGGCCGACCGCCGCGCCGCGGGCGGCCCGGTCGAGTCCGCCGCGGGCGCCGACCGCCCCGCCAAGGAACGACTCGAATTGGAGTCCCGCGAGGTCCCGACGGCGGTCGACGTTTCCGGGTTTCGGCGTGCCCGCGACCTCCAGCAGGAGCGCGAGCGTCGCGTCGTCCGCCGGGGAACGCGTACTCACGGCGAGACCTCCCGTTCCGGCCCGTCGAGTCGGCCCGTCAGACTGCCCTCTCGCCAGTCCGCGACCGCGTCCGCGACCCGCGAGAGTACCCGTGGATCGTCCGTCGGCCGGCCGACGCTCACGGCGTCCGCACCGTTCCCCGCGTACTCCCCGACCGTTTCCCGACCCCTGACGCCGTTGTTGGCGATGAGGGTCACGCGCCGCCCGTCGCCGTCGGACCCGCCCGACCGGAGGGCCGCTGCGACGTCCGCGATCACCGGCACGGCGTCCATCGCGTCGACGTGGAGCCAGTCGGCGCCCGCGTCCGCGACCGCGACCGCGACGTCGACCAGATCGGCGTCGGGGACCTCCGCGCGAACCTTCACGCTCGTCGTCGCGCCCGTTTCGGCCGCGGCGGCGACGTATTCGGCCAGTCGGTCGCGGTCGGCGAGCAGGGTCTCCCCGCAGCCGACCGCGCGCAGTTCCGGCTGGCGACAGTGCGCGTTGATCTCGCAGATTGCGCCGTGGTCGGCACACACCGCGGCCGCCTCGCGAACCGGGTCGACCGTCGCGCTCCGGACGTTGACGCCGGGGTGGACGGGCGCGTCCGCGACCGCCCGCAGACGCCGGTCGATCCACGCCGTCGGGTCGTCGGGGAGGAACTCGTCCCGCCCGCGGGCGACGAGGTCGCGGGCGGCCGCCCGGCTTGCCGAGTCGAGCGCGATCCCCCCCATGACCGCACAGTCGACGTACTCGGCCGTCCGCCGCGCCCACTCGGCGCCCGCCTCGCCGCTGAGGCTGGCGGCGACGAGGAAGGGGTCGCCGTCCACAACGGGCTCGGCGCGGTCGCGTTCGGGGGTGCGTCGCCCCTCATCCGACCGGGTCATGCCACCGCCTCCAGCGCCCGGTCGCACGCCCGGGCGACCCGCGCCGCGTCGTCGGCCCCGTCGATCCGGGTGTCGGTCCGCTCAACGTGTCGGTCCAGGTCGGTCGGATCGTCGTCGTCGAGGACGAACGCGTCCGCGAAGGGGTACGCGTCGGCAACCCCGGCCGTCGACGGGTCGGCGCCGACGCCCGCCATCAGGGCGGCCGCGGGACCGGAGAAAACCTCGTCGCCGACGAACGGTGAGACCGCGACGACCGGGGTCCGCTCCAGTGCGGTCTCGATCCCGGCAACCGCGAGCATCGGCCCGATGCTCGTCACCGGGTTCGACGGGCCGATTACGACGGGATCACGGAGCGCCGCCCGGACCGCGTCGGTCGGCTCGGCCGCCTCCGCGCCGCGGAACGCCACGTCTGTCACGTCTGGCTCGCCCCGGCGAGCGACCCAGTACTCCTGAAAGTGGATGATCCCCTCGTCGGCCGTATGAATCAGCGTCGCGACCGGGTCGTCCGACATCGGGAGGAGGTCGACGTCGAGGTCGAACGCGTCCGCGAGCCGCCGGATCACGTCGGTGAGCGTGTGTCCCTCGTCCAGCAGGCTCGTCCGGGTGATATGGACCCCTCGGTCTCGGTCGCCGATCTGCATGAACTCCGCGACCCCGGAGAACCGGCGCCACCGCGCGATCTCACGCCCCGCCGTCTGGGCATCGTCGTCGAGATATCGCGGTCCCGGGTCGATCCCGGTGACGTCCGCGAGTCGCCCCAGTTCCTCGTGTGTGGCGGTCGTGTCGCCCGCGATCCCCCACCACGTCTCCCGGTCGAGGACGTCGCCGCCGGCGAACAGCACTGTGTCGACGTCGGGACAGATGAGGTGACCGCCGAGTTCGACGTCGTCGCCGGTGTTCGCGACGACCGTCGTGTCGTTCGCCGGGAATACGCGGGTCGCGCCGTCGAGGAGCTTCGGCGTTCCCGTACCGCCGGCGAGAAACGTCACCATACCGGCGAAAGGTGGGGGCCGGATTTGTATCCTCGCCTCCGCAGTCGGCGCGCTCCGGTGAGCGCCCCGCAGGGCGCGAACTCGAGCGCGAGGGACGTCGCAAGCGACGTAGGCGATCGACGGGAGCCCACGAGCGCGCGACGAGGCTGGGGAGGCGTGAGGTGCGGGGCCGTGCGGATCGGGGTGGGACCCAAAGGGGCAGCCGCGAGGGCGACGGCGGCCGACGCAAGGACCGCAGGGAGCGAACGAAGTGAGCGACAGCGAGGCCCTCCGCGCCTCTGGCAGCCGGCGGCTTGGTACTCCGGGAAAGTTTCTGAGGAACTCAAAGACTGAGGGCAAAAATTCGCACGACGTTACGGGGAATAGGCGTCAAATCGATACAGTTCCTCAATGGCTTCTCTGGATTACTACGCCGCCGGCGACTGCGGACCACAGCGAGGCCTCCGAGCCGTCGGGGCTGGGGCTTTGTAAGCGGTCTCAGCGGTCGCAACCGAGTATAACCAAGCGGCCGGAGCGCTAGCGGTGTACACGGCCGAACCGGAATACATCGATTCTACAGATAAGCAAGGCGAGTGCCTCGGGGCTTGACCCCGAGGGTGAAGCCGACACTCAAACGTGTTCTGTACGTTCGATATACTGTCCAATCGTCTCGCTGGATACCTGACCAGCCGTTCCGATGTAGTACGATTGTTCTCAGAACCCACCGCCCCACAGATACTCCTCCAAGTACGACTCGTGTTGTTCCCACATTTCCCGCGCCGTGATGCTCTTGACCGTCCGTGTAATCTCGCTCGGTGCGTGCTTCGGGTGGGCTGACAGGAATAGGTGTATGTGGTCGGGTGAGATGTGGAGTCGTTCGAGAGACTTCGTCTCTCGTGATCACGAAAATCTCCGATTTTCGGACGACGACAGTATCTCGTAATCGTACTCGTCACACACGTCTCGAAAACTCACTTCTAACGAGTCCTCGATTGGTTCGAGAATCGCGTGACGGTACTTTGGACACCACACGAAGTGGTAGTTGACGTTGTACACCGTGTGGTTCGACCGCTTCTCACCCATACAGACAGTACGTGGACAAAAGTTAAGTATTTCAGTATCTAAGTAAGGTTGTGAGATGACAAAACGACTGTCCGTAGACTTCGAGGACGATGTGTACAAGGAGTTCTCGAAGAAGTGCATCGAGGTTGACGAAACCAAGTCCGACGTAGTGCGTGGACTCGTCAACGACTGGCTCAACGAATCCGAATAATGACCGACGCACAGGCTCTCGTCAAGACGCTGGACTTCCAACTCGACATTCAGAGTAACAACGAGAGTCTGCTGTACGACGCCACATTCGAAGCCCGCTCGGTGTACAACGAAACCATCCGACTCGCCAAGCAAGGCGTGGAGTGGGACGACATCCCCGACCGAGTAGCCGACGACGCCGACCTCGTGAAAAACACGACACAGCGCGTCGTCGCCAAGGCTCTCGGCGCGATGGAGAACTATTACGAGTACAACGACTTCGGCCAGCCGAGCCACACCACGGATGGCGCGTATCCGCTCCGAGCGAACTTCACGGAGGGGTACAACCTGTCGCTCACCGACGACGGTGACGTGGGGTTCCGAATCAGCGCGAAGCCCTACAAACACGTCAAGGGTATTCTCGAAGGCGACGACGCCCACCTCGACATTCTCAAGACTGCACTCGAAAGCGACGAGTGGAAGATTGGGACGGCAGAAGCCCTGTTCCACAACGAGAATGCCGAGTTGCATGTCAACGTCACCAACACGGAACAGACCGTTCGAGACAAGCACGACTCACGAACGGTCGTCGGTGTGGACGTGAACGAGGACAACGTGGCCCTCACCGCTCTGTCCGAGGGTGGCGTTGAGGATACGTTGGTTATCGACTTCCCCGAAATCAAGTTCGAGCATCACCGTTACTTCACGATGCGGAAGCGCGTGCAGAACGCGGGGAAGGACGCATTCACGACACGTTGAAAGGGCGTGAGGAACGGTTTGTCCGTGACCGACTCCACAAGGTGAGCCGTCATATCGTGGAGTGGAGCAGTCAGTTCGAG
>JAQCNI010000148.1 GCA_028275105.1 Halorubrum sp.
AGTGTATCGGATAGCGAGTCAGACAGCAGCAACGACGTTGCCTGTTTCCCACCGTGTCGGCTTCCTCCCCGGCCTACTCGCGTCGTGCTTCCGACCAGTCGGAAGCCCTCGCTCGTTGAGGCCGGAGGCTCCGCCTCGAAAGATGCTGAGTCCGACCGGGGCAGTCGGGGTCGGCGGTCCCCGACGTGCTCCGGGGAATGACGGCGATGGACACGGTTATCGACCCCGGCCGCCTGTTTCGGGGTATGACGCCGCGTGTCACACCGAAATGCTGCGGGTCGTTGGCGATGGACGCGAGCGTGTTGGTTGCCGGCGAGTCCGGACGGGTCGAGGCCCCGTCGATCGTGTACCTGATCGAGGCCGAGGAGACGATCCTCGTCGACACCGGATTCGGCGATCCGGCGACGATGGCCGACCGCCACCCGGAGTTTCCGTGTCACCGTGGGGACGACCAGGGACTCCGAGCTCTGCTCGACGAGGAGGGGTACGCCCCGGGCGACGTCGATGGCGTCGTGTTCTCGCACCTCGACTGGGACCACTGTTACAACCTCGACCAGTTCGACGACGGGACGACGTTCTACGTGCGCCGCGAGGAGCTTGCGTACGCGATCGCGCCGTACCCGATGCACGCCGACCGGTACGAGGCGAAGTCGCTCGGCCGGACCCCGCCGTGGCTCACGCTCGATCTCACCCCCATCGAAGGGGAGACGGAGCTGTGTGACGGCGTGGTTGCCTTCCCGACGCCGGGACACACGGTCGGCCACGGGTCCGTCGCGGTTGAGACCGACGGAGAAACGACGGTCGTCGCCGCGGACGCAGTCCCGACGTTCGACAACGTCTCGGCCGACGGCGACGCCCCGGCGCGGAGGGGGCTCGCGATGAGCGACGTCGATTGGTGGGAGAGCGCCGTTAAGATCCTCGACCGCGGGGACCGGATCCTGCCGGGCCACGAGTGGGACGTCGTCGACGCCGAGCCGGTCGGCCTCGCCACGGACTGAGAAAACGCCGACCGGCCGACCGCATCACTGGGCGGGTCGTTGGTTCCGGCCGGACTTCCGGTGTGCCGCGTAGAACAACGGGACGAGCAGGGCCCCGACGAACCCGAATCCCATCGCCAGCGCGGCGAGGTCGTCGGCGTTGAGGTCCCGGCCGCCGTCACCGCTTCCATCTCCGCCGCCGCCGTCACCGCTTCCATCTCCGCCGTCGCCGCTGCCGTCCCCACCGCTTCCGCCATCGCCCCCGCCGTCGGTGACGACGTCGTCGTCGACGGCGCCGACGGCGATGGCGCCCTTCATTCCAACGGCCTCGTGGGGCTCACAGAGGTAATTGAACGTGTCTCCCTCCGCGGCGTCGGCGAACGTGTACTCGAAGGTGTGCCCCTCGTCGCTGATCGTCTCGGAGCCGAACAGCTCCTCGCCCGCCTCGACGACGTTGTGGCCGCCGCCCGCGCCGGACCACTCCCAGACGACGGTCGTGCCGGGGTCGATGAGCACGGCCGCGGGCCCGAACAGGAGCCCGGTATCGCCCGCGCCGACGGTCACGCGGACCTCGTCTTGGCCGCGACGGTCGTGGGTCCCATCGTAGTTGTTCACGTCGTCGAGCCACCCGTCGTACGCGGCGGCGGCGGTGCCGCTCCCGGCGGCGACCCCCGCGGTAACCGCGACGCCGGCGGCGCCCGCCCGAAAGAGGTCGCGGCGACTCAGTGACGCGTCGCCGGCGTTCTGGTTCATGTCCCCATCTCGGAGAGTCCGTGTATTTAAACTCCCGATACGATCCCTCCCGTCGGTACCGAAGCGGGGCCCGATCCTTCCCGCCGACGGCGGACTGCTTCCGTCGACGGCGGACTGCGTCCGTTGACGGCAGGCCACCCCGTCGATGCTGACGGAGACCGGTCAGTCGTCGGCGGCGGGAGGGTCGGGGGACGGGCTATCGACCGGCCGATCGGTCTCCTCGCCCTCGACGTCGAACGGGTACTCGCCGGTGACACAGCCGAGACACAGGTCCGCGCGGCTCGAATCGAGCGCCGCCGCCACCGCGTCGATCGAGAGGTACGACAGCGAGTCGGCGTCGATCCGCTCGCGGATCTCCTCCGTCGACTCGTCGGCGGCGATCAGCTCCTCGCGGGTCGCCATGTCGATCCCGAAGTAGCAGGGAGCGACGATCGGCGGTGCGCCGATCCGGAGATGGACCTCCTCCGCGCCGGCCTCCCGCACGAGTTGGACGAGCTGTGTCGACGTCGTCCCCCGGACGATCGAGTCGTCGATGATGGTGACGGACTTTCCCTCGACGGTCGACCGGATGGGGTTGAGCTTCAGCCGGACGGCTCGCTCGCGTTCGTCCTGAGTCGGCATGATGAACGTCCGGCCCACGTACCGGTTCTTCATCAACCCCTCCGCGAACTCGATTCCGTCGTCGTCGCCCGCCCGTGGGGACCCGTCTGCGGCGGTCTCGGCGGCGGCGTCGGCGTACCCGGACGCGAACGCCCGGCCGGAGTCGGGGACGGGCATTACGACGTCGGTCTCGACGCCGGACTCCTCCCACAGCTTCCGACCGAGCTCCCGCCGGACCTCGTAGACGAGCTCCCCGTCGATGACCGAGTCGGGGCGCGCAAAGTACACGTGCTCGAAGAAACAGTGCGCGGTCGAGCCGGCGTCGACGAGCTGGTACGTGTCGTAGCCCGTGCCGCCGGGTTCGAGTACGACCAGCTCCCCCGGCCGGACGTCGCGGATCAGGTCCCCGTCGAGGGTGTCGATCGCGGCGGACTCGCTCGCGAGCACGTAGCCGTCGTCGATCCGGCCGAGACACAACGGCCGGTTCCCCATCGGGTCGCGCACGCCGAGGACGGTGTCGTCGTGGGTGATCGTCAGCGAGTAGGAGCCGTGGATCCGGTTCATCGTGTGTTTGACCGCGCGGACGAGGTCCTCCTCGAGGAGGTTCCGGGCGAGGTCGTGGGCGATCACCTCGGTGTCGCCGTCGGAGGTGAACGCGTGGCCGGCCGCGGCCAACTCCTCGCGAACCGCGTCGGCGTTCACGAGGTTACCGTTGTGCGACAGCCCCAGCGACCCCGACTTGAACGAGACGGAGAACGGCTGCGCACAGCTCTTGTCGAGGCTCCCCGCGGTCGGATATCGGACGTGGCCGATCCCGGTTTCGCCGGCCAGCGACTCCAGGTCCCCCGGCTCGAAGGCGTCGCCGACGAGCCCCCGCTCGACGTGGCCGTGCTGCTGAAAACCGTCGTGCGTGACGATCCCGGCCGACTCCTGACCGCGGTGCTGGAGCGCGTATAACGCGTAGTACAGCGGCCTCGCGGCCGCCCGGTCCGCGAGCGAGACGCCGACGATGCCGCACTTCTCCCGCGGCTCGTCGTCGGACCGATCGCCACCTGTTCCCATGCGGATCACTGGGCGTGGCGCAAATAAAAACCCCTCGTGTCCGTGCCGTTCTCTCCCCGTCGCTACGGTTTATATATACAAAAACGTGGATATATCACCGCGGACCGCCCGCCGATCACCCGTGACTCCCCCTATCCTCCGTCGGCCTCGATGACCGCGTCCAGCCGCTCGAAGTACGCCTCCCGGGGGACCTGGTAGGCGTCGCGATAGTCCACGTCGCCGGCGGCAAACCGTTCGGCGGCGTCGACGGCGGCGTCGACCGCGACCGACCGGTCGGCGTACGTCTCCGCGATGGCCTCGACCTCGGGTTCGAGATACAACACGACGTGCCACTCGTCGGTCGCGTACTGGCCCGCCCCCGGGCGTGCTCGTCGCGAACCGTTCGTCAGGTAGATGGTCGGAAGACACGGCGCGGGAAGCGCGTCACCGTCGAAAACGTCGGGCCGATAGGCGAGGATGACCCGGCCGCTCGGCTCCCGGTTCCATACCCGCCAGCCGTCGGGCAGCGATCCGAACGCCATGCTCATCCTCCGGGGGCAGGGTTTGAAAACGTCGCGTTCGTCGGAGCGGGAGTCGGGAACGGGAGTCGGGAGCGCGGGACTCGTGGACGCTCCGGAAGCGTCGCGCGCGATCAATCGACGATGTCCGAACCGCCGGCCGGGAGAAACTCCTGGATCAGGTCCGCGCTCGCGACCTTCCGGACGAACGACTGGTCGGCGAACCGGTCCTTCAGTTCGCGATACACCATCATCCCGGCGTCGTTTTGTGCGTACATCCCCGGCTCCAGGGTCACCGACGTCGCGGCGGGGTTCCGGATCGCCGACGGGGGACCGCCGATCGTTCGCGTCACCGGTTCGCACTGGACGCCGACCGCGACCCGGCAGGGAACGTCCTCGAAGTACGTCCGATCGCCGCGGATCACGAAACTCCCCTTCTCGATGTACTCGCCGCTCTCGGGCGTCTTCGACACCTGATCCGGTTCGACCATGTACGCATCGCCCGCGCCGCGACCGGCCTTCCAGTCCGACGAGTACGACACCGCGAACCCGGCGGCCTCGCGGAGCGTTTCCTCGGCGAAGTCCACTGGGTCCGCCGACTCGGAGGGGCCAGCGGCCTTCAACAACGTGACGGGCCCGCCGTGGGCCTGCGTGTGGAAGAACCGGTCATGGTTGCCCATGTACTTCTTCACGAGTTCCTCGTTCTGGTCGGCGTTCCGCCCGCCGATGACGAGGTAGCCCGTCGACGTGTGGAACCAGCGGAACCGCTCGTACCAATCGTCCGGGCGCCGTATCGGGATCGACGACCGGGCGAGCCAGTCGATCTCGGGGGTGCCGTCCTCGCCGTCCTCGTCATCCGCATCATCCGAGGCGTCGGAGTCGTCGTCGGCCGCCGCCTTCTCCTCCCACTCGGCCTTCCGCTCCGTTACGGTCTCGAGCTCCGCGCGGGTCGACTCGATTGCCTCCATCGCGCCCGCCTTTTTGTCCTCGATCCGCTTCGCCTCCCGGTACAGCCGGTCGGCGTTCACCTCGACGCCGTCGTCGGCATCGAGTTCGATTTGAACCGAACCGGCGTCCTCGCCGTCGAGTTCGACGGTTACGGTCCCCTCGCCGCCGTCGACGTCGACGACCGCCTCGGCCGCCGCAATGCCCTGCTCCGCGCCGGCCGACAGCGTCGACTCGATCTCCTCCCAAGGCACCTCGTTCTCTCGAGCCTCCCGGACCGTCGAGAGCACCTCGTCGACGAGGTCGTAGTGCGCGTACAGCAGTTCCGCGCGCTCGCGTTCCCCCGCCGCCTGCTCCTCGAACCCCTCGATCGCGTTCCGCTGCTGCTCGATGATCCGCTCCTGTGTGGCGATCTCCGCCTCGAAGTCCGGGCGCGACGAGGGCGCATCGGCGGGGGCGTCCCCACCTCCCTCTCCGCCTCGATCGAGCCGGTAGAAGTACTCGTCGACGGCGGCGTTGAACGAGTCGAAGCCGACGCTGGGCAACCCCTCACGTTCCGACAGCGGAAAGGAGGTCACGTCGACGACGGGGCGATCGGCCGACTCCGCGTCCGCGTCGTCGAGTTCCGAGCCCTCGAGCGGCTCCTCGTACACGCGCGGGTCGATCTCACCGGATCGGAGGCGGTCGCCGATCCGTCCGAGCGCGTCGTGGAGGGCCCGATAGGTCCCCTCGTCGGCGTCCGCGATTGGCGTCTCCTTTTCGACGTCCGCACGGGAGCACACCTCCTCGGCGTACAGCCCGCCAAGGTTGAGCTGTGTCGCGAGCGTCCGGACCACGTCGCTGTCGGACTCGTTCATGTGACGGACGAACGCGTCGAAGCTCACGTCGAGAGGGTTGAGCCGCGAGGCGGGGTACTCGTACTGCGCGCCGGGCGCGACCGTGCGGGACTTGAGCCGGACGGTCGATAACGACCCGACGACCTCGCCGGTCTCATCGAGCGCGGCGACGTTCCCCTGGCCGAATAGCTCGGCGACGATCGTCGTGTTCGCGTCGTCACGCTCGAACTCGAAGGAGAGGATCCGGTCGAACTCGTACTGCTCGACGCCGGCAAAGTCGGCGCCCGAAAGCCGGTTGCGGAGCATCTTCGCGAAGTTCGGCGGACGACCCGGCGCGTCGGCGACGTGTTCGGGGTCGGCAGCGTGGGCGCGTTTCACGTCGCCGACCTCGATCATGAGTTCGACGCGTCCGTGGTCGAAGTCGCGGAGCTTCAGCCGAAGCAGGTCGTCGTCGTAGAGGTACGCCTTGTCGAGCTTCGCGCCCTCGTACCGGCCGAGTTCGGTGACGAGCGCGCGAAGGTCGATACTCGACAGCTCCCGCTTCGGGTCCATACTGGGTTCACAGGCGGCCCCGAAAAAGGCGTGTCGTTGTGGGGGCGCTACAGCCGCTTCGAGACGTACGGCCCGTCCTGACTGTATTCCAACTCGTTCCGGTAGTACTCGCGTGCGCCGATCCCCGAGATAACGGCCAGCTTCCGGTAGCCGGCGTCCCGGGCCAGTTCCTCGGCCCGCCCGATCAGCCGCCGACCGTACCCCTGGTGTTGCCAGTCGCCGTCGCCGCCGAGTCCGACCTCGCTGCCGTACACGTGGAGCTCCCGGACGAGCGCGGCGTCCTCGAGTTCCCGCCGGATCGGGTCGTCATCGGTTCCGGGAGTTCCCGGCTGTTCCGGCGCGAACGACGGAAATCGGAGCCGACAGAACCCGATCAGCAGGTCGCGAACCGGGTCCGCAAACGAGAGGAAGTGCTCGGTCCCGCCGGCAACCTCGTAGGTCATCACGTCGAGTTCGATGGCGTCGGGATCGGGGTCCGCCTCGTTCATCCCAACCTCGCGGGCCCGGATGTCGCGCTGGACGATCCCCCGTTCCTCGGCGCGCTGACTCGCCAGCTGGCGCAGGTTCGACTTCCGGACGCCGCCGTCGATGAAGTCGGCCGGGATGTCGCGCTGGACGCGCTGGAGTCGGGTGTACGTCGGGATCAGGTCCATAATCTCGGCGACGAGGTCGGCCGCCCCCTCGCTCGACAACGGCTCGAACTCATCGCGGCGCCACCGGTCGTACACCCGGGTCCCACGGACGACGAGGGTCGGATAGATCTTGAGGTAGTCCGGCCGCCAGTCGGGATTCTCGAACAGCTGCCGGAAGTCCTCGAGACACATCGCCTTCGTCATCCCGGGCTGGCCCGGCATCATGTGGAACCCGATCTTGAACGCGGCGTCGCGCAGGCGGCGGTTGGCGTTTCGCGAGGCCTCGTTGCCGTGGCCGCGATGCATCTCACGGTTGATCCGCTCGTAGGTGGTCTGGACGCCGACCTCGACTTTCGTCCCCCCGAGATCGAGCATGCGGTCGATCTGTTCGGGGTCACACCAGTCGGGCTTCGTCTCGAACGTCGTCCCGATGTTGCGGATCGCGTTCGTCTCGTTTTCGGCGATAACGTCCTCGAGGTACTCGAACTCGGTCTCGTCCGGGTCGGGTGCGAACGACTCGCCCTCGGCGGGCTCGGGCCGCTTGTCGAGGTCGTAGTCGTTCATCGCCTGTAACGCGCGCTTGACGAACCACTCCTGGTAGTCGTGTGAGCGCGCGGTCATCGTCCCGCCCATCAGGATTAGCTCCACCTTGTCGACCGGATGGCCGATCTTCCGAAGCTGTTCGAGCCGCAGGGTGACCTGTCCGTACGGGTCGTAGTCGTTCTGTTTCCCGCGGGCGGCCGCTGGTTCGTGGCCCGTGTACGACTGCGCCGAGGAGAACTCCGAGGCGGGCCCGCCGGGACAGTAGAGGCATTTGCCGTGGGGACACAGCTTCGGCGAGGTCATGATCGCGACCGGCGAGACGCCGGAGGCGGTCCGGACCGGCTTTCGTCGGACCACCTCGATCACGTCGTCGCGGGCGTCGGCGGGGGCGTGGTCGAGGATCTCGGTGTTCTTCGGCACCTTCGGCGAGGAGAACTCCGAACAAACGTCGAGCTTTGCGGACTCGAGGTCGTCGCGCTCGACCTCGCCGGCGAGGATCCGGTCGACCAGCTCCTCGCAGGCGTTCACGAACGCCTCGGAGGCGGCGTCGGCTCCGGTCTCCGACTCGGATCCGGACCCGGACTCCGCGTCGCTCGGGGCGTCGGTGCTCATTACACCATCCCTCGGCGAGTTCCGGAGTTAAGCGTGTCGGGGCGCGTCGGACGGCGTGCGGCGGGTTCCATCTCCCGACGACCCGTCATCGGTTCCGTCGGTCAGTACGCCGACTACCGGTCGAGAAACGGTGGTTCGACGACTTCGGCGCGCTTCGCGTCGCCGCGCACGACGACGCGGACCGCCGTTCCGGGCTCCGCGTACTCCTCCGCGAGGTATCCGAGGCCGATCGGTTCGTCGAGCGTCGGGCTCATCGTCCCCGAGGTGAGGCGTCCGACCCGCGTTCCCTCGTCGTCGGTGACGTCGTACCCGCCCCGCGGGACCCCGCGGTCGAGGAGGCGGACGCCGGTGAACGACTCGTCGGGACCGCCGTCCGCCCGCCGTGTCGCGAGGGCGTCGCGGCCGACGAACGCCGTGTCGAGGTCCACCACGAACCCGATCCCGGCCTCGTCCGGGGTCCGCGGCTCCTCGTCGGGGTCGAAATCCTGCCCCGACAGGAGGAACCCCATCTCCGTCCGGAGGGTGTCGCGCGCGCCGAGCCCGCACGGCTGGACGTCGAACGCCGACCAGACCGGGTCGGCGTCGCCCGCGGGACACAGGACCTCGAACCCGTCCTCGCCGGTGTACCCGGTGCGGGCGATCCAGCAGTCGACGCCGTCGACCGTGGCGACCGTTGCCCGGAACCGCGGGAGGTCAAGGACGCCGGCGGCCGCATCGATGTGGGGGCCCGCGTCGACGTCGGCGAGCGCCGCCGCATCGACGCCTGCGAGCGTCGCCGCGTCGACGCCGTCGAGCGCCACCGCCATCGTGTCGGCCGCGTCCGGCCCCTGAACGGCGAACATCGCCCAGTCGGTCGTCGCGTTCGCGACCGCGGCGTCGAGGTCGTGCTCGTCCCGGTACCCGACCCAGCGGTCCGTCGAATCGGCGTCGTGACCGGCGTTGGGCACGAAGAGGTACGCGGGGTTGCCGGCCGTCACGGTGAGGTCGGGGTGGGCGACGTCGACATCGGCGTCATTCGCCTCCGATCCGAATGTCGCCAGCGCCGCGGCCGCGGACCCGGCTTCGATCCCGTCGGGGAGCCGGTAGACGACCGTGTCGTCGAGTAGGATCCCGTCCTCGTTCGTGATCCCGGCGTACTGGGAGTCGCCCGGGTCGAGCGTCGTCACGTCGTTGGTCGTCAGCCGGTTCAACAGCACCGTCGCGTCCGGCCCCGACACCTCGACCTCGCCCATGTGCGAGACGTCGAAGACGCCGACCGATCCGCGAACCGCGGCGTGTTCCTCGCGGATCGAATTGAACTCGACTGGCATCTCCCAGCCCCCGAAGTCGGTGAACGTCGCGCTGCGCGCCTCGTGAACCCCGTGGAGCGGAGGGATCCGGTCGGTCATGTCGATACCACTCCGGGGCAGTTGTAATGTCTTGTCATCAGACCGGAGTCGGATGCCGGGAACGATCGGTCGGCGGCGGTGACACCCGGACGCTATCGATCGGCATCGGTCGTCGCGTCGGCAGTATCGTCGTCGTTGCTCGCGGCGACGTCGGCATCGCTCGGTGCGTCGGCATCGTCCGGCGCGTCGGCTTCCGGCTCATCGGGCCCATCGTCGAGCGTTACCGAGGCGCTCGCGGCGTTCCGGAGGGCGTCGGAACGACCGAACTCGCCCGGCGCGATCGCGAGCGTCCGGATCCCGTGTCCGTTCGCCGCCTCGATCACGGGCTTGAAATCGGTGTCGCGGGAGGCGATCGCGAGCGTCGACATCCGGCTCTCGGTCGCGAACCGAGCGGCGTCGACCGCGAGCCTCACGTCCACGTCGCCGCTGGTGACGACGACCTCGAACCCGCGGGCCTCGGCGGCCTGGATCAACCCCGGGGTCGCGTGCTCGTCGAGATAGAGCCGGATCGTTACGAGCCGTCCCTCGGCCGCCGCGGCCTCTCGGACGTCGTCGAGGTCGACGTCGAACTCCTCGCGTAACACGTTCGGCCCGTCGACGAACAGCGCGACGCCGGCCGGATCCGACCCGTCGCGACCGCTTGTGTCCATACTCGCTCCACGTAGCCGCCGGGAAAAGGCGTGCTGATCCGCATCGCGACGGACCGCGCCGTCGGCGCACGGATTCGGCCGCCCCGCTAGCAGACTGGTTTCGGGTTGACGCCCATCGATTCGAGCCGATCGGTGTACTCCTCGTAGGCCGCCTCGATCGCGCCGACCGCGGCCTCGCGGGCACGGTCCCACGCGTCCTCGTCGTCACCGCACTCGGCGTCGAGACGGGCGGTCGCCCGTTCCAGTTGGGCGTCAAGGTCATCGCCCATCGACCGGAACAGGCCCGCGGTCTGCGGGTCGGCGTTGCCGACGAAGAAGCCGGTCACCTGCGTCTTCGACTGCTCGGCGGCGAGCGTCCGGCCGACGAACGCGCCGAGCCGCTCGACGGTGCCGTCGACGTCACGGAGGAACGACTGGATCGCGGGCACATCTCCGGGGTCGTGGCCGTCGAGTTCGCCGACGACGGTGTCGTAGTGGGTCCGCTCCTCGCGTGCCGTCTCCATGAACGCCGCGGCGACGTCGCCGTCCTCGGCATCCGCCCACCTCTCGTACGTCTCCGCCGCGTGGAGTTCGGCGGTCGCGGCCGCGTCGAGCACGGCGGCCGGCTCCATCTCGCCGGCGGTGTCCGCGAACAGCGACTTCGACGAGCCGAGCCGCGAAAGGGCGGTCTCGGCGTCGTCACGAACGGTTTCGATGAACGTCTCGGAATCCATGGATATCGATAGCGGCGGGGAGTAGTTGTATGCGACGGTCGCCGTCGAAACGGTGTGGATGCGTGTTCGCTTTGCTCACTCGGCCTCGCCCTGCTCCGCGGCTCCTTCGCCGCTCCGCCACGAGGCCTCCCTCGCTTTGCTCACTCGGCCTCGCCAGTCTCTATCGGTGCGCCGACCAAGTTCCCCCACTCGGTCCACGACCCGTCGTAGTTGATCGTGTCGTCATAGCCGAGGAGTTCGTGGAGGGCAAACCATGCGACCGAGGACCGCTCGCCGATCCGGCAGTACGCGACGGTCGTCTCGTCGCCGTCGATATCGTACTCGGAGTAGAGCTCCGCCAGCTCGTCGGCGGTCTTGAACGTGCCGTCCTCGTTCGTCACGACGGACCACGAGACGTTCTGTGCACCGGGAATGTGGCCGCCGCGCTGGGCGGTCTCGTTGAGTCCGGGCGGGGCGAGGACCTCGCCGCTGAACTCCTCGGGCGAGCGCACGTCCACGAGGGGAAGGCCGCGATCGATCGCGTTTTCGACGTCCTCGCGGTACGCGCGAATGGACTCCCGCGGGCCGGAGGCCTCGTACTCCACGGCGGAATACTCGGGGACCTCGTCGGTCGTCGAATAATCGTTCTCCAGCCAGTACTCGCGGCCGCCGTCGAGCAGCTTGACGTCGTCGTGGCCGTAGTACTTGAACTGCCAGTAGGTGTACGCCGCAAACCAGTTGGCGTTGTCGCCGTAGAGGACGACGGTGGAGTCCTCGGTGATCCCGTGGTCGCCCAGCAGCGCCTCGAAGTCCGCTTTGTCGAGGATATCTCGGGTGGTCTGGTCCTGAAGGTCGGTCTCCCAGTTGAAGCCGATCGCTCCGGGAGCGTGTGACTCGTCGTACGCCTCGGTGTCGACGTCGACCTCAACGAGGCGGTGGTCGGAGTCGTCGCTCCCGAACTCGTCGAGTCGTGCCTCGACCCAGTCGGCCGAAACGAGTACATCGTTCGCGTAATCTGATCCGCTCATTACGCTCGAACATGGAACACGCCCATGTATATTACCAGTTATTACGGCACACTCGGCCGCCCCTCCCAAACGTCGGCAACTGTTTCCGGTTCGGGCGATGGCGCCCCCGAAACGTTGGCTCCGAGCCTCGTCCGCCCCGCTCCGACGGGGTCGGAACGGGTGAGGTTAACCCGACGGCGACGAACGATCGGGTATGAACGACCGGATCGTCGACGTCGACTGGGTCGCGAACCGTCTCGACGCGCCGGACGTCGTGGTCGTCGACGTCCGCGACGCCTGGGAGTACGGGGGGATCGGCCACGTGCCCGGCGCGGTCAACGTGCCGTTTGACACGTTTCGGGCCGAGGAGCACGGCGCGGCCGAGGCCGGGATGCTCCCCGGTGCGGCCGTATTCGCCGATATCGCCGAAACCGCCGGAATCGACCCCGACGACCGCGTCGTCGCCTACGACGACACCCACGGTGTGTTCGGGGCGCGGTTCCTCGTCACGGCCGAGCTGTACGGCCACGACCCGGCGAAAATCCACCTGCTCGACGGCGACTACTCGGTCTGGAATCAGTCACACCCGACGACGACCGACGAACCCGAACCGACGACCGACGACCCCGAGCCGGCGACCGACGAAGGCGACGCCGTCGGCGGTCCGGCGTACCCCGCAGCGTTCCGAACCGACGGCCCGCTGATCGGCCGCGAAACGATGGCGGCCGCCGTCGACGAGCCCGACACGACCGTCGTCGACACCCGCGAGGAGTGGGAGTACGAGGAGGGGCACATCCCGGGTGCGGTTCGCTTGGACTGGCGGGAGCTCGTCGACACCGACGCGCGGACGATCCGACCCGAGGCGGAGCTGCGGTCGCTGTTGGAGTCCCGCAAGATCTCCGCCGATCACCGGATCGTCCTCTACTGTAACACCGCCCGCCGGATCAGCCACACCTACACCGTCCTTCGCGCGCTCGACTACCCGGAAATCGCCTTCTACGAGGGAAGCCTCACCGAATGGGAGCGTGAGGGCGGCGCACTCGAGACCGGTCTCTGACTTCGGGTGAGACACGAATCACTATACGAAGTTTTGAAATGGGATGTCCAAGAATACCAGTTCAAAATGGCGAAGTCAAACCGGTTTACCGTTATTTCCGAACGGAACAATCACGATCACGCCGCAGTACGTGTACATCTGCGAAACGAGACCTACCACATCGTCGACTACGGTGACCGGGCCGCCCGCGAACGCGTGGCCGACCTGCCGACCGGGTCCGTCGTCGAACTGGAGCTATCGCGTGCCGGCCGGCGGAGCAACGTCCGGCGCGCGGACTCGGTCCACGTCGCCGAGACCGACGGGGAGGTCGTTGACGACGAGCAGAAGGCGGACGAGGGGTAACGTCGTCGCGGGCGAAACGGACCGAACGAGAGAGTAGACCTCGGGCCGACGCGTTGGCCCTCCGATGGCTTCTCCGGTCGCCGGCTCTTCCTCGCTATTCGTCCGGCGTGAGTCGCGGGTTCGTCACCGCGCCGAGCGACGCCGACGAGAAGTCCCGGGCGTGCTTCGCGAGCACGCCGCCCGTGTACGGCGGTTCGGGGGCTTCCCAGCCCTCGGCGCGGGCGTCGAGTTCGGCGTCGGTGAGGTCGACGGAGAGGTCGCGGTTCGGGATGTCGACGGTGACCTGGTCCCCGTCCTCCAGCAGGCCGATCGGGCCGCCGACGGCGGCCTCGGGCGCGACGTGGCCGATCATCGGCCCGCGGGTCCCGCCGGAGAAGCGACCGTCGGTGAGGAGGGCGACGTCCTCCTCGTGGCCCGCGCCGACGACGGCGGCGGTCACGCCGAGCATCTCCCGCATCCCGGGCCCGCCGGTCGGGCCCTCGTTGCGGATCACGATGACGTCGCCCGACTCGATCGCGCCCGACTGGACGTACTCCATCGCGTCCTCCTCGTTCTCGAACACCCGGGCCGGCCCCTCGTGGTAGAAGGCGTCGTCGCCGGTCACCTTCAGCACCGCGCCGTCGGGCGCGAGGGTCCCTTTCAGCACCTTGATCGCGCCCTCCGCCTCCTTCGGGTCGTCGACCGTGTACAGGAAGTCCGCCTCGATCCCGTCGTCATCGGGGAGTTCGCCGTCGGCCTCGAGTTCGGCCAGTTCCTCGGCGACCGTGTTGCCGGTGACGGTCATCGCGTCGCCGTGGAACAGCCCGGCCTCCAGCAGCCGGCGGATCACGACCGGCACGCCGCCGACCTCGTGGAGGTCGTTCATCACGCGGTTCCCCCCGGGCTGGAGGTTCGCGATCTTCGGCGTCCGGCGGGAGATCTCGTCGAACGCCTCGATCGAGAGGTCGACGTTGGCCTCAGCGGCGAGCGCGAGCAGGTGGAGCACGGCGTTGGTCGACCCGCCGATCGCGGTCTGGAGGGCGATCGCGTTCTCGAAGGACTTCCGGGAGAGGATATCGGAGGGGCGGCGGTCGTTCTCGAGACAGTCGAGAACGAGTTCGCCGGCCTCGGCGGCGACGTCGTAGCGCGCCGAATCCTCGGCGGGGGCGGACGCCGACCCGAGCGGCGCAAGCCCGAGCGCTTCCGAGATCGACGCCATCGTGTTGGCGGTGAACATCCCGCCACACGACCCCGCGCCGGGGCAGGCGTGCCGCTCCAGATCGTCGAGTTCGTCGCCGCTCATGTCGCCTTCGGCGTACGCGCCGACGCCCTCGAACACCTGGACGATGGTGACGTCACGCCCCTCGTGTTCCCCGGGCATGATCGACCCCCCGTACAGGAACACGCTCGGCAGGTCGGTCCGGATGGACGCCATCATCATCCCCGGGAGATTCTTGTCACAGCCGGCGACGGTGACGAGCGCGTCCATGCGCTCGCCAAACGAGACGAGTTCGACCGAGTCGGCGATCACCTCCCGCGAGATGAGCGAGGCCTTCATCCCCTCGGTCCCCATCGAGATGGCGTCGGAGATGGTGACGGTGCCGAACTCGATCGGCATCCCGCCGGCCGCGTCGATCCCGTCTATCGCGGCGTCGGCGACGTCGTCAAGGTGGACGTTACACGGCGTGATGTCGGCGGCCGGGTTCGGGACGCCGACGATCGGCGAGGAGAGGTCCTCGTCGTCGAATCCCATCGCGCGGAACATCGACCGGTGGGGCGCCCGGTCGGCCCCTTCGGTCACGTCCCGGCTGCGGAGGTCCGCATCCTTCTCGCCCGCGAAGCGGTCCGCGTCGCCTCCGCGCCCGCGAGTGGTCTCTCCCTCGTCGGATCGTGGCTGCTGTTCGCTCATGTCGGTCCCTATCGCCTGGGGGGTATTAAACGGCCGCA
>JAQCNI010000152.1 GCA_028275105.1 Halorubrum sp.
GCGCGACGGCGACGTCGCGGACGGGGCGCGCGACGGCGACGTGGACGACCCGGATGCGGCGGGAGTCGACGAGGGGGCGGGAACGCGATGATCTCCGTCAGCAAACTCCTCTGCGGACTCGACGCGGAGAGCGACGGCCTCCGATATGACGCCGCTGCCGACTCCGTGAAACCCCAGATAGTCGAGGAGCGACAGCGTCGCCCGGTCGTGGTCTGGAACACGACCAAACGGTGTAACCTTCGGTGTGAGCACTGCTACGCGGCAGCGGACGCCGAGGGTGCGCCCGGCGAGCTGTCGACCGCGGAGGGGAAGGCGCTCATTGACGACCTCGCGGCGCACGGGGTCCCGGTGCTTCTCCTCTCGGGCGGGGAGCCCCTGGTTCGTGAGGACCTGCCGGAGCTGGTGTCGTACGCCGACGAGCAGGGGATCCGCCCCGTGCTTTCGACGAACGGGACCCTGCTCACTCGCAAGAAGGCGCGAGAATTGCGTGAAGCCGGGCTCAAGTATGCCGGGGTCTCGGTCGACGGCCTCCGCGAGCGCAACGACCGCATCCGCGGCGAGGCGGGTGCGTTCGACGCCGCAGTCCGCGGCATCGAAGCATGTCTCGACGTCGGGCTGAAAACCGGACTGCGGTACACGATCACCGAACACAACGTCGCCGACCTCGAGGGGGTCGTCGACCTCCTCGTCGACGTCGGCGTCGACCGGTTCTGCTTTTATCACCTCGACTACGGCGGCCGCGGGGCCGACGTCGCGGACATCGACCTGTCGCCGGCCGCGACCCGCGAGGCCGTGTCCCGGCTGTGTGACCTGACCCGCGAGTACCACGCGGCCGGCGAGGCGATCGAGACGCTGCTCGTCGGCAACTACGCCGACGCCGGCTACCTCGTCGAGTACGCGGCCCGGGAAATCGGTCCCGAGCGCGCCTCGACCGTCCGACGGTATCTGGAGCACAACGGCGGCGACCCGACCGGCGATCGCGTCGCCGACGTCGACCCCGTCGGCAACGTCCACCTCACCCAGTTCTGGCAGGGCTATGCGCTCGGGAACGTTCGCGACCGGTCGTTCGCTGCGATCTGGGACGACGAGTCGAACCCGTTGCTGGCGGCGCTCCGCACGCGTGAGGAACGCCTCACGGGTCGTTGTGGCGACTGTGCGTACCGCGGCATCTGCCGCGGCGGGTCGCGACTCCGCGCGCTCGCCGCCCACGACGACCCGTTCGCGCCGGACCCGAAGTGTTACCTCCGGAAGGCGGAGCGGGAACCCGGACGGGCGTTGGACCTCGCGGACGACGGGTCGGCGGCCGACTGACTGCGGGACCGGGCCGGCGGCGCGTCGCCGGATCAGCCCTCGGATTCCGGGGCGGCTTCGGCACTCGACTCGCCGGAGCCGGCGTCCGCCCCGCCGTCGTCGCCCTCCTCGGACCGGGCCGCGACCAGCGCGCCGCTGGCGACGCTGTACATGGGCTCGTCGGGCGAGTGGACGCCGCTGATCGAGAACGGGATGTTCGCGTCCTGAAGGTGGTCGGCGAACAGGTCCTCGAACCCGTTCGGGCGGGAGGTGCCGCCGGTGACGACGACCGGGACGTCGAGACCCTCCTCGACGTCCTCCTCGTCAACTTCCCGAGTGATGTTCTCGATGACGTAGTCGAGCAGGTTCTCGTAGTAGATCGCGAGTGCCCCCTCGACCCCGCCGACGTCCGTCCGAAAGTCGAGTTCGAAGTCGTCCTCCTTGATGCTCGTCACCTTGTCGACCGGGGTGCCCGTCGCCTCCGCGGTCTGCTCGTCGACCCAGTCGCCCCCGCGGGCGATCGAGAACTTCATTACGGGCACCGCGTAGTATGCGAGACAGACGTTCGTCATGCCCGCGCCGAAGCTGATCCCAAGCCCGGTGAATTTGTCGTTCGCCAGTTCGGAGTAGATGACGGCCATTCCCTCGTTGATCGGTTCGGGGTCGTACCCCATGTCGCCCAGCATCGATTCGAGCGTTTTCTCGTGGTACAGCGTCGTCAGCCCGGAGTCGATCGGGTCAGCGGGACTGGAATAGAACAGCCGCTCGTTCGGCCTGGAGGGCTGGCCGACGACCTGCTCGGTGATGAGCTTGATCATCGGGATCGCGGAGGCCTCCTCGCTGGAGAGGATCCCGTGTTGCATCGGGCGACGGGTCTCCTTGTTGAAGATGTTCGCAAAGTTGAGTGCGTCGTCGCCGACGACGTACACCTTGTCGTCCTTTCGGATGTGAAGGACTTCGCTTCTGGAGAGCATCTGTTCGGCCATATCACTGTACTCGGTCTCGACGAACGAGTTGCGCTGCTGTACGAACACCGTCTCGGAACCTTCCTGGCGCCCGGAGAGAATGTTCATCGTGCCGATGTCAAGGCCTTTGGCCATACGCGCTCGTACCACGCCTCGGGTCATAAACGTTCGTGAGCCATGGGCCGTTTCAACCCGGTCGGGCTCTGCCCGCCTCCGTGCCGTCCAGCCGCCCGGCAGTCCACCCGTCCACCCGTCCGGCCGTCCACCCGTCCGGCCGTCCTGATCCCGCGCCGTTTATAATCGACGCGGCGGACGACCGAAACGGTTTGCGCGATATGATTCGGGGGGCGGTAGAGCTGGCACGCCCGGCGAACTGCGTCGCCGCCGCGGTGTTGACGGTCACCGGCGCATTCGTGGCGGGGATCGGGGACGCGCCGGTCACGACGGCACTCGCCGCCGTGACGACCGGCGTCGCGGTCGCCGCGGGCAACGCGATCAACGACTACTTCGACCGCGAGATCGACGCGGTCAACCGCCCCGATCGACCGATCCCCCGTGGCGCAGTTTCCCCGTGGGGCGCGCTCACGTTCGCGGCCGTCCTCTTCGTCGCCGCCATCGGCTTCGCGGTCCGTCTCCCGGTCGCTGCCGTCGCCATCGCGGCGGTCAACCTCGTCGCGCTCGTCACGTATACGACGGTGTTCAAGGGGACTCCCGGCCTCGGCAACGCCCTCGTCTCGTATCTCGTCGGCTCCACGTTCCTCTTTGGCGGGGCGGCCGTCAGCAGCCTCTGGGGTCTCAACGCGCCCCTCGTGTTGGGGGTGCTCGCCGCGCTCTCGACGTTCACCCGCGAGGTGATAAAGGACGTCGAGGACGTCGCCGGCGACCGCGAGGCGGGGCTCCGGACGCTCCCGATCGCGGTCGGCGAGCGCCGGTCGCTGTGGGTCGGGGTCGCGTCGCTTGGAGTCGCCGTCGCGGTCAGCCCGGTGCCGTATCTGCTCGGAACCTTCGGCGCCGTCTATCTCGCGATCGTCGCCGTCGCCGACGCGGTCATGGCGTACGCCTGCTACGAAGCGTTCTCCGACCCGGCCGCGGCCCAGAGCCGGTTCAAATACGGAACGTTTCTCGCGGCGGCGGCGTTCGTCGTCGGGCGCGCGGTCCTGATCTGAGCGACCGCGGGCGACGCAAGCCCGTGTGAGTGGTCCGGAGAATACGGCTTTCGGGTCGAGGAATGGGGCTTCGGGCGGCGAGATACGGGTCCGTTGGACGCGACAATGTGGCGGGCCGACGGTCACGTACTCACGGCTGTGGACCGACGGACACGACGGAAAATCGGCGATCGGGGGTCACGATCGGACGCGCTTGACCGCGGACGCGTTCGGCTACGGATGCGCTCGATCGCTGGCGGTCAGGTGGCGGTCACGCGACGTTGAATCCCTTGTCGCGGAGGAAATCCTCCACGCGACCCGAGTGGTTCCCCTGAAGCTCGATGGCCCCGTCCTCGACGGTGCCGCCACAGGCGAACTTCGACTTCAGGTCCGAGGACAGCGAGTCCATGTCCACGTCCTTGGGATCGAACCCTTCGATGACCGTTACCTCCTTCCCGTACCTGCGCTCGTCGATGCGGATGCTGATCTGCTGGGACTCCTTCGCGACGTCCTCGCAGACGCAGAGTTCCTGGGGCAGCCCGCACGTCGAGCAGACTTCCGACATTACGGGCGGGACTACAGCGTGCCTGTATTAAATAGTGTCGGGAAGGTCGTTGGTGGTCCACCCCCTCCGACGAATCCGCCGTCCGCCGGACCGTGGTCGTGCGTTCCAAGGGATGACTCACTCCGCATCGACCGGTAGGTCGATCGCGACCGTCGTCCCCCCTGAGTTGGACCTGACGAGATGGAGGTCACCGCCGAGCGTCTCCTCGAGGGCGCTCCTGTCGCCGGTCCTCACCCATCCGTCGCCGGTGTATCCGTCGTACGGGGCCGTGTGCCAGTTCCGCTCCACCGGGCTTTCCATCGTGAATCTGACCTTCGGGGAGAGCCGGGTGGTACCGATGACCTCGGGTTCGTCGTCGCCGGCGAGCGTGGACTCGAGCGAGGCCGTTCCGGTTCCGTCGCCCCCCCTCCGTTTCGTCAGTCACTTCGCCCGTCTCCGTGGTGTCGTTCGTCCCGCTCGTCCTCGTGGTGTCCACCGCGTCAGTCATCGTCGCGCGAGTACCCCGTCGGACGGAGCGGATCGTCGGTGCCGGGGGGTCCTCCGGACGACGAACTTGGTGATACGAGCGAGCACGAGCGCCCGACGAGCAACGGCGTGTTGCCGACGGGACGCCGGCCGTCGTCGGATCAAGTCATGTGGACATGCCGCATGATGGGTGTCGTAACTGCCGGTACGGACAGGAACGGAATAGCCGTTCCGCCGGGGGAAGCACCGTCATCCGGGGACCGATCGTCCGTGGCCGCCGCTACCGTGTCCGGACGTTTTGACCGACCGGCTCGCCGAACGACTCCGCCCCGGTGACGGGGTCGCGTTCGTACACCGGCTCCCCGCGGACGACGGTCAGTTCGGGGAACACGCCCCGAACCCCCTCAAAGGGGGTCCACCCGCAGTTCGAGTGGAGTGCCCCCGCCTCGATCTCCCGGGGGGTCGCGAGGTCGACGAGGACGAGATCGGCGTCGGCCCCCTCCGCGACCCGTCCCTTCCGATCCAGCCCGAATATCGACGCCGGGTTCGCGGCGACGACGTCGCGGACGCGCTCCAGCGACAACTCCCCCGACCGCACCGCCTCCAGCAGGAGCGGGTACAGCGTCTCGACGCCGGGGATGCCGCTCGGTGCGTCGGCGAGCCCCCGCCGCTTCTCGACGACGGTGTGTGGCGCGTGGTCCGTGGCAACGACGTCGACGTCGCCGTCGCGGAGCCGGTCGAACACCGCCGCACGTCGCGCCTCCGAGCGGAGCGGCGGGTTCATCCGGCCGAAGGTGCCGAGCCGCCCGGCGTTCTCACGCGACAAAAAGAGATGGTGTGGTGTGACCTCGCAGGTGACGGTTGCGCCGTCCGCGGTGGCATCGGCGGCGGCCGTCTCGGCGTCGGCCGCGGCCGCGACCGCGTCAATTCCCTCGGGCGTCGACGTGTGTGCGACGTGGATCCGGCCCCCGACCTCGTCGCCGACCGCGATCGCGCGTTCGACGGCCGCGACCTCGGCTTGGGCCGTGCGGTAGGCGGACCAGGCGTCGGCGTTCGCCGCCGTCCCGGCCCCGCCGAGATCGCCGTCGAGTGCCGATCCGTCGAACAGCGTCGCGTCCTCCGCGTGGACGGTCACCGGGACGTCGCGGTCGGCGGCCGCCCGGACCGCCTCCCCGAACAGGTCGGCGTCGATCCCCATCTCGCCGGTCGAATCCGCGAGGAACACCTCGCCCAACGCGAACAGCGGCCGGTCGAACAACCCCTCCGGGTCCCACTCCGGCGTCACGCCGCCGTTGATACCGTAGTCAACGAGGGCGGGCTCCGCGAGCGCGGCTTTCGCGTCGAAGGCGTTCCCGTCGACCGTCGGCGGCGACGTGTTCGGCTGGTCGACGACGGTCGTGACGCCGCCCGCGGCCGCGCTTCGCGAGCCGCTCGTCCACGTCTCCTTGTGGCTCCCGCCGGGCTCCCGGAAGTGGACGTGAACGTCGATTGCGCCCGGCAGCAGGTGTCGACCGCGACCGTCGACGACCCGCTCGCCGGCCACGGACTCGAGTCCCGTCCCGACCGCGGCGATCGTTCCGCCCTCGGTCCGAACGTCCCGGGCCCGCCCGTCGGCCAGCTCCGCACCCGTGATGAGCATGCCTACGCGCTCGCGTCGCACTGGTTAAATCGTGGTGGTCCTGCGCGATATCCGTCCAGCCGTGGCTCCCCCTCGTCGGCATCGCGTTCGTCGTCGGCCTGATAGTAATTACTGCGAGTCTGTACCGCCGTGACGATCCGTGTCGGCGATGAGAGCCGGGTAACGGGCGTCTTTCGACACCGTCCATGAAACTATTCGCCGTAATCACTATGACGCCGCCCGGTCGCTCCTACGTCCTCATCCCGTGAGTGGGCCATTTTACAGGTTGGCCGCCAAGCGATCGGCCGCCTCGCCGATGCTGCCTTCATTCTCCAGGAACTGTACCGGTGCGTCCTGATCACGGGCGTACTGTAGCGCGGCTGAGCGGTTCAGATGTTGTTCAAACGCGATCTTTCGCTCGGTGGGGGTCGACCGCTCCGGACCGGCTTCGGTGCGGCGGTTCAGAATCGTCTCCGGGTCGGCTTCGACGAGGACGAACGCGTTCGGGGAGACGTCCTGTAGCACCTCCTCGGGAAGTCCTTGAACGTAGCCAACCTCGGTCTCGACCGCAAGGTGCGTCGAGAGAATGACGTTCGTCCGCGCCGCCTCGTCCGCGACGAACTCACCCGCCCGCCGCTGGAGGCGACGCGTCTGCGTTTGTGTAAGGGCCGCCAGTTCACTTCTGTCGGTCGTAATCCCGGCAGTCGCAGCCTGTTCGAGCATCACGTCACCGAAGTTGATCAGCTTGTAGTCGTCACCGAGTTTGCTCCGAACGGCCTGACACACGCTGGAAAGACCGACTCCGGTGACGCCGGAGACGAGAGTGACGCTCATCAGAAGTTCACCTCCTGATCGCCATCCTGCGACGGACCGACTCCACCCCGATCGTCGTAGTATTTGCGCCCAATGAACTCCTCGCCGACGAACGTCATCAGGCTCCCATACAGACCATCAGCCGAGTTGAACTCCTCCGTTTCGCATCGTTCGATGACCTCACCGATCGTCCTGTTCTCTCCGCCGGGCGCGTGAAGCTCCGTGTCGCCGACCGTCTCCAACACGGTGGCCCGCGTCACAGGGAACTGAAGTTTCCGTGCAAAGAGGTCACGCGTTTCTGGCAATCGCATATACCCTCCACAGTATCATAGATTAAATTGATTGGGATCGCCACCCATACTTCTCGTGAAACGGCCACCCGGCTGGTTGGATCGCTACCGACCGGAGCGCAATCGTGTGTGACATCTGCGACCTACACCCCGTGCGGCCGTCCGGGTACTGATCCGAAGATCAACCGAAGAAAATATCGCCCATGCTCCGAGCCGAACACGTCCTCCGTATCACGCACGTCGTTCCTG
>JAQCNI010000155.1 GCA_028275105.1 Halorubrum sp.
GTCGGTGATCCCCGCGATTCCGTGTCGTCGTCACTCGGTCGGTTACACTCGCTCTTCCAATACCGTCTCGTCGCCATGGAGCACTTCGACGCTCTCGGGGATCTCGCCCCACGGGGACGTCGGACAGCCGGCGAAAGGGGGGGCCACCGCGACGGCGAGGAGGGGTCTGCGTCGCACGCGTGAGGGGGAATGCCCGACGGACGAATGCTTTGTGGACGGGATGGCGTCGGGGGCGAGGGTGGAACTGGAACCTGCCGCCACGAACGCAACCACTATGCCGGCACCGGGCGATCATCCGTTATGGACTGGCCACACGACCCCGACGGCGAACGGGGGAGCGAGGGCATGCGACAGTACGGTCACGCGGTGCTCGCGAAGAAGATCAACGAGGAGGAGGACTTTCCGCTCTCGGCGGCCGATTACGTCGAGGAGTACGGCGACCATCCGATCCGGATCGACTACGAGACGGTCGTCTCCGTCGAGGAGATATTCGAGGGCGTCGAGACGGAGGAGTTCGACGACTTCGTCGAGTTCCATCAGGAACTGGGCCGCGTGATGCGCGAAAACGGCTACTGGTTCTACGAGGGGGCCGAGGAGCTCGCTGACGGATCGACCTGAGATCCGGCGATCCGGGCCCCTCCCGTCCGTTTTAAGACGCCCGGGAGCGACCGGCCGGCCATGGATCACGAGCGGATCGTCGTTCTCGCCCACGAGAAGTTTCCCGACAGCGCGAAGACGGCCCTCGGGGTGATGCGCTACGGCGACCAGGCGGTGCGGGCCGTCCTCGACCGCGACCGCGCCGGCGAGCGTGCTGCCGACCACGTCCCCGACGTCGCCGACGCGCCCATCATCGGCTCGTTCGCCGCCGCACTCGACGCGACCGACGGGGATGTCGACGCCCTCTACATCGGGATCGCGCCGATCGGCGGCGGATTCGACGAATCCTGGCGGGATGACGTCCGCGACGCCATCACCGCGGGCTGTGACGTCGTGAGCGGACTCCACTACTTTCTGAACGACGACGAGGAGTTCGCTCGACTCGCGGACGAGCACGGGGTCGAGTTGTACGACGTCCGGCAGCCGCCGGACGACTTGGGCGTCGCGACCGGGAGCGCCGCCGACGTTGACGCCGACGTGGTGCTCACGGTCGGCACCGACTGCTCGGTCGGGAAGATGACCGCCTCCCAGGAGATCGTCGCGACTGCCCGCGACCGCGGGATCGACGCCGCGTTCGTCCCGACGGGCCAGACGGGGATCATGATCGAGGGGTGGGGGAACCCGATCGACCGGGTGGTCGCCGATTTCACCGCCGGGGCCGTCGAGGAGATGATACTCGACCGCGGCGACGACCACGAACTCCTCGTCGTCGAGGGACAGGGGAGCGTCGTTCACCCCGCCTACTCGGCGGTCACCTGCGGGATCCTCCACGGGTCGATGGCCGACGGGTTCATACTCTGTCACGCGGCCGGTCGCAAGGTCGTTCACGGCTACGAGTCGTTCACGCTCCCGTCGATCCCGGCGTACGTGGACCTCTACGAGGACCTCGCGGCCCCCGTCCACGAGGCGTCGGTCGTCGCCGGCGCGGTGAACACGATGGACGTCGCGGACGACGCGGCGGCCGAGGACGCGGTCGCGGCGTTTGCCGACGCGGCGGGCGTGCCCGCGGCCGACCCGGTTCGTCACGGGGCCGACCGGATCGTCGATGCGATCGTCGACGGGATCCTCGAAGCGGGGCTCGCGGAATGAGCCTCAACGCCGGCTTCGAGCGGGTGTCGCTCGAACTCGACGACCCGTTCACCATCTCGCGGGGGACGCGGACCGACGTCGAGAACCTGATCGTCAGGGTCACCGACGACGCGGGGGCGACCGGCGTCGGCGGCGCGGCCCCCGCAAACCACTACGGCGAGACCGCCGACACCGTCGCCGCGGTGCTCCCGGACCTGCTTGCCGCCGTCGAGGACGTCGGCGACCCCCACGCGTTCCATCGGATCGAGGCCCGAATGCGGGAGACGGTTCGTGACAACCCGGCCGCGCGCTGTGCCGTCTCGATCGCCGTCCGCGACCTCGCCGCCAAGCGGCTCGGCGTCCCGCTGTACCGGCTGTGGGGGCTCGATTCCGCCGAAGCGCCGGACACGTCGTTCACGCTCGGGCTCGACACCACCGACCGGATGCGGGAGAAGGCGGCCGACGCGGCCGCGGCCGGCTACCCGATCCTGAAAATAAAACTCGGGACCGACCGAGACCGTGAGATCGTCGAGGCGGTCCGGGAGGCGGCCCCGGAGGCGACGATCCGGGTCGACGCCAACGAGGCATGGACCCCCAAGGGGACGGTCGAACGGAGCGAGTGGCTCGCCGACCTCGGCGTGGAGTTCATCGAACAGCCGGTCCCCGCGAGCAACCCGGAGGGGCTCCGGGTCGCCTACGAGCGGTCCGTGCTCCCCATCGCCGCCGACGAGTCGTGCGTGACCGCGTCGGACATCCCGGCGATCGCCGACCGGTGTGACATCGCGAACCTGAAACTGATGAAGACGGGCGGCCTCCTCGAGGCGCGTCGGGCGATTGCGGCCGCGCGGGCCCACGGGCTGGAGGTGATGCTCGGGTGTATGGTCGAGACGAACGCCTCGATTGCGGCCGGGGCTCACCTCGCGCCGCTGCTCGACTACGCGGATCTTGACGGATCGCTTTTGCTCGCCTCGGACCCGTACGAGGGCGTCGAACTCTCGGGTGGGCCGATCCGGCTCGCTGAGCGGGACCGCGGGGGCACCGGCGCGATCCCGCGCGACGACGCCTGAATCGCGATTCGGCGGCGGTCGAACGACCGCCCCGACGGCCCTACTCCTCCAGTAGACTCTCGCCGGTCATCTCCGCCGGTTGCTCGAACTCCAGCAGTTCCACGAGCGTCGGCGCGACGTCACACAGCGAGCCACCGGACCGGACCCGACGCCCGCCGTCGTCGCCGTCGGGCGTCAGGTAGACGAACGGGACGGGGTTGTACGTGTGGGCGGTGTGTGGGTCCTCGGTGGTTCCCATGTCGTCGGCGTTGCCGTGGTCGGCGGTGACCACGGCATGGCCGCCCGCCCCCGCGATCACGTCGAGCAGGCGGGACAGCTCCCGATCGACCGCCTCGACGGCCTCGACCGCCGCCTCGAAGTCGCCGGTGTGGCCGACCATGTCCGGGTTCGCGTAGTTCAACACCATCAGGTCCGGGTCGTCCGACTCGACGATTCGGATCGCCTCGTCGGTGAGTTCCGCCGCCGACATCTCCGGCTGACGGTCGTAGGTCGGGACGTCCGGACTCTTCACGATCGACCGGATCTCGCCGGGGAACTCGACCTCCCGCCCGCCGTTGAGGAAGTAGGTGACGTGGGGGTACTTTTCCGATTCGGCGATCCGAAGCTGCGTTCCGTCGGCATCGGCGACGACCTCGCCGACGGTGTTCACCGGGATATCCGGCGGGAACGCCACGGGGAAGTCGAACGTTTCGTCGTACTCGGTCATCGTCACGAGCCGGACGTCGGGCTGGTCGAGGTCGAAGGGCCACTCCGGTCGGGTGTCCGTGAGCAGCCGGACGAGCTGGCGCATTCGGTCCGCGCGGAAGTTGAAACAGACGACGGCGTCGCCATCCTCGACGCCGGGGCCGGTGCCGTGGGCCGAACAGTTGTCGTCGCCTGAACCGTCGTCGTCTCCGGGCTCACCGCTCACGACCGTCGGCTCGATGAACTCGTCGGTCTCGCCACGGGCGTGGGCCTCGCGGGCGGCCGCGGCCGACGACGACGCTTCGTGGTCCGTCTCGCGGTCGACGATCGTGTCGTACGCCCGGCGGGTCCGGTCCCAGTTTTCGTCGCGGTCCATCGCCAAGTAGCGGCCGATGACGGTCGCCACGCCGCCGGTCCCGCGTTCGGCGGCGCGCTCGTCGACCCGCGCGAGGAACTGGTCGGCGATCTCCGGGGCCGTGTCGCGGCCGTCGGTGAACGCGTGGGTCGTCGCCGGGACCCCGGCCTCGGCGGCCGCGTCGATCAGCGCTTCGAGATGGGTGACGTGTGAGTGGACGCCGCCGTCGGAGACGAGCCCCATGAAATGGACCCGCCCACCGGTGTCGTGGGCGTGATCGAACGCCGTTGCGATGGCGTCGTCGTCGACGAACGACCCCTCGGCGAGCGCGTCGGTGATCTTGGTGTACGCCTGTGTGACGACCCGGCCCGCGCCGATGTTTAAATGCCCGACCTCCGAGTTCCCCATCTGGCCCTCAGGGAGGCCGACACGTCGGCCGCGGACGACGAGCGTCCCGTACGCCCCCCGGTCGGCCGCGGCGTCGAACGTCGGCGTGTCGGCGGCGGCGACCGCGTCCCGCCCCGCCGGCCGTCCGGGTGACCCATCGTCGTCCGCTGCCGTGGCCGCCGACCGGTCCGAGCCGGCACCGAGCCCCCACCCGTCGAGCACGAGGAGTGCCGTTCGCATACGGTCCCCATCCGCGCCCGCCGTAATTAGCCTTCGTTCCGTCCGAGGACCGGCGCAGCACTTCTCGCTCAGTCGGCCGTACGAAGCCAGGTTTTTATATGTTGGACACTAACTATATGTTAATGGACTCCGCGGTACTGCTCGATCTTCTCGGCAACGAGAACCGGCGCCGCATCCTCCGGCTCCTCGCGAATAAACCCTGTTACGTCACGGAGATCTCGGAGTATCTTGGGGTGAGCCCGAAGGCCGTGATCGACCATCTTCGGAAGCTGGAGGACGCCGGTCTAATCAAGTCGACGACCGACGACCGGCGGCGGAAGTACTTTCGGATCTCGCGGAGTTTGCGGCTCGAAGTGAGCGTCTCCCCCTACGGGTTCGGCGCGAAAAGCGCGTATCCCGCCAAGAACAGCCTCGACATGTCGGTTCGATGCTCGCACCTCTCGATCGAGGACGCCGACCGAACCGACACTGGCAACGAGATCGCCGACCTCGCGGCCGAGTACGGTCGGTTACGTGAACTCGATCGGGAACTATCGTTGGCACAACGGTGGGTCCACGGCCGCGTCGAGGAGGCGCTCGCCGAAATCGACGAGCGACTCGGCACCGAGGTCGACAGCCGGTTTTACGCCGCAGTCCTCGCCGCACTTACGGAGACCGACGGGACGGTCGGCGCGATCGCTGAGGAGGCCAGCGCCCCCGAGGACGCCGTCCTCGAGGCTCTCCGCCGACTGTCCGACGTCGGCGTCGTCACCCGCGACGGCGGCTCGTTTCGGTTCCGATGAGCCGGGCGGTCCGTCCGGCGGGCTCGAGACCGATCGCCGATGAGGCGGGGACCCGCGAGCCGTTCCGCCCCCGTCGACACCCGGCTACCCCGACCGCTTCCGGAAGGCTTTGACACCCGGACGATCCAATTCCGCCGTGAGCCGTTACCGAAACCTCTCGCTGTTCCTCCTGCTCGCCACGATTTGGGGTTCAGCGTTCATGGCAATAAACGCCGGGCTACCGTACTTCCCCCCGGTGTTGTTCGCGGCCTTTCGGTTCGACGTCGCCGGGGTCCTCATGCTCGCGTACGCGACGTACGTCGTCGACGACCCGATTCCGCGCGGCCGCGACGAGTGGACCCTCGTCGCCGTCGGCGCGGTCCTGATCATCACCGGGTATCACGCGCTGTTGTTCGTCGGCGAGAGCGACGCGGCGGTGACGAGCGCGGTCGCCGCCGTCATCGTCAGCCTCTCGCCGGTGTTGACGACGGTGTTCGCGCGGGCGTTTCTCCCCTCGGAGCGGCTGACCGTAGTCGGCGTCGCCGGGCTGCTCGTCGGACTCGTCGGCGCCGGCGTGCTTGCGTCGCCCGATCCGGCGAACTTGGCTGGCGGCGGGACCGCCGCGAAGTTCCTCGTGTTCCTCGCGGCCGCGTCGTTCGCGCTCGGATCGGTGCTCACGCGGGCGCTCGACGCCGACATGCCGATCGAGACGATGGAGGCATGGTCGATGCTGGTGGGGGCGGCCCTCACCCACCTCGTCGCCCGCGCGCTCGGGGAGTCGGTCCTCGACGTCGCGTGGACGATGGATGCGGTCCTCGCGTTGGGGTACCTCTCGGTGTTCGCCAGCGGCATCGGGTTCCTGATCTACTTCCACCTGCTCGACCGACTCGGACCGATCGAGATCAACCTCGTCTCGTACGTGGCGCCCGTGTTCGCGGCCCTCTCGGGGTGGCTGGTGTTGAACGAGGGGCTCACCCCGACCACGGTCGTCGGGTTTCTGCTCATCTGCGTGGGGTTCGGCCTCGTCAAGCGGTCGGCGATCCGCGAGGAGCTTCGGCGGAAGGGCGTGGTACCGTAACCGTCGGTTGCGTGCGGCGTCCGGCGGGCTACATACGGCGCGCGGCGGACGACGAGCGTGTCAACGACGGACCCAGCAGGTCTTTCAGCCGCCGTCGCGAGACCAACTGTATGAACCGTGAGGAGCTGGCGGCGCGGATCGATCACACCGTGCTTGGCCCGACGACGACGTGGAGCGACGCCACGACCGTCCTCGACGAGGCGGTCGAGCACGGGATGAACGCGTGTATCCCGCCGTGTTACGTCGCGGCGGCGACCGACCGCGAGGCCGTTCCCCGGACGGTCGCGACGGTCATCGGCTTCCCACACGGACAGTCGTCGACGGCGGCGAAGCGGGAGGAGGCCGTCGCGGCGTGGAACGACGGGGCCGACGAGATCGACCTCGTGATCAACGTCGGACGGCTGATGGCCGGCGAGGACGACGCCGTCGCGGCCGAACTCGCCGAGGTCGTCGCCGCCGTTCCGGTCCCGGTAAAGGTCATCATCGAGACGGCGCTGTTGACCGACGCCGAGAAACATCGCGCCTGTGCGGCCGCGGTCGACGCCGACGCCGACATGGTGAAAACGTCGACCGGGTTCGCCGACGACGGCGCGACCATCCCCGACGTCGAGCTGATGAGCGAGCACCTCCCCGTCAAAGCCTCCGGTGGCGTGGGGTCGTACGACGAGGCGGTCGCGATGCTCGAGGCGGGCGCCGAGCGGATCGGCGCGTCCTCCGGCGTGGCGATCGTTTCCGGAGCCCCGGAGTAGTTTGGAACGGGAGGAGGTTATGGGATCCATATTCCGATACGCTCATCCCGATATATCATAACATAGCAGTTTCTCGAACCAGTCAGTCGGTGAGTTAAGCTTCAGTACAAGGAAGTTGAGATACTTCTGAAGATGATGTTTTGAGACACCCCTGAACTTCGCCAGCCACTGGCGAAGGAAGCTGTGGCGGTTCTCGCAGGTGTTCACGTGTGCGTCGCCGATCACGTACGTGTCATCGTGCGTGATCGCAAGATGA
>JAQCNI010000030.1 GCA_028275105.1 Halorubrum sp.
GACACGACCTTGCGGTCGTGATCACCAATCAAGTGTTCACCGACCCCGACGGCGACCGCGACCGCGCGCTCGGCGGCAACACCCTCAACCACTGGACCGGGACGGTCCTCCGCGTCGACCGATTCCGCGGCGGTAACCGGCGGGCGACCTTGGAAAAACATCGGTCGAAATCCGTCGGCGACTCGGTAACGTTCCGGATCGTCGAGGGGGGGCTCACCGAGGGCGTGGACGTATAGACGGGACGACGTCGGTCGTCACATCCGGGGGAGAAACAGGTTTATGTCGGCGGTGAAAACCGCATATAATGGGGTGGCTCCGGGGGAAGAAGATAGCCCGGGCGATCGCAATCTTCGTCGCGCTGTTGACGGTGACGGCGGCAGTCGGGCCGGCCGTGGTCGTCGGCTCGATCGGGAACGACGCGGGGGTCGGGAACGACGTGGGGGTCGGGAACGACGGGCCGACGGTCGACGACGTCGGGTCGGCGGACACACGGAACGACGACGGCCCGAGCACCGACGAGCGAAGGTTCGACGTCAACGAGATAAACGGCACCGCGCGACTGATCGTCAGGTTCAACCGGACGAGATCCTCCGTCACGGCGACGTCGAACGGGCAGGTCTCGACTGACGACCTCGAGCGCCACGCGAACGACTCGCAGGTCGACTTCGAGTCGTTCGCCGACCGACGGGCGGGCGTCGAGATCGAGCGCCGCTTCTGGATCGCGAACGCGATGCTCATCGAGGTGGACACCGACCGCGTGCCGATCGATCGACTCCTCGACGTCCACGGGGTCGAACGAGTCCATGAGAACTTCGAGATAGCGATAGATACAGCGAGCGCGGGCACGGCGAGCGCGGGGACGGCGAGCGCGGGCACGACGAGCGCGGGCACGACGAGCGCGGGCACGACGAGAAGCGGCGGGGTGGGCGCGGACGAAGCCGGCGCGGATGCGGCAGTCGGCACGGAGCCGGTGATGGAGCTCCGGGCCGGACCACGCGTGGCGTCGAACGGGGCGAACGCGACGGCTACCACGGGCGGCGGGAGTACGACGTACGGCGTCGAAATGGTCCGCGCACAGTCGGTCTGGGAGACGTTCGGAACCCGCGGCGGAAACGCGACGGTCGCCGTCCTCGACACGGGGATCGACCCGAACCATCAGGACTTGACCGTGGACGCGTGGGCGGAGTTCGACGCGAACGGGAACCTCGTTAGTGACGACCTCGACAACGCCTCGGACGTCGATGGACACGGAACCCACGTCGCGGGGACGGTCGCGGGCGGAAACGCCAGCGGGACCGCGATCGGCGTCGCGCCCGAAGCTGAGCTGTACGGGATCAAGGTGCTTGACGATACCGGGGTCGGATCCTTCGCGCAGGTGATCGCCGGGATGGAACGCGCGAGCAACAACGCGAGCGTCGACGTGATACAGATGAGTTTGGGGTCGACGGGACAGGTCGAGGACCTCATCGAGCCGGTTCAAAACGCCCGGTCGTCGGGAAAGATCGTCGTTGCGTCCGCCGGTAACGACGGAGACGGAGCATCCAGCTCCCCCGGAAACGTGTACGAGTCGTTCGCGGTCGGTGCGGTCGATTCGAACCGGGACGTCGCGAGTTTCTCGAGCGGCGAGACGCTGAACTCGAGTACGGACTGGGACAACAAGACGTTAACCTCGGGGTGGCCCGACGAGTACGTCGTGCCGGACGCGGCGGCACCGGGGGTCGGCGTCGAGAGCGCCGAGACGGGGACGACGAGCGGGACCACGTCGAAGTCCGGCACTTCGATGGCCGCCCCGCACGTCAGCGGAATTGCGGCGCTCGTGATATCCTCGCGCCGGACGGCCATCGACGATGCCGACCTGTACGACGCGATCCGGAACACGACGGATCATCCCGATGACGCGACCGATCCCGACACACGCTACGGAACCGGCGTGGTCGACGGGTTCGCCGCGACCGCGGCCGCGACCGACTACGCCGCGGCCTCGGTCGTCAACGACGCGCCGACGTACGTCGAAGCGAACGACACCTATCGGGCGAAACTCCGCGTCGCCAACGCGGAGAACTACACCCCGACGCTGGCGACCAGCGAGTACCTCTCCGCGGCCAATGTCACGGTGAGCGTGGCCGAGGTCGGTACGAGCGGGACCACGGTCGCCGTCGGGAACGCCCTGAACCTCTCGGACGTCGACGGCGACACGATCACCGTCGAGGTGACGCCCGCAAGCGACGCGGTCGGACGGTTCGCGCTCGACCACGGGATCGGCGGCCCGAACGGAACCTCGGCAAACGTCACGACCGCGACGACGCGGACCCATCCGGACCCGCTCGTCCATCCCGCGGTGACGCCGGACGCGCTGAACGGGTCCATCGGTGACGTGTTGAACTACACCGCGGCGAACGCGACCGTCCAACTGGAGGCGGGAACCTACGACGAGCGTGTCAATGCCTCATCCGCGGCGCTGACGGTCAACGCCGGCCGGACGCTGGACTCGGTCCCGTCCCCCTCGACGACGCCGACGGTCAACGTCACCGACGACGGTCCCGCGGTCGCGGTCGGCGACGGCGGGACGATCCGCGGGATCGCCCTTGACCGCGGCGGCGTCGTGGTCAACGGGAGCGCCGACGGGGCGGTGACGAACGTGACCGTAACGAACACGAGCGACGGGCTTTCGGTCGTCAACGCGACGAACACGACGGCAACCGGCGTCACGCTCGACGGCGCCGGCGACGTCGTGACCGTCACGGACGGGACCACGGGGACGACGGTCGACGCCAACGTGACCGCCGAGAACGCGACGGTTCGATTCGGTGGGGTCGCCCCCGACACGAACTCGGTCACGGTCGACCTGGCAAACGGCCGCGTCGTCGAGGCGGGCGGTCGGAACGCGACGCTCTCGAACGGAACCGACCCGGAGGTCGGTCCGACCCCACACGAGCCGATCGGTGCGTTCCTCGAACTGAACGGGACCGCCACCGATGCCAATCTCTCGGTCGACGTCGAGTACGCCGAAACGGAGCTTGACGGACTCCGCGAGGAGACGGCCGAACTGTTCCGCGTCAACGTGACCGCGGACGAGATCGAGTCCGTCGCGAGCGGGAGCGTCGACGTCGGAAACGACACGGTGGAAGGAACGGTAACGTCGTTCAGCACGTTCGGCGTGTACGCGGAGACGACACGGACGCTCAACGGGACGGTCACCGACGCCGAGAGCGGCGGTCCGATCTCCGGGGTGACGGTCGCAGCCGAACGGAACGGCACTCCCGCCGGTGAGGCGACCACGGGAACGAACGGAACGTACACGACCGACGTCCTCACGGGCGATCTGACCGTAACTGCCGGCGCGAACACCGGAAGCTACGCGAACGGGACCGGAACGGTGACCGTCAACACGTCCGACGATACCAAGACGCTAAACCTCTCGCTGACGCCGACCCCGGACTTCGTGGTCGACACGCTCAACGGCCCAGCGGAGATATCGCAGGACGGGAGCGGCGAGTTCGACGTGACCGTCCGCAACGACGGCGCGGCCGCCGGGGACGCGACGGTAACGTTCTCGGTCGAAGGGGCCGGCGATCAGTCGGCGGGGGTATCGAACGTTTCGGTCGGCGGGAAGCAAACGACGACGTTCACGCACTCCGTCGCGAGCGACGACGCGACCGGCACGTACGACGTGTCAGCGTCCGTCGGCGACGACGCGAGTAGCACGACGTTCGATGTCGTCGAGGCGGCCACCGAGGAGACCGATGGGGATGACGGCGGCGGCGGTGGCGGTGGCGGTGGCGGCAGCGGCGGCGGCGGCGGCGGCGGCGGCGGTGGCTTCGCGCCGCAACCCGACGAGTCCGAGAACGATTCCGAAGCCGCCGAGGATCCGAATGCTGACGCGGATACGCCGGTGGAGTCGACCGATCCCGACGGTGAGGCGGACCCGGAGGGAACCGATGAAACCGCCGGTCAGGACGGGACCGACGGAACCGACTCGGCCGGCGGGTCGGGGGATACGGACGACACGGCGGGGTCGGAGGGCCCACAGGATCCGGAGGAATCGGCTGACGGGACCGCGCCCCCGGACGACGCGGCCGGCGGCGAGGTACCGGGGTTCGGTCCGCTAACGGCGATGGCGGCGCTCTTTGCGGCCGCGTTGCTCGTCCGCCGGCGGCATCGCGGCGGGTAGCCACCTCGAGGGGCGGCCGAGCGGGAGCCGATACGCGGACTGGACGCCCGTCGTGATATCGCAGGGGTGACGCGACCGGCTACAGCTCGCCCACCTTCCGCAGCAGCTGGCCGCGGTACTCCTCGTCGGCGTTGACGCCTTTGATCTCCAAGACGTTCCGCTCCAGTTTGTCGAGCGCGACGTGGAAGGCGTGTTCGGCGCCGTATCCCTCGCCGGAGCCGCCGACCTGCCCCTGGCTGGTCCGGAGCCGGATCTGACACTGGAGCAGGGGGGTCCCGCGGAGCTTCTCCTTGTGTTCGTGGAGCCGAACGTGGGCGTGTATCACCTGCATATCGGCGTACTTGTCGGCGACGTCCTCTATCGACTCGACGACGTGCTCGCGGGATATCCGGTCGAGGAGGTCGACGTTAGTGATCTGGACGTCCATCGCGTCCTCCTCGGTGAACGTGAGCGCGCGGAGCACGTCGGTTTTGGTGATGATCCCGGCGACCGTCTCGATGTCGGCGTCCTTCGGGACGACGACGAGCCCGGAGATATCGTTCTCGAACATCCGAGAGACGGCCGCCTCGGCCGTCTCCTCGGCGATCGCGGTGACGACGGGGCTCGAAATGATGTCGTAGACGGGGAGGTCGAGCATCCGATCGATGTCGCCGGCGCGGTCGCCGCTCCCCTGTCGCTCGTGGTCCCGAACGACGAACTCGACGATGTCGTTCGTGGTGACGACCCCGACGAGGACGTCGTCGTCGTCGAGGACCGGCAGCCTGGAGACGCCGTTCTCCCGGAGCTGGTTTATCGCCCGGCCGACGCTGTCGTCCTCGGTGATCCCGATCACGTCCGCCGTGGCGACCTGATCGACGGTGATCGCGTCGAGGCTGTCGAGGACGGCTTCGAGGATCCGATCGACGGTGACGATCCCGTAGAGTTGGTCGCCCTCGTACACGGGTGCGATCTTTACGTTCCCCTCGACGAGGAGCCGAGCGGTCTCGCGGACGTCCTCGGTCCGTCCGACCGACGGAGCGGCCTTCACGACCGCGGAGACCTTCGTATCGTCCTCCATACGGGAGCGGAGCAGCTGTTTCTCGCCGACGACGCCGGCGTACTCATCATCGTCGAAGACGACGACCCCCTTCGGGTTCTCGCGCTCGAAAATGGACCGAACCTTGGCGAGACGCTCGTCGGCGTCGACCTCGACGTGCTCCGGCACCGCGATATCAGAGATATTCATGGTCCAAGCCGGTGGTTCGTCGCGCCGGGTATTGAAAGTGCGGGGGTTGTCGTACGCGATGAGATTCCGCCTCACGGTTCGCCGCTCGCGACCAGTGAAAGCTTTTTGCCGATAACCCACGGAGCGTAACTTGTGTACGACGCCGTCGTTCTCGATAATGATGGGGTCCTCGTCGGTCGGACCCCGTTTGATACGCTCCGGGAGGCCGCCTGGGACGCGTTCGTAAGCCTCGGCGTCGAGGACCCGGACCTAACCCACGTTGACGACGTCGCCGTCGGCGTCGACCCCGCGACGCTCACCGACATCTGTGAGCGCTACGGGATGAATCCGAGAGAGTTCTGGCGCGTTCGCGACGAGAAGGCCTCGGTCGCGCAGCTCGACGCAGCCCGAAAAGGGCGGAAGACTCCCTACGAGGACGTGGACGCGCTGCGCTACCTCGACGCCCCGCTCGGCGTCGTCTCGTCGAACCAGCAGGCGACGGTCAACGCCGTCCTCGATCACTTCGGCCTCGCGGGGCGGTTCGAGGTGGCGTACGGCCGTGAGCCCTCGATCGCCAGCCTCTCGCGCAAGAAGCCCTCGCCGTACTACCTCGAACGCGCCCTCGAGGACCTCGACGCCGAGACGGCGCTGTTCGTCGGCGACAACGAGTCCGACGTGCGCGCCGCCGATAACGCCGGCATCGACTCCGCGTTCGTCCGGCGCCCGCATCGGCGCTCCGCGGAGCTTTCCTGCCAGCCGACCTACGAGATCGACGACCTCCACGACCTCGTGGGTATCTGCGGGCGAGCGCCCGTGACCCTCGACACGGGCGACCGAGTCTGACGGGCGTCGCATGCGGCGGGTCATTCGGCAAACGCCGTGTCGTTCGTCGTCCGACGTGTGGTTCGTCGTCCAACGTGCCGTTCGTGGCCCGATGACCGACCGCCGGCCGCGGTGGTATCACAACCGTATTGCTGCTCACTCCTTGACATCCTCTCCGCCCTGAAGGGCGAAGATTCCCACGGCACCGCACCGCTGGGTTGGGATATTTACGGTTTGTAGCGACCTCGAAAGGCGGCTACTGGCTGTACCAATCAGCCGTTACTCCTCTCCCGGCATGGGATTCAGAGGTACTTGTACTGTCTGCATCCCGAAATCCAAGCACAGAAAGGGATGCTTTCTGCGTGGAATCGAGGAATCCCGATATTGTCCAATTAGGTGGGCGGACAGGCCGCCTCGGTTACCTGTTAGTATGACGATCACTCACTTAACGTATCCGTCGAAACGTCAAACGT
>JAQCNI010000038.1 GCA_028275105.1 Halorubrum sp.
CCGTCGTTCTGCCACTCCTCGCGTTCGAGGTCGCCGAACTCGCGGATGCGCGCCTGTCCCGACCCGGCGTAATCGGCCGGCAGTTGGACCGCCATCGTCACCTCCTCGAATCGGATCGGGATGACGGGGCGGAGCGCGTCGAGCGCGTCGTCGACCTGGTTCTCGACCGGTTCCATCGGGTCGACCTGGAACCCTGCCTCCTCTAACGCTCGCTCGATCCGCTCGGGCGGGTGCGGCGAGTCGTCCATCTGCGGGTTCACCGCGTTCCGCGTGATGGTGGTGACGAGATTGTTGTGTTTCCGCTCCTGCATCTCCTCGCGTTGCTCGGCGGTGATCTGAATCTCCCCGTCCGTGGCCACCTGCGGGATTATTTCGAGGGGATCGGTCGTCCCGAAGACGGTGTCGAGGTCCTCCTCGGCGGGCCGGTCGCCCCGCGAGGCGTTCTCGAAGACGTCCTCCGCGGCGATGACGTCCTCCATGTCGCCCTCGAACTCGCCGCGTTTCATGTCAAGTGCGGCGTCCGGGTCGAGGAGCACCTCGAACCGTTCGCCGTGGGACTCTAGCCGGGCGGTTACGGCCTCGTCGAGTGATATCATACGAACTGATACCACCCCCGCAGTAAAAAAGCCTCCCGCGGGACGGCATGCCGCCGGTCACAATGAACCGTCGTGACCCGCCACCGGTCACTCCAAGTCGTCGTGACCCGCCGACCACGCCTCGCGACACGCCTCCCCACAGAAGTGACGCCGCTCGACGACCCCGTCGTCGACCCACGTCACCGTTCGCCGACCGACGCCGTGCGCCGGGTCCCCACAGGTCGCACATCGCGGCGCCGAGTCCTCATCGACCGCCTCCCCGAGGTCGGAAGTCGGATCTACCATACTCGACCGTGAACCTCCGGATACTTGAACCCGCGAAGGGCGGCAGTTCTGGCCGCCGGGCTCACGCCCCGTCGACCGCGGGATGTGCCACGCCGATCTCGGCGTCCGGGGTCGGCGACGAGATCGTCCGTTCGCGACCGTCCGGCCACCGGACGACGACCCGGAGGGGGTCGGACGCGCCGAGTCCGAAGTGAGCGACGGGCTCGGTCTGACAGAGGTAGCCGCCGCCCGTGTCCACGACCCGCCGTTGAACGCCACCGGTCGTCTCGAGCCGGACGGTCGCGCCCCGCGCCGGCGCTCCCTGTTGGGTCGTCGGTCGGACGCGGAGCCACCCGTTCGCCGCCCCCGCGGGGACCGCGTACACGGCGATCGGTTGGGGGGCGACCTCACCGTGGACGACGAGAAGTTCGAGGACGCCGTCCCCGTCGAGGTCGACCGCGACCGCCCCCGTTCCGAAGCCGTCCGGTTCGGTCGCCGCACCGGGATCCGACGGTTCCCACCGCGTGTCGGTCGTCCCGGTCGTCCCGTCCGAGTCTGGCGGCTCGTCCGGGTCGGTCCGCTCGAACAGCCGGTTCGGTTCCCCCAACGCGTTACAGAACAGTTCCTGACGTCCATCGTTATCGAAATCGGCGGCGACGACCGACCGGATCCCTTCCGTCGCCGCCAACTCCCGCGGGGCGGCGTCGCGGAACCGTCCCGACGGCCCGCGCCTGAACAGCCGGCTGCCGCCGTCGCGGTTGCCGATAACGAGCGCAAACGTCCCCCCCTCGTCGACGAGGGTCGCCCCGCAGGCGTCCCCGTCCGGGTCGGCGAACGTCCGGGTCGGGTCGACCGGCTCGTAGTGCCCGGCGTCGTTCCGGAACAGCCGGTTCGGCCCCCTCTCGACGCCGACGAACAGGTCCGGGCCCCCATGGCCGAACCCGCCGGATCCCCCGTCCGCGAACCGGTCCGCGTCGTCGTCGGCGTCCCGGGCCGTCCCGTCGGGGGCCCGGGTCAACCCGCCGTTCGGGAGGGGACCCGGAACCAACGAACGGCACCCGCCGCCGAGCGCGAGCCCGACCGTGTCGGCCATGTTGGACGCCTCGCCGTCGTCACCGAACTCGTAGAACGCCGGCGGCGTTACGTATCCGGTGACCGCGATGCCGTACCGGCCGGTGCCGAGCCGGTCGAGGGCGGCGACCGAGCGCCCGGCCCGGAACGTGACGCGGTCGGCGTTCACCCGCAGCGAGAACGCGTCCATCCACCGGTAGCGATCCGCCTCCAACCGGTCAAGGAGAAGGTCAGCGTCGCCACCGTCGCCGACGCTTTTCGCGCAGTTATGGACGTACACTTCCTCACAGCCGTCCGCGTCGACGTCGGCGGCACAGACCCCCATCCCGTGGCGGTCGCCGTCGGCGACGATCCCGCACGCGGTGTCGACGAAGCCGTCCGTCTCGCGGGCGTACAGCCGGTTCGGTTCGCCGTACCCCGCGACGAACACGAGCGGTCCGTCCCGGCCCGGCGTCACCGCCACGCCGTACCCGCGCATCGGGTCAGCGTCGCGGAGGAGGCCGGACCGGTCGGAGAACATGGCCGCCCGTCACCGCCGGGGGAATATGAACGCACGGGTTGCGATCCCGCCCGAGCCGTTTATATTGACGGGGCGTCGTAAGGAGCAAGCCGTCTCGAAAACGGGGGGTTGCGGATCTGGCGACGACCGCCCCGGAGTTGGGCGACGACCGCCCAAGGAATCAGGCGACGAGCGTGTTCTCGAGCAACTGAAGCGGATGCCGAACCTCGTACCCGGTGCCGTGTTCCATCTGCATCGCACAGGTGGGGCATTCCGTCATCCCGACGTCGCCCTCGGCGTCCTCCATGTGCTCGAACATCTCCTCGCCGATCGCCATCGACTTCTCGTACTTCTCGCTCTTCCAGCCGTACGTTCCCGAGATTCCCGAACAGGAGTCGCCGACGTCCTCCATCGCCACGCCGTCGACGTCCCGGAACGTCTCGATCGCCTGTCGCGCGAGCCCCTGGTTCCGGGCGTGACACGGCGCGTGGTACGCGAACGACTGGCCGTCGCCCTCGCCGTGTTCGACCAGTTCACCCTCGGGGTCCTCGTGGATACGGAGGTACTCCAGCGCCTCGAAGGTGTGCTCGGAGACGTCCTCGATCCCGTGGATGTCGAACAGCTCCGGATACTCCTGCCGGAGGGACATCGAACACGAGGTACACGAGGCGATGACGTCCGCGCCGTCACCGATCGCCGCGACGAGGTTCTCGACGTTGGTTTCGGCGTGCCGACGCGCATCCTTCAGCATGCCGTTCGCGAACATCGGCGTGCCCGAGCACTTCTGAGGCGGCACCATCACCTCGTAGCCGAAGTGTTCGTACACGCGGACCATCGCCTTGCCGACCTCCGGCGTGTTGTAGTTCGAATAACAGCCGTGGAAGTACGCCACGCGCTTGTCCGGGTTCTCGACCCGTGCGCCGCCGCGCTCGCGCCACCACTCGCGGAACGTCTGTGTCGCGAACTCCGGGAAGTCACGCTCCTTGGGGATGCCGAACAGCTTGTCCATCGCCCAGCGAGCCGGCCCGAAGTTCATCGCGAACGTGGAGACCCGCGGGACCATGCTGGCGAGCCGCGCGGAGGTCCGGTAGTTCGCGAGGAGCCGGTTCCGGAGGTACTCCACCGAGAGTTTCTCCATCTGCTCTTCGACGAACTGCCCGCGCGCCTCGTTGTGCATCTGTGAGAGCGGCACCGAGGAGGGACAGGCGTCGTCACACCGCATACAGTTCGAACAGGAAGTGATCGACTCGTCGATGTCGTGGTCGTCCTTGCGTTTGAGCCGCCACTGCTCGGGCCCCTGGAACTTCGGCCCGGGGAACTCGTCGTCGACCTCCGCGACCGGACAAGACGTGTCACAGCTCGTACACTTGTAACAGGAGTCCGCCCCGTCGCGGAGGTCGAGGTCACCGCCGGGGAACACGTCGACGGGATCGTACGTTTCCGGGTCGAGTTCGGTCGAGCCGGTCCCGCCGGTCGCGCTGTCGACGCCGCCGTCGGTGGCGGTCTCGGCCGATTCGTCGGTGACGGGACGCTCTGCCGGATCGTCCTCAGCCGTGTCGTCCGGGACGAAGATCGCCGGGCGGTCGTCGCGGCCAACCCGCGGGACGCCCGGTTCGCTCTCCGCCGGCGACGATCCGGATGGATCCCCTTGATCCGTGTGCTCGGCGTCACCGTTCCCGTCGTCGTTTCCGGTGTGTCGTGTCATCCGTGAACCTCCGTTGCCGCGTTCCGTCCGGCCACGAGGCCGGTGGCGAGCGAGACCCCGCTCGCCGATTTCTCCCGCGCCACGTCCGCGCCGCCGACGACGCCGCCGGCCGCGAACACGTTGTCGTACTCGACCTCCCCCTCGGCGTCAAGCGGGCGTCCCCGCCCGTCCGGTCGGACGCCGAATCGGGCATACGGCTGGTCGCCGAACGCGTCGTCGACGAACCAGTCGTACCGGTCATCCGGGTGGGGGACGTGGAGCCCGAACGACGGCTCCCGAACCCCCCCACGGTCGGAATCGATCCCCTTCCCGACGAGCCCGCCGGCCGCGAGCACGAACGCGTCGGCCCCGTACGGCACCTCGCGACCGTTGCGGTCGACGGCCACCGTTTCCATGCGCCCATCGGCCGCCGTCTCGACGCCGACGACGGGGTTGCCGGTCTCGAACCGGACGCCCGCGGCGTCGAGCGCGTCGTACAGGCGGTCCTCGAGGCGGAGCCCGGGGAGGCTCGGCGGTCCCATCGGGATCTCGAACACGTCCGCACCGAGCCGGTCGGAGAGTTCCGCACGGACCTCGGCCGCCCGGTCATCGCCGACGAACGCGGGGAACCCGACCCGCCCGACCTCGCCGCCGAGTTCCGCCCGCGCGTCCGCGAGGTGGGGTTCGACCGCCGCCGCGAGCGCCTCGCGGGCGGGGGTCCCGTCGATCGGCTCGTCGTGGTCGAGCGCCTTCGCGGTCCGGGTGACCTTCGCGTCCGAGCGGAACGCTTCCGCGAACTCGACCTCCGCACCGGCGACGAGGAACGGGACGCCCGCCGCCTCCAGCCGGCCAGCGACCGCGCGCGCGTCGTACTCGGTGAGCGACCGGAACCCGACGACGAACATCGGCCGGTCGTCACTCGCGAGCCCCGCGGCGGACGAGACCGGGTACCGCGCGGTCGGCTTCACGGTCCCGCCGAAGGTTGGCACGAGCGCGTTGGTGTCGGTGTGAGCCCCGCGGTACGCGTCGCCGACGAGGTCGTCGAACAGCGCGAGCCCCTCCCGTAACGCGTCGGCGCCGACGACCCGGTACGGGTGGTCGTCCGGGAGTCGGTCGACCGCACCGAACGGGTCGGCGAGCGGCCCCTCCGGGTCGGGCCACTCGTCGCGGTCGAGTTGTCGGCCGGCCGTCGGCGGACCCTCCCGGAGCTGTTCCGCCGGCTCCGTCGGTGGCACGTACCCGAGCGCGTCGATCAACCCCGACGCCTGCCGGAGCGTGCTCGCCTTATGCGAGACGAGGCGGACGTCGGCCCCCTCCCGAGCCGCGCTTACCGCCGCCGTGATCCCGGCGAGGCCGCCGCCGACCACGAGCACCTCGCTATCGATCGCCATGGACCCCTCCGTCGGGTTCCCCCCCGTCGGCGGCGGCCGGACCGGGACTCTCGCCGGCCCCGGAGGCGCCATCGCCGCCCGCCGCGGGACCGGCGTCGAAGGCGTCGAACGCCACCTCCTCGTCGAGGCCGGCCGGGTCGCCGTCGCGGTTCATCGTCGTCGCATGCAACTGGTAGTTCAACATCGCCTGCGAGAGCTGTTCACCCCACAGCGCGTGTCGCTGGCCTTTCCAACGCTCCTGATACAGCTCATCCTCGGCGTTACGCACCACCGGCTCCGGGTACTCCTGGGCGAGCTCCGCGGCGATCCGGTGGGTACAGAACCCGCCCTGACAGTTCCCCATCGAGGCGCGAGTCCGCAGACGGACCGCGTTGAGGTCGGATCCGGCGTCCTCAATCGCCGCACCGACCTCCGCGCGGGTGACCCCCTCACACTCGCAGACGACGGGGTTCGGATCGACGCCATCCAGCACGTCCTCGCCCTTGGAGCCGAGCCGTTGTCTGGACCGGCGGGCGACCGGCGACCGAAGCCCGAACTCCTCCATGTACGTGTCGAGGGCGGCGGGATCCTCGGATCCGGGAAGCGGCGCGTCCGCGGTGTCACACGCCGCGTCGTGGTCCAGCTTCTCACAGACGTGGTCGGTGATCGACTCGGCCATCATCCGGTAGGTGGTGAGTTTGCCGCCGACGATGGTGGTCATCCCCGGGAGCTCGTCGCGGTCGGCGTGGTCGAGCAGGAAGTAATCGCGGGTGATGTCGGTCGGGTCCTCGGTGCCGGTTCCCGGGGGCTCATACAGCGGGCGGACGCCCCAGAACGAGCGGAGGGTTCGGGCGTCCTTGAGCGCGGGGACCAGCTCCGAGAGCGTCTCGATCATGAGGTCGACCTCCCACTCCTCCTCGGGGTAGTCCTCGGGGTCGTCAACCTCCTTGTCGGTGGTCCCGAGGATACAGGCGGTCTCGTGGGGGACGACGATGTCCGCGTTCCCCTTCGGCTGGCAGCGGTTGACCACCGTGTCAACCTGTCGAATGTTCATCACCGTCATCACCCCCTTCGAGGGACGCACCTCGACGTCGACGCCGGCCATTCCCCCGACGTTGCCGGCCCACGCGCCGGTCGCGTTGATGACGTATCGCGCGCGGATCTCCTCGGTCGTCCCCGGTTCGTGGTGGACGCGTTTGCCCGGACCGGTCTCGTGTTCGATTTCGACGCCGACCACCTCGCCGTCCTCGACGAGCACGTCGGTCACGGGCGCGTGCGTTTCGATCCGTGCGCCGTGCTCCCGGGCGTCGGCGGCGTTGGCCACGCAGAGCCGGAAGGGGTCGATCGCCGCGTCGGGGACGGCTATCGCCTTCTCCACGTCGCGCGCGAGGTACGGCTCCCGGCGACGGGCCTCCTCGCCGTCGATCACCTCCGCGGGGATATCACACTCGTGACACCCCTCCAACTTCTCCTGGAAGTACTCCTCGGAGTCCTCGGGACGTTTGACGAACAATCCCCCCGTCTCCTCGACGCAGTGGGCCGCGATGTCGCGCAACACGCGGTTCTCCTCCATACACTCGCGCGCACTCTTCTGGTCCGCAACGGCATAGCGGCCGCCGCTGTGGAGCAGCCCGTGCATGCGCCCGGTCGTTCCGTGCGTGAGGTTTCCCTTCTCGACGAGGACGGCGTCGATCCCCCGTCGGGCGAGGTCGCGGACCACCCCGCAGCCGGTCGAGCCGCCGCCGACGACGACGACATCTACATGATCATCCATACCATATCGATTTTGACCGCGTCCACTTTACTTTACCTCCTGTTTGGCGGTGTCTGTAACTATCAGGGACGTTCCGGCGCCATGGATCACGAAATACGGAAAGATTTATAAGTAAATTTTTTGCTGGCGGAGTTTCTCCGGATTTAATGGGTTAAATTATTATGGTAGTACATTATGTTCACGGATGGCGTGGTAGCTTCCATGAAGATGTGTCGTGGCGGCGACGGTCCGAGGCCCCGGTCGGCGGGGCACGACCCCGATCACGACGCTCGAAGCCGGCGGGACGTGCGGACGACCGTCAGGCTTCGGTCGCGTTCGGGGCCCGCAGGGGTCGCGGACCGCGTGTTGCGCGACGGACGGACCGCAACTCGGGGACCGGTGACGAAGTCGATCGTGGCCGGAGACGCCGTGTCGGTCGACGGGACCGATTCGTCGACCGGCAGCGACGTCGCCACGGCTGGAACAGCGCCACAGGAGGGATCCAACACATGACACAGTACGTCGGTGCGATAGACCAGGGCACGACCGGGACCCGTTTCATGGTGTTCGACCATGGCGGGCAGGTCGTCGCAAACGCTTACGAACAGCACGAACAGATATATCCGGAGCCGGGATGGGTCGAGCACGACCCGATAGAGATCTGGGAGAACACCCAGCAAGTCGTCCACGACGGGCTCGATGACGCCGGGCTCGAGGCGAGCCAGCTCGATGCGCTCGGGATCACGAACCAGCGCGAGACGACGATCGTATGGGATCGGGAGACCGGCAAGCCGGTTCACAACGCACTCGTCTGGCAGGACCGCCGGACGACTGACCGGGTCGAGGAGATCCAGGAGGCCGGCAAGGTGGAGGAGATCCGCGAGAAGACGGGACTCGAGTGCGACGCGTACTTCTCCGCGACGAAGACCGAGTGGATCCTCGACAACGCCGAACCGCTCAAGATGCAGAGTTCCCGCGGGCGCGACCTCCGGGACCGAGCGAGGGACGGCGAGCTCCTCATGGGGACGATCGACGCGTGGCTCATCTACAACCTGACCGGTAACCACATCACGGACGTGACCAACGCGTCCCGGACGATGCTGTACAACATCCGGGAGATGGAGTGGGACGACGAGCTTCTCGACGAGTTCGACGTGCCGAGAGAGATGGTGCCCGAGGTCCGGCCGTCCTCCGACGATGACTACTACGGACACACCGACGCCGACGGCTTCCTCGGCGAAGAGGTCCCCGTCGCGGGCGCGCTAGGCGACCAGCAGGCCGCGCTGTTCGGACAGACCTGCTTCGACAAGGGCGACGCGAAGAACACCTACGGGACCGGTGCGTTCTACCTGATGAACACCGGCGAGGAGGCCGTCGCGTCCGATAACGGCCTGCTCACGACCGTCGGGTTCCAGATGTCCGGCGAGCCGGTCCAGTACGCGCTGGAGGGATCGATCTTCATCGCCGGCGCGGCGATCGAGTTCCTGGAAGACGTCGACCTGATCAACAACGCCGCCCAGACGGCCGAGCTTGCTCGGTCGGTCGACTCGACGGACGGCGTCTACATGGTCCCGGCGTTCACGGGACTCGGCGCACCACACTGGGACGGCCGCGCTCGTGGAACCATTGTCGGTATGACGCGGGGAACCCGAAAGGAACACCTCGTTCGGGCGACCCTCGAGAGCATCGCCTACCAGACCCGCGACCTCGCGGAGGCGATGGAGGCCGACTCCGGCGTCGAGATGACCAGTCTCCGCGTCGACGGCGGCGCGGTCAAGAACAACTTCCTCTGTCAGCTTCAGTCCGACATCATCCAGACGGACATCGTCCGGCCGGAGGTCGACGAGACCACGGCGCTCGGGTCGGCGTACGCCGCCGGCCTCGCCGTCGGCTACTGGGACACCGTCGACGAGCTTCGCGACAACTGGCAGGTGGACCGCGAGTTCTCACCGGAGAAGGATCAAGAAGCAGTCGACGGTCTGTACGGCCGGTGGGACGACGCCGTTGACCGCTCGCGTGACTGGGCCCAAGACGAGGAGGAGGCATAGATGAGCGCATTGGTAGGGGAAGTGCTCGCCACCTCCGCCGGATACAGTGCTGGCTCGTTCAGCGCAGTGACCGAGGTACTGAGCAATCCGGGAATCTGGCTCGGCGCGGCCGCCGGCGGGGCGTTCGGCGCCGCGCTCGGCGCACTGCCCGCGTTCATTTTCACCGGATTCCTCGTCATCGCCGGCGCCTTCGGCGGCGACGCGGCCAGTGGGGCGGGCGTCGGCGTCGGGTTCGGCCCGGTGTTCGGCCCGCACATCTCCTTCGCCGGCGGTGCGGCAGCAGCTGCATATGCCGCGAAGAAGGGGGCCGTCGACTCCGGTTTCGATTACCACAACGGGAAGGACATCACCGTCGCGTTGGGGAGCCGGCCGGACATCCTTGCCGTCGGTGCCGCGTTCGGTGTGTTCGGGATCCTTCTCGAACAAGTGTTCCGTAACCTCGCGGTCCCGACGGACCCGATCGCGTTCACCGTCGTGGCCAGCGCGCTGCTCCACCGGGCAGTGTTCGGCTACTCCGTGATCGGCAACGTCACCGACAAGGCGAGCGGCTTCTTCGACATGGGGCCCTTCGAGCGCGAAGAGATGCGCGAACCGGGAGAGGTCCCGGGCGACGGCAACAAGGAGAGCGAAGACCGGTTCGCCGTCGAGCCCTGGCTGCCGAACATGTACAAGTGGTCACACGTCGCAGCGATCGGGCTGGTCACCGGGTTGGCCGCCGCCTACGCCGCGATCCAGACCGGGAGCCCGTTCCTCGGGTTCGGGATCAGCGCGGCGTCGCTACTGTTCTTGAACCTCGGTATCGGCAAGATCCCGGTCACCCACCATATGACGTTACCGGGGGCGACCGCGTATCTCGCAGCGTTTGGGACCGGGTACAGCCCGCTCGTCTCACTGCTGATCGCCGGATTCTTCGGGCTCCTCGGAGCCCTCGTCGGCGAGGCGTTCCAGCGCGTATTCTACGCGCACGGTGACACCCACGTCGACCCGCCCGCCGCCTCCATCACGATCACGCACACGCTCATCGCGATCCTGTCGATCCTCGGTATCTTCAGTTCCGCCATTTGGGTCCCCGGAGCGGTCTAAACGCTCCCACGGCGGAGATTTTTCAGGCGGTCGGCAGCGAAGATCCGAGCACAAAGTACGCGAAAACCCCCGATATGATGCCGATACCAACCGAGATGAGGAACGCTTGATCGAGCAGGAACACACCAAGGGAGACCAGCGACGCCATCATCAGAGCGATGCCCGCAGCCCCGTGATGGTAATTCCCTGCGACCGGGTGTTCGCGGAGCGAAAGTCGTTCCGACTTCGGGACCCTGACGCTCGCGTGATACGGAATGTACAGTCGCGCGCCGACCCCGGCAACCGCGGCGACGATCGAGTTGAATCGGACGTCGGCCGTCAGCTCGCTGGCGAGCAGGAAAACTGCGATAGCGACGAGGAGCGCGATCACCTTGCTCCATCGGTCCGCAGCGACGACCGAGTCATCGAACCGTTGGTCCGTCATACCACCCGGGAGACGTCCGGACGTCTTAAACGTCCGGGCATCCGCGCGGGAGGATCTCAGCGGGCAACTCCGGCTCGGATCGACGGCGTGGACGCGGTCAGGATCGTCCACGGTGGTGGTGTGGTTCGGAACGTCATCGCCGGCCACATCGGGTCGGGACAGGCACGGTCGATCGGGGGGGATTTACAAGTCCCCGAACCGATCGACGGGTATGGTGCTTCGCGGCGGGTTCGACCGGAGCGACGCGCGAAATCTCGTCGTCGTGGCGGCGATCGTAGCGGTTGTGATGGCCGGACTCTCGGAGGGGTCGGTCGGCATCCGGATCACGGTCGGTGTCGTGGCCGGGGTGATCAGTGGCGTGTCGTTCCTCGTGTCGACCGCACTCATCGAACGGTACAAGCCCGACCACTGGTAAGCGCGGATCGATCCGTGGAACCCGACCGCCGCCCGAAGTCCGACCATCGTGACACGGAGCGAACGGCTCGTCATGTCACGGGAGGGTATCCGTGAACGTCGACGACCGGATCGAGCGGCGACTCGGGTACGACGCCGGGGCGGGGGTCCTCGTCGACGTCGACGCCGTCTCCCCGGTGTCGCACCTCGAATCGCCGGTCGGCCGCGGCCCGGCGCTCGAACGGTTGCTGGACGTTCTCAGCCCGGCGTTCGAGGGGTTGCTCCCGCCGGGGATCTACGTCCACGGACCGAAAGGCTGCGGGAAGACCGCCGTCGTGTCGGCGCTGTTCGACCGGCTCGCGACCCACAGTGGGCCGAAACGGGCGATCCAGACGTCGACGCGCGCGGTCCAGCCGACGCTTCCCGGGTTCGTCTACGTGGACGCCCGGCGGGCATCGACGCGGTTCCGTCTCTACCACGATACGCTCGACGCCGTGAGCGACGATGAGGTCCCGGACCACGGGGTCGGCACCGACGATCTCGCCGACTCCCTCCGGGAGGCCGTCAACACGGGAACCGACGTCGTCGTCGCCGTCGACCACACGAACGAGCCCGAAACGCCGGCCGAGACGACCGTCGTGGAGTGGCTCCACGACGTCAGCGGCCACGTCGTGCCGGTCTGTCTCGGCCGGGACCCGCCCACGGAGATCGAGTGGACGCCGGACGCGACGGTCGCGTTCGACCGGTACCGCCGGCACGTGCTCGTCGAACTGTTGACGAGCCGGTGTTCGACCGGGCTCGGGCGGAACGCGCTCACTCACGACCAGATCCGCGAGGTCGCCGAGTGGGCCGCGGGCGACGCCCATGACGCGCTCGCGGCGATCACAGGCGCCGCGGTCCACGCCGAGCGGGCCGGCGCGTCGACGATCCGGGGGCTGGACCTCGACGAGGGGATCGACGGGGTGCCGAAACCCTGTGCCGCCCTCGGGCGCGTGCTCGCGCTGTCCGAGAGCCGACGGCGGCTCCTGTACGAACTGGTGAGCCTGGCCGAAGCCGACCGTTCGTCCGTGAGTACCGCGACGGAGACGATATCGTCGCGACGGACGGTCGACCTCTCGGAGTCCACGGTCCGTCGGGTCCTCTACGAGCTCGCCGACGCGGAGTTACTCGACCGAGTCACCGCACAACGGAGCGAGGGGAAGGGCCGGCCACCGAGCCGGCTCGTCCCGCGGTTCCCGACGCTCGTGTTCCGCGAGCTGTTCGACCGGGCGACCCGGCCGTTTTGAGAACGGAAGACAGTTGCGTCCGGCGTCCCCGATCGAGCGTATGGTTCCGCCCCTCGCGCTCGACATCGATGGGACGCTGACGACGCCCGACGGCCGGATCGACGCCCGGGTCTTCGAGGCGCTCCCCGGGTGGGAGGCGCCGGTGGTGTTCGCGACCGGGAAGGCGTTCCCGTATCCGGTCGCGCTCGCGGAGTTCCTCGGGCGCTCGCCGCGAGTCGTCGCCGAGAACGGCGGCGTCGTCCACGTCAACGACGGGACGACGATCCTCGGCAACCCGGACGGACCCCGAGCCGTCGTGACGGCGTTCGAGGAGCGCGGCGGCGACCTCGGCTGGGGCGCCGACGAAACGGTGAACCGGTGGCGGGAGACGGAGGTCGCGGCCTCAACCGACGCCGACGAGGCGCTGCTCCACGAGGTCGCGGCCGGCGTCGAGGGGGTCGAGATCGTCGACACCGGCTACGCGTTCCACGTCAAATCGACCGACGTGAGCAAGGGGAGGGGGCTCGAACGCGTCGCCGACGCCCTCAACGTCGACCCGGCGGCGTTCGTCGCGGTCGGCGACAGCGAGAACGACGTCTCGACGTTCGAGCGGGCGGGCGCGTCGTACGCCGTCGCCAACGCGGACCGGGCGGCGCGGACGACCGCCGACGTCGTGCTCGATGACGGGTTCATGGACGGCACCGCGGCGGTCCTCAACGCAGTACGCGCCGGCGATGATCCGCGGTAGGCGGGACGGGGAGCAACCGAACCGGATCAGGTCGTACGGGTCCCGGATCAGGCATGCGGGTAGCGCGCGGTCGCCCCGCATTCGACACAGCGGACGACGACGTGGCCGGACCGGAGCCGGACCCGGCCCGTCTTGCCCGGCCGGAGGTACACGGCGCAGTCGTCACAGGTCTTTCGTTCGAACTTCCGCGGAACGCCACAGCGGTTCCGCTCCGCGATCCGCCGTGCGAGCCGGATGTACTCGCGTGCGCGGTCGTACTCGTCGTCGACGACCGCCTCCCGGGACAGCACGAACAGCCGCTCGATGCGCTCCGACGGGATACCCATACGCCTCCGGGCGGGACGCCGCGGCAAAGGCGTTGTTATCGAAGGTGCCGGGTCGTCAGTTGTCCGATGTGGCGGACACGCGAGGACACGTCGAAGGCCGCGATCCGATCGGAAGCCCGGTGAACGATGGCCATACCTAAGTGGCGACTCCCGCAACGGTGGGATATGCCACCGAGCGTACTCATGCTGGGGTGGGGGTATCCGCCGAACGTCACCGGCGGGTTGGACGTTCACGTCGGGGAACTGTTCTCGGGGCTCCGCGACGAGTATGACGTCGACGCCAAACTCGTGTTGCCGGCGGAGCTCACGCCCGAGGGCGAGCCCGGGGTTGAGGGCGTCGAGACCGGCGAGGGCGACGTGGCGACGCGGGTCGGTCGACTCAGCGACCGATTCGTCGAGCTCGCGCCCGACTACGACGTGATACACACCCACGACTGGTTCGGCTACGGTCCGGGGCGGGAGGCGGCGCGGACCTCGGACGCGACGTGGGTGGCGTCGTTCCACTCATTGGCAAGCGACCGAAACATCGACCCGCCGAAACGCGAGGTCGAGACCGAGCGACGGCTGGCGAACGCCGCCGACACGAACATCGCCGTCAGCGAGATCGTCCGCGAGGACATCCGCGAGCTGTACGACGCCGACTCGCGGGTCGTATACAACGGATTCTCGACGCCGACGTTCTCCAAGAAGGACGTGCGCGAGGACCTCGGCATCGACGGCGAATTGCTGTTTTTCGTCGGCCGCCACACCGACCAGAAGGGGATCTCCCACCTGCTGTACGCGATGCGGAAGCTCCGTGGCCGCGACGTCACGCTCGTCGTCGGCGGCTCCGGTCACCAGACCGCGCAGCTAAAACGATTCGTGGAGCTGCTCGGGATCGAGGACCGCGTCGAGTTCGTCGGGTACGTCCCGGAGGAGGAGCTGGGCGACTACTACGCCGCGAGTGACGCGTTCGTCTCCCCGTCGTTCTCCGAGCCGTTCGGGATCACGATCACGGAGGCGCTGGAGGCGGGCACCCAAGTCGTCTCGACGCGCTGTGGCGCCGCGGAGATCCTTCCGGAGGACTGTCTCGTGGAGGTCACGCCCGACTCGGAGTCGATCGTCGACGGGCTCGTGACCGCGCTCGATCGCGACTCGCCGCCGGAGTACGAACGCCGTGACTGGTCAGAAGTCGCGGCGGACACGCTCGAAATATACGACGACGTCGCCTGATCCGGCGTCGGCGGAGGCGGCGCGTCCCGCCCGTCGCCCGGTCGTTCACTCGGCCCGATACACGTCGATCTCGGTCACCGGCTCCGGGTGGCGGACCACGAACCCGGTGGCGGTCTCGGCGACCCCGCGGGTGCTCTCGACCGCGCCGCGGTACGGGGTGCCGTCGTCGTCGCGGGCCTCCGCGGACTGGTACGGCGACGTGTACGGCGAGGCGTACGGCGAGTCCGCGACCGGCTCGTCGAAGCTCTCCGGCGGGAGGTAGATCCGCTCCCCGCCGGCGGACCGAACGACGACGGCTAGGTCGCGGGTCCCCTCGACTTCGATCGTCGTCCGGTTCGCCGTAACGCGCGTGTCGATGTCGACGTCGCCCGTGTCGGATGCGGCCATATCGGGCCCTGTGGGCGGCAGCCGCTTAGGTGTGCCGGCGTCGGCGGGGGGTCGGCGTTGACACCACGACCGTCGTCGCCGGCGCGGTCCGATCCGCCGGCGTTGCGATCGGCCGTCCGGACCCGATCGCTCGGACCGGCCGATCGGCGGCATGAGCGGCCGGACCGCCGTGTCAACTCTTTTGTGCGGTCGCGCCGAAACGCCGATCGATGGACGTCAACAGCCATGCCGAGGAGCTCGCCTCCGACCTCGGCGTCGACAAGGCGGAGGTCAAAGCGGACCTGGAGAACCTACTGGAGTACAGCGTGCCGATCGACGAGGCCAAACAGAGCGTCCGGCGGGAACGCGGTGGCGGCGGGTCGAGCCCGACGCCCGAGTCGGTCGACCTCGCCGGGATCACGACCGACCACGGCAACGTCACGGTCACCGGCCGGGTGCTCACTCGGGGCACCCGCACCATTCGGTATCAGGGCGACGACCTCACGATCCACGAGGGCGAATTCGCCGACGGGACGGGGACGATCTCCTACACCGCTTGGCAGGACTTCGGCTTCGAGCCCGACGACTCGCTGACGGTCGGCAACGCCGGCGTCCGCGAGTGGGACGGCGAGCCCGAACTGAACCTCAACGAGTCGACGACGGTCGCGATCGCCGACGAGTCGGTCGCGGTCGACCACGAGGTCGGCGGCGACCGCCCCCTCGTCGACCTGTCGGCCGGTGACCGCGGCCGCAACGTGGCGGTTCGCGTCCTGGAGGCTGAGGACAAGACGATCTCCGGGCGCGACGGCGAGACGGAGATCCGCGAGGGGGTCGTCGGCGACGGGACCGCGAAGCTTCCCTTCACCGACTGGGACCCCCGTCCGGCGCTGGATCCGGGCGCGGACCTCCGGATCGAGGACGTGTACGTCCGCGAGTTCCGCGGCGTCCCCTCGATCAACCTCACCGAATTTACGACGGTGACGCCGCTGTCTGACCCGGTCGACGTCGTCGCGGACGCGCCGCGAGTCGACGTCGCCGAGGCGGTCGCGTCGGGCGGGATGTTCGACGTCGAGGTCCTCGGGAACGTCCTCGAACTTCGCGACGGCTCCGGTCTCATCGAGCGCTGTCCCGAGTGCGGTCGGGTCGTCCAGAACGAGCAGTGTCGAAGTCACGGCGAGGTCGATGGCGAGGACGACCTCCGGGTGAAGGCGATCCTCGACGACGGCACCGGGACGGTCACCGTCGTCCTCGACGACGAACTCACGGCCGCGGTGTACGGCGGGGGGCTCGACGACGCGCTCTCGGCCGCGACGGACGCGATGGACAAGGACGTCGTCGCGAAGGATATTGCCGACTCGCTCGTCGGCGGGGCCTACCGCGTCCGGGGGAGTCTCTCGGTCGACGAGTACGGCGCGACGCTCAACGCGACCGCGTTCGAGCCGGCCGACGACGCCCCGGCCGAGGGCGCCCGCGCGGCGCTCGCGGAGGTGCGCGAATGAGCGACGATGGCCCGGGGACCCGGGAGGTCGCCCACCGGCTGTTCGCCGCGGAGTTCGAGGACGCCTCGCTGTCGTACTCCGAGAGCGACGAGGAGCAGGCCCCGAACTACGTGGTGACGCCGACCGGCGCGCGCGTCAACCGCCTGTTCGTCGCCGGCGTGCTCACCGAGGTCGAGCGCGTCAACGACGAGACGCGCCGCGGACGGGTCGTCGACCCATCCGCCGCGTTCGTCACGTACGCGGGCCAGTACCAGCCGAACGCACAGGCGTTCCTCGAGCGATCTGACCCGCCCACGTTCGTCGCCCTGACGGGGAAGGCACGGACGTTCGAGCCGGAGGACTCCGACCGCGTGTTCACTTCCGTTCGCCCGGAAAGCCTCAACGAGGTCGACGCCGACACGCGGGACCGGTGGGTCGTCTCCGCGGCCGAGGCGACGCTGGACCGGCTCGCCGTGTTCCGCCGGGCGCTCGCGTCCGATCAACGCGGCGACGCGCTCCGCACCGCGCTCGAAACCGGGGGCGCGCCGGCGGCACTCGCGGCGGGGATCCCGAGAGCGATCGACCACTACGACACTTCGACCGCGTACGTCGAGGCGGTCCGCCGGCTCGCGGTCGACGCCCTCGAACTGATCGCCGGCGAGCGCGAGGACGTCCGCACGCCCGACATTACACCCGATGCCGGCGGAGAGGCCTCGATCGGGTCGCTCCCGGAGACGGACGTGCGGATCGAGGGGGGTGACCGCGACGAAGCCGACGCGACGTCCGCCGACTCCGCCAACTCCGCCGGGTCCGCCGATCCCACCGGACCGGGGACCCCGGAGTCGGCGGCGGAAGCGACGGAAACGGAATCGGTCGCGTCCGAGACGGGATCAGTTACGCCCGAAACGGAACCGACCGAGCCGGAGACGCCCACCGCGGGAGGGACCACCGCGTCGGAGCGCGGCGACGTCGACGGCGACTCGGGCGGCGGCGGGCTCGGAGATTTCGACCCGGACGACGGTCTGCCCGACGTCGATGAGCCGGACGACAGCTCCGCCGACGGCGACGATACCGGGGCAGTGTCCGACGCCGAGCCGGCGACGGATCCCGGCGTGACCGACGAGATGTACGAGCTCGACGACGAGGAGCGCGAGGAGATCGAGTCCGAGTTCGGCACCGACTTCACGACCGGATCGGAGGTCGACGAGCCCGGGGAAGCCGACATCGACGTGCCCGACCCGGACGAGTCGGCGGAGGCGGTCGAGACCGGCGACGGGACCACCGGCGACGCGGGATCGGCCGGAGAGTCCGGTTCGTCGGACCCGGCCGATCCGACGGTGGGGGACACGGAGGTTGCCGATGGCGACGTCGGTGCCGGCGGTGACGGAGCCGTCGGGGAAGACGGGGCCGTCGGCGGTGACGGGGTCGTCGGCGGTGACGGGGCCGTCGGGGAAGACGGGGTCGTCGGCGATGACGGGGCCGACGACGACGACGGGGCCGACGACGACGGGGGGCCCGGCGATGATGGGGCCGTCGACGACGATAGCGGGGCGAAGCCCGCCGCCGGCGGCAGCGATACCGGCGAGGTCGACGTCGACCTCGAGGACGCGGTCGTCGAAACCATGGCGTCGCTCGACGACGGCGACGGCGCGGAGCGCACCGCCATCGTCGATACGGTCGCGTCGGAGTACGGCGTCGACCCGGACGGCGTCGAGGACGCGATCCGCGACGCGCTGATGAGCGGGAAATGCTATGAGCCGAACGATGGGGTCCTCAAGGCGATCTGATGGCGCGGGTCGAGCCGGTCACCGGCGAACCGGCGGCCGTCGCGAGCCTGTCCGGTGAGCGCGCGCTGCTCGTCGCCGACGTCCACGCCGGCATCGAGGCCGGCCTCAGATACGAACGCGGAGTGGAACTCGAGAGCCGCGCCGACGAGCGACGGACCCGGTTGTGTTCGCTGATCGACGGGACGGACGCCGACCGGCTCGTCGTCCTCGGCGACCTCGCCCACCGGATCGCCGCGCCCGAGGGCGAGGAACGGACCGAGTTGGAGACGCTGGTGCGGGCGGTCACCGACCGCGTTCCGTTAACGCTCGTCGAGGGGAACCACGACGCGGGCGTCGCCGACGCGTTCGCCGCCGACGTCGACGTGGTCGGCCCGGGAGGCGGACTGCTCGGACCGGAGCCGGCGGGCGAAGTCGCCGGCGACCGTTCCGGCGACGGCGAGGGTCGTTCCGACGGCGGCCGCGTCGGCGTCGCCCATGGCCACACGTGGCCGGACCCGGCGCTCCGCGCGGCCGACGTCGTCTGTATGGGGCACGAACACCCGCAGGTCAGGCTGGAGGACGCGGTCGGCGGGTCACGAACCGAACGCGCCTGGCTCCGCGGGCCGACGACGGAGGCGGTCTTCGACGACACAGGGGCCGATACTACCGACCCCATCAACCCGTCCGGTCCCGCGGAGTCGACCCCGGAACTCGTCGTCTTTCCGGCGTTCAACGAGCGGTCCGGCGGGACGTGGATCAACGTCGAGGGAGGGTCGTTCCTCGCGCCGTTCCTCCCGGACGGGCTCGCGGCGGGCGACGCGTACCTGCTGAACGGGACGCGGCTCGGCGACTTCAGGCGGATCTGACTCGATCTCCCGGCGTTGGCAGTGTCGGAGCGGCGGACCGATCAGTCAAGCGACTCGTCGGGGAGGGTCCAGCCGTCCTCGGCCGACGTCGGGACCCCATCGGCCGACGTCCGGACCCCGCGATACAGGTACTCGAGGTGCGCCAGCGTCCGGCGGACGTCGTACTCCTCGGCGGCGGCCCTCGTATCCCGGTTCGTCCCGAGACACGTCTCGATGGCGTCGGCCATCGCCCCGAGGTCGCCGTGCGCGAACCGCTCGCCGTTATCCGGGCCGATCGTACGGTCGAACGGGGGAACGTCGGGCGCGGCGACGGGCGTGCCGCAGGCGTTGGCCTCGAGCGTCGAGAGGCCAAGCGTGTCGCCGGTCGAGGCGGTCACGAACGCGTCGATGGAGGAATAAAACGTGGGAAGCTCCTCGCGGGGAAGGAAGTCGCGGAGTTCGACGTTCTCCGGGGAGGCCCGTTCGAGCGACTTGCGACGCGGCCCCTCGCCGACGACGACGAACTCGTACTCGGGGAGCGTCTCGGCGACGCACAGGATTTGCTCGACGTTCTTCTCCATGCTGAGGCGGCCGCTGTACCCGACCACGGTCCGGTCGGGGTACCGGTCCTCCTCGGTCGGCCCGAAAAAGTCCATGTCGATCCCGACCGGAAGCGCGACGTGTTCGACGCCGCGGTCGATCTGCCCGGTCGAGGCGGTCACGACGTCGAAGCTCCGGAGGAAGGCGTTCTCCACGGGAACGTACAGCCGCGAGAGGGCGTTCGCAACCGACGGGAGATGAATGCTCTGTTCGAAGTACTCCTCGAGTGGCGTGTGGTGGGTGTAGATCGCCGGGAGGTCATGGCTCCGGGCGTAGTAGCGCCCGAGGATCCCGACCGCGGCGGGGCCGTGACAGTGGACGACGTCGAGTTCGGGGAGCGTCGACGGCCGCCGGAACATGGGGATCCGGTACCCGCCGTAGAACGGGTTCGGCACCGACCGGACCGGGATCTCGCGCTCGCCGGGCTCGTAGTCGCCGTCCGGATACACGACGTACACCTCGTGGCCCCTCCCTTCGAGTTCCTCGCGCCAGAGGTCGATCGTATAGGTGACCCCATCTATTCCGGGGAAGTAGCTGTCGGTGAAAAAGCCGATCCGCACTCAGACCACCCCCTCGTACAGCGACCGGTACCGATCGGCGAGCCTGTCGAGCGAGAACGCCTCGCTCCGTTCGGCCGCGTTCTCGCCGAGTCGACGTCGGAGGTCGGGGTCGCGAAGCCGGTCGAGCGCGTGGGCGAACGCGCCGACTCCCGCCGTCGCCGGCGTCTTCAGGCAGTCCTCGCCGTCCTCGAGCCACGCGAACGTCTCGATGTCGCGGACGAGGACCGGCTTCCCCGTCGCCATCGCCTCGAGCAGGGCGATCCCCTCGTTCTCCTCGTGGGTCGGGAAACAGAACACGTCGCCGGCGGCGTACGCACCGCGGATATCGTCGATATAGCCGGTGAACGTACAGTTCTCCGGTGCGTTCTCTATCAGCCGAGTCGTCTCGCGCCCCTTCAACGGGAGGTCAAGCGGCCCGAACCAGGCGAAATCGAGATCGGGCAGCCGGCGGGCAAGATCGACGAACGTGTCGAGGCCCTTCCGTTTGATCACGTGACCGACGAGGAACACGACGGGAGGGTCGAGGTCGTACCGCTCGCGGTACGTCGCTTCCAACGACTCGAACCCCGTGAGCTTCCCGCGGTCGACGCCGTTGGAGATCACGGTCGTCGAGCCGTCGGCGTACGTTTCGATCACGCCCTCGTTGTACTCGGAGGGGCAGACCAACGCGTCGGCAAGCCCGTAGGCCCACGCCAGATACGGCCGCAGGGGCCGGGCGAGCGCGTTCGTGAACCGGAAGCTGTCGCCAAAGTCCTCGGCGGTCACATGGGTGTGCGCCACGACGGGGATTCCCAGTCGTCGCGCGCGGCGTGCGTACCACACGGATCGGGGACCGAGGAGGTTCGCGTGAAAGACGTCGACCTCGAGACTCGGCTCGGTCGTGTACGTCAGGTCGAGCCGGTCGAGGATCCGTCGCTGGTGGGCGACCGACTCGCGGATCCCACCGGTGACGCGGTCCTCGAACTCGAGGTAGTGACAGATCCTCATGCTGTCCCGGTCACTCGACTTCGAGCCACGGCACCTCCATGAGCGGCGGGATGTGCGTCTCGATGTGGTGTTCCCAGACCCCGTCCTCGCCGAACGCCTCGCCGTGATCGGCGGTGACGACGACGCGGCCGTCGAGTTCGGGGATCAGTTCGGCGAGGGACTCGAGGGCGATCCGGAGGTTCTCCTCGTACAGTTCGAGCGCCGCCACTCGAGTCCCGTTGGCGACGAGCTCCGTCGGGTCGAGCTCCAGCCAGAGGCCCGCCTTCTGTGCCAGTTCGCTCTCCTCGAGTTTCCCTTCGACTTTCGGACGGATGGCGTCGCCGAGCGAGGAGAGGGCGCCGCCGTCGTCGGTTCCATTCGAGTCGCCGTTCCCGTCGTTCGCCTCGGCCTCCGCCTGTCGACGGATCCCCTTCCGGATCTGTTTGAGCTTTTGGCCCTTCCCGCGGGAGAGGTACGGGGCGTGCGGCTGCATGTAGTGGAGCACCGTCCGGTCGGCCCGTTCGACGGCGTCCGTGTTCTCGCGGTACGCCTCGGCGAGACTCTCGGGCGGAACCGTCCCGAGGTCGTCGTCCCAGCCGGTCTTCCAGACGTCGTGGACGTCGCCGATGTGGTCGGACGCGGTCCACTCGTAGTCACAGCTCGCGCCCCACTTGAGTTCGTTCAGCGGGATTCCGAGGTCGTTGATGAAGGGGTTCCCGGAGAAGTACGCGATGTCGTGCTCGTCGGTGAACGTTCGGTAGGCCCACTCCGGAGTGGACGAACCGGTGCTCCAGCGTTTCTGTAGCGACCCGTCGAGGTACTCGTCGTACACGTCCCGGAACACGTCGTACCGGCACGCGTCCAACACCAGACAGTAGTCCCACTCCGATTCGAGGAAACGCTGGTCTTCCATCGGTTACCGTGTCGTTTCGGATCGAACGTTGTATTCTTATTGATCTGAGCCTCGCGTCCCCGACCGACCATATCCCCGGCGTCCTCGTCGGATCGTGTCCGGCAGCCGCGGGCGCCGATCCGCCCGCGGGCTCGGCGGCGATCAGACGTTTCAAGTCCGATACCGCTGTACGACGAACATGGCTGACGGGAATCAACGCACGCTGCTCCTCGGGGGGGCAGGAGCGGCCGTCGTCCTCGTGGTCCTGTTCGCCCTCGTCGGCGCCGGGGACGTCGTCCGGTCGCTCGCGTCGGCGGACCCGTCGCTCGTCGCGGTGACGTTCGGGTTCGCGCTCTGCTGGCTGGCCGCCTGGAGCCTGATGCTCCGGACCGTCCTCGGCTCGCTCGACGTGGATATCCCCGTGGTAACCGCCTTCTTCGTGTACGCCGGGGCCGTCTTCGCGAACAACGTGACGCCATTCGGGCAGGCCGGCGGCGAGCCGGTCGCGTCGCTGCTCATCTCGAAGGCCTCGGGCTGTCGGTACGAGACCGGGCTGGCGGGCATCGCGAGCGTGGACGTCCTCAACGTCGTCCCGTCCCTCTCGTTGGTGTTCGTCGGCGTCGGCTACTACGCCACCACCGCCGCGGTCGGTGACCGGCTCGGGACCGCCGTCGGATCGGCGGTCGGCTTGATCGCCGTGATCGTGGTCGCCATCGCGGTCGTGTGGCGCCGGCGGCGGACGATCGTCGAGCGATTGCCGCCCGTCGTCGCACCCCGGATCGACCGGATCGCGCCGGGGCGGTTCGACACCGAAACGCTCGAGTCGGACCTCGCGGACCGGATGCGTCGGTTCTTCGGCGACATCGAGCGCGTCGGAACCGACCGCTGGCGACTATCCGTCGTCGTCGGGCTGTCGCTCTGTGGATGGCTTGCGCAGGTGGCCGCGCTGACGGCGGCGTTCGCCGCGGTCGGCCACCCGGTCCCGCCGCACGTGTTGTTGTTCGTGATCCCCCTGTCAAATCTCGCCGGCGCGACGCCGCTTCCGGGCGGGCTCGGCGGAATCGAGGCCGCATACGTCGCCCTGCTCGTGCCGACGACCGGGATCGAGGCGTCCGTGATCACCGCGGCCGTGTTCGCGTTCCGTGGCGCGACCTACTGGATGCCGATCGTCATCGGCGGCGTGTCGACGTCGGTGTTCGGCGTCCGGGCGATCCGGTGAGCGGTCCCCGTCGACCGCGGGTCGACGCCGGCGATCCGGCGCCGACTACTCGACCGGGCGGAACCGGAACCCGTCCCATGCCTGGCTGTCGGGTTCGCGAATCCCCGCGCTGGGCTCCCGCAGCTCCTCGGCGTACACCGGCTCGACCGTATCGCCGATGGCGACGTCGAGCGGCTCGCCGTCGTCGTCGACGGCGACTTGGCCCAGCGCGCGGACGGGCCGGTCGTCGTTCCCGCCCCCGAGGTCGAACTCGACGATGGCGAGCGTGTTCGGCTCGCGGACGCCCGGCGGCGTCGCCGTCGACGTCGTCCACGTCACCACGCGGGCCTCGTGTCCGCGGAGGTCGACGGTCCCGACGCGCTCGGCGCCGTTCGGTCCGACCGGGTGCGGGGGATAGGTGATCGAGCCGTCGGCGTACTCGGCCGCCGCGAACGTCGGGTCGTCGTCGGACTCCGCGGCAGGCTCCGCCGTCGAATCCGTCGTCTCGAGGTCGTCACGGTCGCTCATGCCGGTCCCTCCAGAACCGCCGTCGTTACGCAGTTGCCGAACCCGCCGACGTTACACGCGAGCCCCGTGTCGGCGTCAACCTGCCGCGCGCCCGCGTCGCCGGTGACCTGTTTGTACACCTCGTACACCTGCGCGACGCCGCTGGCCCCGAGCGGGTGGCCCTTCGATTTGAGCCCCCCGGAGGTGTTGATCGGGAGCTCGCCGTCGCGGTCGGTGACGCCCGCCTCGACCGCCTTCCACCCCTCGCCCTTCGCGAAGAAGCCGAGGTCCTCGCTCTGGAGGAACTCGAGGATGGTGAACATGTCGTGAAGCTCCGCGACGTCGACGTCGTCCGGCCCGATCCCCGCCATTTCGTAGGCGGCATCCGAGGAGTCGGCGACCCCACCCATCGTGGTGGGGTCCGCGCGTTCGTGGACGACGTGCGTGTCGGTCGCGCCGCCGATTCCCGAGATTACCGCGTAGTCGTCGGCGGGGACGTACGCCTCGGCGACCGATTCGGGACAGAACACGAGCCCGGCGGAGCCGTCCGTGATCGGACAGAAGTCGTACAGCCGGAGGGGGGCGGCGACGATCGGCGACTCGAGCACCGTGTCGAGGTCGACCTCCTTCCGAAACTGCGCGTGCGGGTTATCGATGCCGTTCCGGTGGTTCTTCACCGCGACCTTCCCGAGGCTCTCTCGGGGGGCGTCATACTCGTCGAGGTACAGTCGCGCGGTGAGCCCCGCGAACGACGGAAGCGTGACGCCGTGTTTGTACTCGACCGGGTGCGTGAGCGACGCGATCACGTCGGTCGCCTCCGCGGTGGTTCGGTGGGTCATCTTTTCGCCGCCGACCAACATCGTGAGGTCGCTCGCACCGGAGGCGACCGACTGCCACGCGGCGTACACGCCCGCGCCGCCCGACGAGGAGGTCTGGTCGATCCGGGCGGTGTACGCCGGGGTGGCGGCGAGGTCGTGTGCGAGCCCGTTCGGGACCCCCGTCTGGCCCTCGAACTCGCCGCTGGCCATGTTCGAGACGTACAGATGGTCAAGGTCGTCGCCGGCGATGCCGGCGTCGTCGAGTGCCGCCGCGCCGGCCTCGGCGAGCAGTTCGGACACCCACGCGTCCCGCTCCCCGAACCGGGTCATCGACGCGCCGATGATCGCTACGCGTTCCATGTCCCCGCGTCCGCGCGGCGCGCCTAAAACGTCCCGCTCCGTGGTGGGGCGCTCCGCGGCGGCGCGCTCCGCGGCGGCGCGCCCCGCACCGAGGGTCGTGACCCGCCGAGCGACCGAAGGGACCCTATTCCCGACGACGACCCCCATGGCCGGGGTAGTCGCGCTCGAACCGGGACTCCAATTCCCCGTGGTCGAGACGGATCACGACCGGTCGGCCGTGCGGACAGGCGTAGGGGTTCTCGCAGGCGTCGAGCCGGTCGAAGAGGTCGACGACGCGGCCCTCGGTCAGCGACGTGTTCCCGGTCACCGAGGGGTAGCAGGCCAAGTCCGCGAGGAGGTCGTCGACGACGTTCGTCACCGGCCCCGCGTCGTCGATGTCGGCGGTCGCGGCGGCAGCGGCGTCGCCATCGCCGTCGGGAGTGTCGTCCTCGCCGCGGGTCGCGGTCGCGTCCGCGACGAACGACGAGAGGGCGTCACGGAGCAGTTCCGGGTCGAGCGCGGCGTCGAAGACGGCCGGCACCGCCTCGACGACGACCTCGCGGTCGCCCGTGCGCTCCGCGCGGAACCCGATCCCGGCCAGATCGTCGACGAACTCGCCGAACAGCGCCGCCTCCCGTGCGGTCAACTTGACGGTCACCGGCTCCGCGAGCGCCTGGGCGGGCGCGCCGCCGGCAAACGCCTCACGCAGACGCTCGTAGTTCACCCGCTCGTCGGCCGCGTGCTGGTCGATCAACACGAGCCCGTCGGGATCCTCGGCGACGACGTACGTCCCGTGAAGCTGTCCCAGGACGCGCAGCGGCGGCAGCGAGTCGTACTCGCGCTCGTCGGTCGTCTCGCCGCCGGCCAGCGTGCGCTGGCTCGTGAGAGTGCGGGTCCCCCGGGTGGCATCGTTCCGTGCGGGAGCGTCGTTCGACGCGGGGGCATCAGGGGGTAGGTCGTCGGGCGCGGGGTCGTCCGCCTCGGGGGCGGTGGAAGCCGATTCGCGGACGTCGGTAGCCGAAGCGTCGGCGTTCGAGTCGGCGACCGAGGCGTCGACGTCGGTGGTATCCGACTGCCAATCCCGCGACGAGGGGCGCGCCTCACCGACGTCGCCGGGGCCGTCCACGCCGTCGGAGAGCCCGTCGACGGTCCACGCGTCCTCGTCGTCCGGTGAGAGTTCCGCCGCCGAGCCGACCGTATCCGCGCGGTCGCGGCCGTCGGTCGACTGCTCGGCGACGGCCGGGTCAGTGGCGGTATGATCGGCGACGTCATCGGGATCGGCGGCGGGATCGGCGGCGACGTCGGCGTCACGTCCCTCGTCCGGCGGCTCCGCGTCGCCGATCCCCGCCCCGCCGACCGCCTCGGCGTCCGGGCTCTCGGGGCTGATCTCGGTCTCGTCCGGCGCCGACCGGCCGCGTGGCGCGGTGGATCGAACCAACCCGTCGTCGAGCAACGCGGACTCGACCGCCGACTCGACCGCCGAGCGGACGGCGGGCTCCGCATCAAACCGCACTTCAAGTTTGCGCGGGTGGACGTTCACGTCGACGGAGTCGGGCGGAACCTCGACGAAAAGCACCGCAAACGGGTACCGGTCCGGGGCGAGTTGTCCGCCGTACGCGTCGAGGACCGCCTTGCGGAGCGCCCCGGCAGTCACGTACCGCCCGTTGACGTACGTCGCGAGGTAGTCGCGTGAGGACCGGGTCGTCTCCGGGTGCGAGACGAGCCCGGTCGCGCGCGTCACGGGGAGATCCGCTTTCGGATCGTCCGACACGCTCCCGTCGTCCGGGCCGTCCGGTTCCCAGTCGACGTCCACCATCGACTCCGCGACCTCGCGGCCGTACACCGCCAGCACCGCCGAGCGGAGGTCGCCGTTCCCCTCGGTCGCGAACGTCTCGCGGCCGTCGTGTTCGAGCGAGACGGCGACGTCGGGATTCGCGAGCGCGTATCCCGTCACGACCGTATTGACGTGGTCAAACTCCGTCGTTACCCGTTTGAGGAACTTCTCGCGTGCAGGGGTGTTGTAGAACAGGTCCTCGACCTCGACCGTCGTCCCCCGCGGACAGCCGGCGGGTCGCACCTCGCCGACGGTCCCCCCCTCGACGGTGACCTCGGCTCCGGCGTCCGCGCCCAGGGGTTTCGACCGGACGGTCAGCCGCGAGACGGCCCCGATCGTGTACAGCGCCTCGCCGCGGAACCCGAGCGTCCCGACCCCGGCGTCCAAGTCCTCGATGTCGGCGATCTTCGAGGTCGCGTGTTCGGCGACAGCCGCCTCCAGTTGGTCGGCCGGGATTCCGACGCCGTCGTCGCGGACGCGGACCCCCTCGGTACCGCCGGCCTCGACGCTCACCGCGACGCGGCTCGCGCCGGCATCGAGGCTGTTCTCGATCAACTCCTTGACCACGCTGGCCGGGCGCTCGACCACCTCGCCGGCCGCGATCCGCTGGACCGTCCGCTCGTCCAGTCGCTCGATCTCTGGCGGCTCCATTAGTCGTCCATGTATCGGGCGAGCGAGCACTTGAAACCGTCCCAATCGAGGGTCCGCCCTCGACGTGAAACCGTCCCCAAACGTGGAACGGTCGCCGAGCGCGTTGGCGAGGTCGACCCCTCGGAACGTACCCGTTACGACGGGTCCGCAAGAATAAATTTTAGTAACGGAACCACTTGATCGGGAGCATGGATACCGGGACCGCGATCGGGCGGCGCGGGTTCCTGGCCGCCACGGGGGGAACGGCGGCGGCGGTCGGCGCGGTCGACGACGGTCGAGCGGCCTTCGACGCCGAACTGGCGGAACGCTCGGGGCGCGTCGAGGGGATCGTTCGGCTCGAACCGGCGGCGGTGGCCGGATCGCCGGACAGGTCGTCGCGGGCGGACGTCGTGGCGGGGCTCAGGGACCACGCGGCGCGGACACAGCAACGGGTCGTCGACTACGTCGATGGGACGCCGGGGGTCGAGATACGCCGGCGGTTCTGGCTGGCGAACGCCGCCCTCGTCGCCGTCCACACCGAACGGGCGTCGTTCGCGGACCTCGCTGCCGTCGAGGGGGTCGAGCGGGTCCACCGGACGGGGGCGGTCGGTTCGCGGAGCGCATCCCCACAGTTCGGGGACGCCGATTCGGGCAGATCGGCGGTCCGGCAGGTCGACGGGGACGTCGCCTACGGGCTGGAGATGATGAACGTCCCGGCGGTCTGGGACCGGTTCGACACCCGCGGCGAGGGGGCGCGGATCGCCGTGATCGACACCGGGGTCGACCCCTCACATCCGGACATCGATCTCGACGCGTGGGCCGAGTTCGACGCCGAGGGACAACGCGTCGACGGCGACCCGCACGACCCCAACGGCCACGGGACCGGGATGAGCGGGATCGCGACGGGCGGCGACGCCAGCGGAACGCGGATCGGCGTCGCCCCGGACGCCGACCTGCTCGTCGCGCGGCAGGACCCGGACGGGGTCCTGGCGTCGTCGATAGCCGGCCTCGAATGGGCCGTCGAGAACGGGGCCGACGCCGTCTCGATGAGCTTCGAGTTCGGCCCGCTCGCGCACGAGGCGATCGAACCCTTCTCGAACGCCGTCGCGGCCGGGGCCGTTCCCGTCGCGTCCGCGTTCGGATCCGACCTCTTCTTCGCGCCCGGCGCCTTCCATCACACGCTCACCGCCGGCGCCGTCGACGAGGAGTTGAACCCGTATCGGGACGGAAACGGCGGCGAGATACGGACCGACCGGTACTGGCGAAGCGACGCGGTCCCCGACGACTGGCCGGACGGGTACGTCCTGCCGACGGTGGTGACCGCCGGCGTCGACGTCCCGTCGGCGATCCCCGACAACGAGGAGTTCGACGGGGGCCACCGGCGGAACGACGGCTACAGCAACGCGCCGCCGCACGTCGCCGGCGTGGTTGCCCTCCTCCGGTCGCTCGACGGGGACCTCACGCCGGCGGAGATCGAACGGGTCCTCGCCGAGACCGCCGAGCAGCCGGGCGAGCCGTACGACCGTCCGGAGCCGAACGGGGCGTTCGGACGCGGCGTGGTGAACGCGGCCGCCGCCGCCGCGGAGGTCGGGGGACGAGGCCGGGAGGTCGCCGGGACGGTGACCGATCCGGACGGTGCCCCGGTGACCGACGCGACCGTGACCGCGGTGACCGGCGCGACGGCCCGGACCGACGAGCAGGGGCGGTACACGCTGTCGGTTCCGGCCGGGGAGGCGTCGGTCACCGCCTCGGCGACGGGATACGAACCCGTCACCCGGCGCGTCGAGCCCGGCGACGGACGGGACCTCGCGTTCGAATCGCGACGCTGGCCGGACATCCGGCGGACGTCACGCCCCCCGACCAGGGTCCCGCCGGGCGGGACGGTCGCCCTCGAGTTCGAGGTCGAACACGCCGAATCGGCCGCCGTCTTCGCCCGGGAGTCGGCCGCGCCGGTCGACCCGTCCGCGGTGTCGGCGAGGATGAACGGCGAGGCGGTCGAGCCGGGGCAACCGGCCGAACTCCCGGAGGACGCGGCGACGATCCGTGTCGAAGCGTCGGTCGACGACGGGGTTCGGGGGACCCTCGCCCTCACCGTCGGCGTCGCGAACCCGGACGAGGACTCCGGGGACACCGCCGTCGCCGAGGTCGAACTCGACGCGGTCCACGTCCACGAACGGCCGCTTCGGGTCACGGGCGAGGAGGACGTCCGGACGGCCGTCGCCGTCGCCGCCCCGGGGACGGTCGTCGCCCTCGCCGGCGACAGATGGGAGCTGCCCCCCGAACCGGTCGACGCCACGGTCCCCGACTCGCGGTCCCGGCTCCCCATCTTCGAGGAGAGCCGCGACGACCGGGCGGGGCTCGTCGTCGACGAGCCGATCACGCTCGCGGCCGCGGAGGGACATGACCCGACGGTGGTCGTCCCGGGCGGTGACGCCGGGAGCCGGACGTTCGGGGTCCAGATACGCTCCCACTTCGTCACGCTCGCCGGGATCGAGGTCGTCGCCGAGGGCGCGACCGGCGCGGTGAGCGTGCTCGACGGCGACGGGGTGCGCCTCGGGGACCTCGACCTCTCCGGGGCGACGAACGGGGTGTCCGCACAGTTCACGAAGAGCCTCGTCGTTCGGGGGAGCCGTATCAGGGCGACGGAAACCGGCGTCTCGCTGCGGGACTTCAGCGTCAACGCCGCCGTCCGGGACAACGTCGTCCGGGACGCCGAGCGGGGGGTGTTCCTCAGCGGCCGAGTCGGCGACGAACTGGTCGACGTCGACGCGGCGCTGGCGGGCAACACCTTCGAGAACGTCGGAACGGACGTCGACGGGGAGGGAACCGCGACGATACGCCGCGGGGACGGGACCGCCCGAACCGTCGGCGGGGAGTCCCCTCCCGACGATTCGGCGCTCGACCTGTTGTTGTACGGCGTGACCGGGCTCGCCGTTGGCACGCTGCTATACCCGTACGGACGGCGGCGATTCGGGTGAGACGATGACGATGATACAAACCGAGGATCTGACGAAGCGGTACGATGACGTGACGGCCGTCGACGGGATCGATCTGACCGTCGAGGAGGGGAGCGTCCACGGGTTCGTCGGCCACAACGGCGCCGGCAAGAGCACGACGATGCGGATGCTGGTGGGGCTCGTTACGCCGACCGACGGCGAGGCGTACATCGACGGCGAGCCCGCCGGAACGCTCGCCGCGACGGAGAAGATCGGGTACGCGCCCCAGGACACGGAGTTCTACGGGTCGATGAGCGGTCGCGAGTACCTGACGTACATGGGGACCGTCGCCGGCGTGTCCGGTTCCGCGGCGGACCGCGCCGACGAGCTACTTGACTGGCTCGACCTCGCGGACGCGGCCGACCAGTCGCTCGACGGGTACAGCGGCGGGATGTTACGGAAGGTCGCGGTCGCACAGGCGATGCTCACCGAACCGGAGCTACTGATACTCGACGAGCCGACCGCCGCGCTGGACCCGGAGGGACGGGCCATGATAATCGACGCCCTCGAAGCGCTCACGGAGGAGGGGGCGACCGTCTTCGTGAGTAGCCACGTTCTCACGGAGCTGGAACGGTTCGTCGACACCGTCACCTTCCTTCGGGAGGGACGGATCGTGACCTCCGGTCCCCTCGAAGAGGTGATCGTGTCGACCGGCGTCGAACGATACCTGGTGGACAGCTCCGACAACGACCTGCTCGCGGAGCTGCTCGCCGGCGAGGGGACGGTCGAGTCCGTCGACCGAACGGACGACGGGTCGCTCGTGGTCACCGCCGCGGAGCCCACGGCGTTCACCGTCGCCCTCCCGCGGGTCGTAAGCGACGCCGAACTCGGCCTCCACTCGATGGGGCGGGAGAGCGGGCTGGAGGACCGCTTCCTCGACGTTCTCGACGACGGAGGGGGAAGCTGAGATGCGGGTGTTCCTCGCCGTGTTCCGGAAGACGATCGGCGACCTCTCGGACCCGAGGACGGTGCTGGCGTACCTCGCCGGCCACGTCACCGTCCTGTTCTTCCTCGGGCTCGGGTTCACGAACGAGGTTCCGGACGGCGTCGGCGAGCTCCCGGTCGCGGAGCAGGAGCTCGAGTTGCTGTCGGTGTACGTCCCGCTGTCGTGGCTGTGGGGGATCAGCCTCCCGGTACTGCTCGCGGGGGCGGCCTTCGCCGCGGTCACGCTGGCGAAGGAGTCCGAACAGGGGACGCTCGGCATGCTCCTGAGCAAACCCGTCAGGCGGTGGGAGGTGTTGCTCGCCGTCCTCGCCGCGAACGTCGTCTTCCTGTTCGCCGTGGGGGCCGCGAGCGCGCTGCTCGCGGCCGTCGTGATGTTCCGAATGGGCGGGTTCAACCCGGCGGCGATCGGCGGCGGGGTGTTCGCGGTACTCCCGGAGACGGCCGTCTACCTCCTGTTCGTCTGCGTGTTCGTCGGATCGCTGGGGATCGCGGCCGCCGTGGTCACGCGGAACCAACTCCGGACGGCGGTCGTGACCGCGCTCCCGGCGGTGCTGTTCTTCGCGCTGTTCGTCGCGCGGGTACTTCCGGGCTCGATCTACGAGGACTACTCGTTGTACGTTCTCGACGTCAGCTATCACCTCGGGAACGTCTACGTGTGGATCCACGAGACGCTTGGCGACCCGCTCCCGCTCGACGTCAAAGCGGGGCTCGCGCTCTGGACCGGCGCGTACGAGCTCCCCGACGGCGAGCCGGAGGGGTCGCTGGAGCTGATCGGATACGTCGACCCGGCGGCGTCGCTCGCGGCGGTGCTGGCCCTGTCCGGTGCCCTGCTGGCGTTCGCCGTCGTGCGGTTCCAGCGGCTCGACGTGTGAGGGTCGCTTTCAGTCCGTCGTTCGAGGCGGTATGCGCGGGACCGGATTCGAACCGGAGCGAGAAATGCTCGCTCACATCTATTCGCTGCGCGTTCCTCGCAGGCTTCGAATCCATGCCTGCTCTTTGCTCACTTCGTTCGCTCATGCGCGGGACCGGATTCGAACCGGAATCGGACGTGCTCGCTTCCCTGCGCGCGACCGATAGGATTCGAACCTCATCGCGCAGACGCGCCTCTCACCGTCGTTCGAGGCGGTATGCGCGGGACCGGATTCGAACCGGCGGACCCCTACGGGACAGCGTCCTAAGCGCTGCGCCGTTGGCCTGGCTTGGCTACCCGCGCGCG